>SVLY01000075.1 GCA_015067715.1 Oscillospiraceae bacterium | reverse complement strand
CCGAGAGGGGGAGGTTTATATACGGGTCGATTCGTGAATCGACCCTACCGCAATTATTCATTATTCATCAGCGAAGCGGCTTCATTATTCAATATTCATTCGTGCCACCCGTATCATCCCGTTCGCCTTTCCCGGCAATACCGTGCCAACCGGCGACGTTTGCGGGAGGCTGATAGCCTCCCCTACCGGGCGAAAAGGTAATCCCTGCGCCGTAGGGGCAGATATCATCTGCCCGCCGGGGGAACCCGCGTATCATCCCGTTTGCCTCTCCCGGCAACATTGTGCCAAAGGCGACGTTTGCGGGCGAACGCAGTTCGCCCCTACTTGCCAATGCACCATTGTTCAACATTGTGCCAAAGGCAGCCTTCGCAAAAAGCCCCCCTTGCCTAAAGGGGGGGTAGGGGGGGATTCCGTAAGCCTTCCCCGGCAACACCGCGCTAAAGGCGACCTCCGTGCCCCCTCCGCCCCTGCGGGGCACCTCCCCCGAGAGGGGGAGGTTTATATACGGGTCGATTCGTGAATCGACCCTACCGCAACTATTCATTATTCATCAGCGAAGCGGCTTCATTATTCAATATTCATTCGTCCCCCCGTATCATCCCGTTCGCCTTTCCCGGCAATACCGTGCCAACCGGCGACGTTTGCGGGCGTTCACAGAACGCCCCTACGGGCTGTAAAGATAGGATAGTGCTAAAAATAAAAGCACGTACCCAAGGCTCCCTCTCCGAGGGAGCTGGATCGGCCAAAGGCCGAGACTGAGGGAGTGAATGCACCCCCGTATCATCCCGCTTGCCCCTTCCGGCAATACCGTGCCGATGGCAACGTTTGCGGGAGGCTGATAGCCTCCCCTACGGGGGGCGCACCGAGCGATTTAAAAATCGCCCATAGTAAACCGCGAGCCGTAGGGGCGAACTGCGTTCGCCCGTTTTGCCGTGTCATCCCGTTTGCCTTTTCCGGCAACATTGTACAGACGGCAACGTTTGCGGGAGGCTGATAGCCTCCCCTACGGGCGCAAAGACAACCCCTGCGCCGTAGGGGCAGATATCATCTGCCCGCCGGGGAACCCACGTATCATCCCGTTTGCCCTTCCGGCAACACCGTGCCGACGGCAACGTTTGCGGGAGGCTGATAGCCTCCCCTACGGGCGCAAAGACAACCCCTGCGCTGTAGGGGCAGATATCATCTGCCCGCCGGGGAACCCACGTATCATCCCGTTTGCCCTTCCGGCAACACCGTGCCGATTGCAACCTTTTTCGGACGCCCCGGGAGGGGCGTCCCTACGGGGAGAAAGGTTAACCTGTTACACCGTAGGGGCTCTTGACATCTCAAATCGCCCCCACTTTACGGTCATGTACTCTG
Source organism: Oscillospiraceae bacterium (assembly GCA_015067715.1). GTDB lineage: Bacteria > Bacillota > Clostridia > Oscillospirales > QAMX01 > SIG499. The sequence goes on along the minus strand of SVLY01000075.1, from coordinate 9,579 downwards.
CGACATAACACAGCGTAATTAGGCAAACAAGGAAGAAATCGACACAACGCCTGTGATTCCTAAAAATCCGAGTATCACCCAGAAAAACACGCGGCACACAATTCTCACCGGAGTCTTCACTCTCATATCCCTGTTCAGGAAAAACAGCAGCAACTCAAGCGGGGCAAAAAAGGCGATCAGACCCAAAGCATTCCAAAGCGGGGATTCAATAGATATTCCACACATTTTTGCAATGTTTAATGCCACCATCTCTACTCCTAATATTACAGCCAACACAATATACGTTTTCATTTCGAATCCCCCATAATCAACGCAAATCGCATCCTGGTCGTCTGGGCGCCGACCAATACCGGGAAATACACGTTTATCCCCAAACTGATTTTACCACAACCCACGCTCCCGTGTCAACATATCCGGGGCAAAAAACATACCGGCTGTTGTGATTTTTGCATCAAAACAGCCGGTATATTATTACTTTAAGAACCAAATCCCATCAGAACTTTTGTCTTGGGATCGAAAAAGGCGATGCGCTCTTCGCCGGAGGGAAGGGTGACGTGGGCCTGGACGGTCCAGTCGCTTTTGCTTTTTGTGCCGGGGTCGGCGCAGGCGGATCTTTCCCTGAGGTAGAAGGTAACGCTGCCGAGCTCCCCAAGCTCCCGTTCAAGCTGATCCGTGTACTGATTTGTGAAAGTCAGGCCGCAGAGATACTCAAAAACGTAGGTCCAGCCGTTTCCGAGGTCACGGGTGTACACCCGGCGGTTCAGGGCCGAAGGCTCGGCTTCCCGGGGGGCGGACTTTGTGACGTAGAGGGTGGACACTTCATCCTCGAAGAGGATCTCAAACTGGCTGGAGGCAAAACGGGGATCGGTCTCGATGGCGGTAAGTGCCTCGGCCTCGCTTATGGGGGCAAGCTCCCGAAGGTCGGCTTTGGCGATCATGTCCTCGGGGTCGATATCCCGGGTGTTGAGAATGCCTATGGCCACGGAGGTCACAAGTATCAGACACACCGGAATGGCCCAGAGCCATTTTTTCATTTCAGCTCACGGAGCTCAGCGCGGAGCTTTTCGGTGAGACGCTCGCACTGATGCATACGGTAGGTGTTCTGCTCGCTGAGCTTTTCGAGGCCTGCGCGGCGGGTGTAATGGGTCATCTCGGCGCCGGTCTGGCTGATGTGGTACTTAACGATGGCAGGATACTGGTTGCAGATCTCGCCGGTGGTTCCGATGAAGTCGGAAACGTACTGTGCCATTTCGGGGTACTTGGCCCAGTTGTCGCAAAGCCACTGATAGAGGTCGGGGTGGACGTTGCCCATGATGCCGCAGAAGCCGGCAGCACCGTCGATAAGGGACTGGTAAAGCAGGCTGGAGTTGGCGTTGTAGATGCCAAAGTTGGTGCCGCGGACGGCGTCGATCTTGGCCTTGATGGCTGCAGAGCGGCAGGAAGTCTCCTTAAGGAAGACGTATCTGCCGGACTCGGTGCAGTGGCGGAGGATCTTGGGGGTCATGTTAAGGTTATACTGGTCGGGTTTTTCGTAGAAGCCAAGGGGGATCTCCTTGTCCTCGATGCCGTCCACCAGCTGGTCGAGAAGCTCGATAAAGCGGTCCTCGTCGTTGCCGGCATGCTTGTTGATGCGGCAGGTGATGAAGCAGAGGGCGTCGGCACCGGTCTTGGCCATGAGGTTCATCTCTTCGATCTGTTCCTCAATGGAGTCGCCGTTGTGGCCGGAGACAACGATGGTCATCTTGCCCTTGTGCTCAACGATGAACTTTGCCAGCTCATAGCGCTCTTCAAGGGTGAGTTTTTCGGTCTCGCTGGAGGCGCAGAGAGCCAGAACACCGGCACAGTTGCGGTCCTCATACCACTTCATAAGTCTTGCAACGGCAGGATAGTCAATGGCACCGTCAAGGGTGAAGGGGGTTATCATCGCCGGATAGGCGCCGCCGGGTATGGTCTTCATAACTTTCTCTCCTGTAAATTAAAAATTTATTTTGTCAGCCGGGCTTTCGCCCGACAGATCACACGGTCTCTTGCTCCCGGTTTTTCTGAAAAAACTCCAGAGAGATCCGGTTAAACTCTTTTCTGCGCTCGATATTGCAGATATGTCCCGCATCCTCGATGACTACGGTCTCCGTGCCCTTGATGCGGCCTGCAAGGCGGGGGGTACTGCGGCGGAAAAGAAAATCGTCCTCACCCATTATGTATATCTGGGGGATGGGCTTTTCAAGGGAGTTCAGCCTGCAGATAAAATCTCTCAGCCGTCTGCCCCTGCCGAACATAAACAGCACCCAGGCACAGAACGCCTCACAGCCCATCTGCGCCGCACCCTTGATAAAGATGCGCCGGGCAAAGGCGTGCTTTTTGCCGGGGAAGATAAAGCTTGCAAAGAAGTTGTAGACGGTGTAGTGGGAAAATATCTTACTGCTCCACACCGCAGGGTGAGCAAAAAGCCTCATCTGCCACTCAAAGCGCAAAATTCCCGCTCCCTGGACCATGCTTATCACCCTATGAGGGTGGAAGGCCGCAACGCCCACGGCGATCATGGTGCCTATGGAAACCGCCATAAAGTGGGCGCGCTCCACGCCGCACTCGTCCATAACGTCCACCACCTTGGCGGCAACGTTCTCAAGATCGTAGACCTTCGGCGGCGGCTCAGAGACGGAATGCCCGTGGCCGGGAAGCTCAATTGCTATTATGTTGTAGTATTTTGAATACTCGCGTATCTGATATTTAAGAGACAAAAGCGTCCCGCCCAGACCGTGAAGCAGGACTATCCATTCGGAAGAACTGTCACAGAGGGTCTTTTCGTAATACAATATGTTCTCCACCTCCGGGGCAATTCCTTCCGGGAAAATCCTGTGATCTGTGAGATATGGCTCAGGTGTCGAATTTTGAGAGGAACTCGGGGTCACAGCTCAGGTTGATCCCAAGCTTTCTGTAGGCGGCAATGTCCGAGGGGGTGAGCATAACCGTGGAGTGCGCCTCGCATCCCGCAAGCTCGCCCAGCTTGTTCATTGCCAGCTCGACCGAGGGGTTAAGGTCCGCGCAAATGCTCATGGCGATGAGCACCTCTTCAACGTTCAGCCTCGGGTAGGCGCTTTTCAGCACGGATTTTTTCATTTTAAGTATGGGCTCTAAAACTCTGGGGGCAAGCAGGTGGACGGGGTCGGCCATTCCGGCGCACATCTTAATGGCGTTCAGCATGGCGCTGGCCGGGGCGGTCAGCAGGTCGGACATTCTGCCCACGGCAAAGCGTCCGTCCGCAAGCTCAATGGCGGTGGCAGGCACGCCGGTCTCCTGGGTGCGGGCTCTGGCGGCGAGGGCGGTCAGGCGGTTTTCCGTTCTGGTGCCTGCCTGCTGCATGATCACCTGAATGCGTCCCACGGTAACGTCCGCCTCGGGGCTGCCCAGCTTTTTGTCGCAGGCGGCCTTGTAGTAACGGCGGATTATCTCCTGTTTTGAGGCTTCACGGCAGACCTCGTCGTCGCAAATGGCAAAGCCGGCCATGTTGACGCCCATGTCCGTGGGAGATTTATAGATATCCGTTCCGGTGATGCGCTCAAGAATGGTGCGCACCACGGGGAAGACCTCGATATCGCGGTTGTAGTTGACGGTGGTCACCCCATAGGCCTCAAGGTGGTAGGGGTCGATCATGTTAACGTCGTTAAGATCCGCCGTTGCGGCCTCGTAGGCCAGGTTGACGGGGTGCTTGAGGGGGATGTTCCATATGGGGAAGGTCTCGAACTTGGCGTATCCCGCCTTAAGACCGCGCTTGTTGTCGTGATAGAGCTGGGAAAGGGCGGTTGCCAGCTTTCCGCAGCCGGGGCCGGGAGCGGTTATGACCACGAGGGGACGGGTGGTCTCGATATAGGGGTTTGCGCCGTAGCCCTCTTCGGAGATGATGGTCTCAACGTCCGTGGGATAGCCCTTTGTGGGGCGGTGGATGTAGGCGGTTATGCCCATGTTTTCAAGGCGGGTCTTGAACTTTGCCGCGGCAGGCTGGTCGTCGTAAAGGGTGATGACCACGGAATTTATCTTAATGCCCAGGCCGGAGAGCAAAATCACAAGGCGGATGGCATCCTCGTCGTAGGTTATGCCCATGTCGGCGCGGATCTTGTTTTTCTCGATCGCCTCTGCGGAAACGCACATGATGAGCTCCGCATCCTCTTTCATGTTCAAAAGGAGCTTGACCTTTCCGTTAAGGTCGAAGCCGGGAAGAACTCTTGCGGCGTGGTAGTCGTCGAAGAGCTTTCCTCCGAATTCAAGGTAGAGCTTATTGCCGAACCGGCTGATCCGTTCCCTTATATGTTCAGTTTGAAGCTTAATGTAAAGGTCGTTGTCGAAGCCGATTTTCATATCTGGTCAGATCCCCACTTAAAAATTTCTTTTACCTGATTTGTCCGTTTCCCCGGACGGTGTATTTCATGCTTGTGAGCGCCTCAAGGCCCATGGGACCTCTGGCATGGAGCTTCTGGGTGGAAATTCCGATCTCCGCGCCCAGGCCAAACTCGTTTCCGTCGGTGAACCGGGTGGATGCGTTCACGTAGACCGCCGCGGCGTCCACCTCGTTCAAAAACTTTTCCGATGCGGCGTAATCCGAGGTGACTATGGCCTCGCTGTGGCCGGTGCCGTATTTCGCAATGTGGCCGATGGCCTCGTCAATGCCGGAAACGGTCTTCACCGAAATGGTGAGACCCAGAAATTCCGTTGCAAAATCCTCTTCCCCGGCGGCAATCGCCCGGTTTCCCAGAACAGCAAGACTCTCGGGGTCGGCCCGGAGCTCAACACCCTTTTCGATCAGGGCGTCGGCGATCTCCGGAAGCATCCGCAGAGCCTCACGGTCGAAGATCAGGCTCTCCGCCGCGTTGCAAACGGAGGGACGGGAGGTTTTTGCGTTTATGATAATGCTCTTTGCCATTTCGGCAGAGGCAGTTTTTTCAACGTAGATGTGGCAGTTTCCAACGCCGGTCTCAATGACGGGCACGGTGGAGCTTTCCGCAACACTGCGGATAAGTCCCGCTCCCCCTCTGGGGATGAGCACGTCGATGAACCCGCGGGCGTGCATCATGGCCTCCGCACCGGCGCGTGTGGTGTCTGCTAAAAGGCAGATGCAGTCGGCCGGCAGGCCGACCTCCTCCACGGCAGAGCGCATTATCTCTGCAATGGCCACGTTGGAGGCGAGAGCCTCTCTGCCGCCGCGAAGCACGCAGGCGTTGCCGGATTTAAGGCAGAGGGCGGCGGCGTCTGCGGTGACGTTTGGCCTCGCCTCGTAAATAATGCCCACAACACCAAGGGGAACTCTTTTCCGCTGGATGGAAAGCCCGTCCCCACGGACGAAGCCCTTGTCCACCACCCCCACGGGGTCGGGAAGGGCGGCAACCTCTCTCACTCCGGCGGCAATGGATGCGATACGCTCCGGGGTGAGGCGAAGGCGGTCTATCATGGTCTCGCGGACACCTTTTTCCCTTGCGGCGGCCACGTCCTTTTCGTTTGCAGAGATTATCCTCTCGGTTCCGGCAACAAGGGCGTCGGCAATGCGGAAAAGCGCGGAGTCTTTAACTCCCCTGCCCGCACGGGCAAGAGCGGGAGCGGCGGCCTTAGCCGCGGCAAAAACAGCCTGGCTCATGCTTTTTTGCCCTCCTTTGCACGGAAAAGTGTACCCCGGGCTCTGCCGGAGCAGATGTCGAGAACGATGTCCGGATCCTCGCCGTTGGCAAGCACAACGTCAACTCCCGCTGCGGTGGCAATTTCCGCCGCGGCAAGCTTTGCCGCCATTCCGCCGGTGCCCAAAGCACCCGCTCCGCCGGCAAGGGCACGAAGCTCGTCAGTGATCTCGCTCACCACGGGGATAAGCTTTGCCTCCTCGGACTCCCGGGGGTCGGCATCGTAGAACCCGTCTATATCGGAGAGGATGATGAGCAGATCCGCTCCGCAGAGCACGGCGACGTTTGCGCCCAGCCTGTCGTTGTCCCCAAAGCCCACCAGCTTTTCAAGCTCGTAGGTGGAAACGCTGTCGTTTTCGTTTACAACGGGGATCGCCCCGTGTTCAAGAAGCCACGCAAAGGTGTTTGCGGCGTTCTGGCGGCTGGTGGCGTTGTCCAGAATGTCACGGGTGAGAAGCACCTGGGCAACGGTGGCGCCGTATTCGCTGAGGTTTTTGTCGTAAAGGTGCATCAGGGCGCACTGACCAACGGCGGCGGCGGCCTGTTTTGCGGCGGTCTCACGGGGGCGCTGGGTCATGTTCAGCTTGCCCGCGCCTGCGGCAACTGCGCCGGAGGTGACCAGAACCACCTGATGGCCGGAGTTTTTAAGGTCTGCCAGCACACGCGCCAGCATGTTTATGCGCCGGAGGTTCAGCTTTCCGGTGCTGTGGGTGAGAGTTGAAGAGCCCACCTTAATTACTATTCTGTTTATCCTGTTGGGGTCAAGATAGGGCATTTGGCAAGCTCTCCTCGGTTGGTTTTATTGTTTCAGGGAACGATCCCGTTGGGGTCACCCTGCTGTCCGTCCACGGGAATAAAGAAATTGAATCTGTTGAACAGCGGCGGAGTGAACTTTCCAATGCCGCTTTCGCCGTTGTAAAGCGAGACCCAGGTGTCCATTCCGCCTTCTTCGGTGAGCATTATAACTCTGCCTCCCCGGACGAAATGGTCGGTATAGGGGGTCTCGCCCTGGGCGGGATGGCGCTTTGCTTCGGTCTGAAGCCCGTGGGGCGAGGTCCACAGCGCCCAGCGGAAGTTGCCGGAGCAGCGGCCGTAGGCAAGTGTAAGCCCCATGTAATTTCCCTGGAAGCTGTTGGTGTGGTCGTGACCAACAAACACTCCCCGGAAATCTCCAAGCTCCCGCAAAAGGCAGATAAGCCCGTCCCCGATGGGGGCGCGGCAGACCATTTCGCCGTGGTCGCCCCAGACACCGTCGAACATCCAGACGTCGTCGAACTCTGCAGGGGGAACGTGGTCGAAGAGTATCGCCGGAACGCCCTGACCCTCGGCCTCTCTCAGGGCAATGTGGGTATCCTCAAGCCAGGCTCGCTGAGCCCGGGAGACGTATGCATCCCTCCGGGTGAGCTCGCCGGGAGTGAACGGGTATTTAACACCGGAATGACAGTCCAGGTGGTAAAGCGCCCACGCCCGGCGGGCTCCGTCCCGGGAATATACGGGTATAACGTAGTTTCCGACACCAAGCTCTGCCTCTCCCGGCTGGAAAAGGGAGAGAGCGTGGCGGGAGAGAACGTCCGCAATAACATGCTGACGTCCAGGCTCTCCGGCCTCGGAGGTGTCGCTTTCGTGGTTGCCAAGGGTATAGGTGTAGGGCACGCCCAAAGCGTCCACACGGGAAAGAAAGCTGTCCAGCCGGTTTCCGCAGGCCTCGTGGCTTCCGTCACAGGAGATGTCCCCGGTGAAGGCCACCAGATCCGGCGCCTCACGGGAGATAAGGTCAAGAGCGCCGGTTATGGCGGGCTCGTCGAACTTACCGTCGTCGTAGAGGTGCATATCGGTGAGCTGAAGTATTTTAAAGCTTCCGTCAGGGCGGAAACGGAGGGTCTTTTTTTCCATGTGATCTCCTCGCCGTATTCCCAAAGGCTTTTTTGCTTATTTGCCGCCGCGGCGCATTGCCGCAAGGTCGCGGTAGTTGATAAGCTTTATTCCCTGCGCCTCAATGTGACGTCTTGTTGCGGGATCCGCAAACAGGCGGTATTCCCACACACGGCGGAACCACACCGAAGAGGTGTTTTTCAGCTCGTCGCACTCGGCAGAGGGGTGGATATAGGTCTCTACGATGCCGTCCGGGCAGTTTTCGAACCGGGTGAGCATGTAGTCGCGGAAATTTTCGTAGCTTTCGGACTGCGCTCCCGACCAGCTGTGCTCCCAGAGGCGGTCCAGGATCGGCACACCAAGGGCGTCCGCCGCGGCGGCGGCAGAGTCGGCAAAGCTCTGGGGAACTTCGTAGTCCCGGGGAACGAATCTCATCATTCTGAAGGGCAGACCGTTCTCCGCGCAGACCTTGAAGACGATGGGCAAAAAGCTTCTTCCGGTCTCGATGCCGTAAAGAGAGCCCATGTGGTTATCCATGTGGGAGGGGTTATGTCCGTAAAAACGCGCAAGGGCAAGCTGGGCGCGGATCTCTGCTTCGACCTCTTCCTCTTTTGCGTCACGCTCGAAGGTGTCGCAATGGAAGTGCATAAATCCGCTCTCGTCCCGGAGGGAGGCGGTGTTTCCGCCCCAGACCGGGCGCCATTTGTACTTTTGCCACTCACTGGTGAAGGTGAGGTGGATGCCGATAGCAAATTCCGGATGGGCGGCGGCATATTTCAAAGCCTCGGGAGCCCAGCCGCAGGGGGTCATGACCGTTGCGCTGGTTACTCCGCCGTGCTCCAAAAGGTCGAACACAGCCGTGTTCGCCGCATGGCACATTCCGAAATCGTCGCAGTTTATGATGAGATATTTATCCATTTTTGTGTTGGTTAATTACTTGATGACAACGCCGACGGTTGCGCCGCAGCAGGCGTTGGCCTCGTCAACGTCGATGTGCATTGAATCGGCGAAGGTGGGGCTGACGCGGACGACGACCTCGTCGAAGATGAGGGCGCGGGGGCCTTCAACGCGGACGGTGACGTTCTGCTTGTCGGTAAGGCCGTACTTTTCGGCAGTCTCGGGGGTGAGGTGGATGTGGCGCTTTGCGGAGATAACGCCTTCGGAAACTTCAACGTAGCCGCAGGGACCTTCGATGCGGATGGCGCCGGAGCCGGCAATGTCGCCGCTCTCGCGGACGGGAGCGTCAACGCCGAGGCTGCGGGCGTCGGTGAGGGAGATCTCGATCTGGGAGGCCTTTCTCTCGGGTCCGATGATGCCCACGTTGTCCATTCTCTTCTTGCCGCCTACGATGGAAACTCTCTCGTTGGCAAGGAACTGTCCGGGCTGGCTGAGAGCGCGCTTTTCGGTGAGGCGGACTCCTTCGCCAAAGAGGATGTCCATATGCTCGGGGGAGAGGTGAACGTGTCTTGCGGAGGTTTCTACGGTGACTTTAAGCTGATCCATTTTTATATGCCTTCTTTCGTAAAATTTGTTCTACTACATCCTAAATAGTATACACCAAAGCCGCCGGTTTGGCAAGTCTTTTTTACCCATTCCGAAAAACCAAAAAACCGGACTTTCCCCGGGATCTGCCGGGAGAAGGCCGGTCGTTTGTTTGACGCGGGAGTTTTTTGCGCGGGAGATAAGCTTTTATTTTTCAAGCCTGCCAAGCAGGTCGCGGCACCCCCGGAGAACGTCCCGGCGGGCAGCCTCGAAATCGTCGGTGTACCATGGATCTGCCACCTCGGCGGTGCCAAGCAGCATGGATATCTTGTCCGACGAACCGAACATCCGCCTCATCGCGGCAACGTTTGCCCGGTCCATGCCGATGAGCATATCGTATTTTTCAATATCCTCCGGCACTATCCTCCGCGCCCGGTGTGCCGAACAGTCCAGCCCCATTGCCGTGAGCATTCGCCTCACCGGCGGATAGACCGGTCTTCCCTGCTCCTCAAAGCTGGTAGCCGCCGATGCAACCTCCACCCGCTCCTCCAGCCCCGCCCGCTTC
>SVLY01000006.1 GCA_015067715.1 Oscillospiraceae bacterium | reverse complement strand
CGTAAGGCATATCTTTCCGGTCTTGGCAGAGTGCTCTCCCGTGGTGCTTCTGCTTCCGATCCGCTGACAGGCTTCCTCAGAGACTGAGGGTGGAGGCTATGGAAAATCAATTTTTTGTAGATTCGGAGCATTTGTCGCCCCAAGCACTTGCAAAAAAGCACAGGCTTGAAACCAATCCGTCCTCACGGAAGAGCCACATGGAATATCTGCCGGGGATGGAAGTGATCGAATCGGATGTGTGCGCAAATGTGATGGCGCAAATGCGCTCCTACGACTATTCAAAATACACCGCTACTGATGTGAGGGCGGCTTTGGAGCACGAAAAATGCTCCGTCGAAGACTTCAAGGCACTTCTCTCCCCTGCCGCAGAGCCCTTTCTGGAACAGATGGCACAGAGAGCACGTCTTGAAACAAGCAAGCACTTTGGCAACACTGTATATCTGTTCACTCCTCTTTACATAGCCAATTACTGCGAGAATTATTGTGTATATTGTGGCTTTAACTGCTACAACCATATTAAGCGTATGAAGCTTTCTATGGAGCAGATTGAAAAAGAGATGAAGGTCATTGCCGACAGCGGTATGGAAGAAATTTTGATCCTTACCGGGGAGAGCAGGAGCATGAGTAACGTGGAATATATCGGCGAGGCCTGCAGGCTGGCAAGAAAGTATTTCCGCATGGTCGGTCTTGAGATCTACCCGGTGAACACCGATGAGTACGCCTACCTCCACTCCTGCGGCGCGGACTACGTGACGGTGTTTCAGGAGACCTACGATGCCGACAGATACGAACAGCTCCACTTGCTCGGTCACAAGCGTGTATGGCCGTACCGATTTGATGCACAGGAACGCGCCCTTCGCGGCGGTATGCGGGGCGTGGCATTTTCGGCTCTTCTTGGTCTGGCAGACTTCCGGAAGGACGCTTTGGCAAGCGCTCTGCACGTATATTACCTGCAGAGAAAATATCCCCACGCTGAAATGTCCCTGTCCTGTCCCAGGCTGAGACCCATCATCAATAACGAAAAGATAAATCCCCTTGACGTCCACGAGCGCCAGCTTTGTCAGGTGCTTTGCGCTTACCGTATCTTTTTGCCCTACGTGGGCATCACCGTGTCCTCCCGGGAGAGTGCAAGCTTCAGAGACGGAATAGTCAAGATCGCCGCCACAAAGGTCTCCGCCGGAGTTTCCACCGGCATCGGTGACCATGAGAGCAAATACACCGGCAAAGAAGCCGACGGAGCCCAGGGTGACGGGCAGTTTGAGATCGACGATGCCCGAAGCCTTGATAAAATGTATAAGGATATTGCCGAGGAGGGCTTACAGCCCGTTTTGAACGATTATTTGTATGTGTGAGGGAAAGAGAATGAAAAAGTTTGATCCAAGTTTATATTTTATAACCGACAGCACGAACTACACCGAGGAAGAATTCCTCTATCGTGTTGAACAAGCGCTCATTGGCGGTGCAACCCTTCTTCAGCTTCGTGAGAAAAACAAGAGTACACGAGAGTATATACAGCTTGCCGAGAAGGTACACACCATTGCAAAACGTTACAATGTGCCGCTGATCATTGATGACCGTGTGGATGTGGCTCTCGCTACCCAAGCAGAAGGTGTTCACGTGGGAGCTGAAGATATGCCCGTTGCAACCGCAAGAAAACTGATGGGCGAAGATAAGATTGTAGGCGCAACGGCTAAAACAGTTCCCTGGGCAAAGGATGCCTACGAGCAAGGCGCTGACTACCTCGGTGTGGGCGCTATATATCCCACCACAACAAAAGTAAAGACGGTTCTGACTTCTACCGATACTCTCCGGGACATATGCAACTCCGTGCCCATCCCCGTAAACGCCATAGGCGGGCTGAACAAAGCCAACATCGACGTTCTTTCGGGCATTCCCATCGCCGGTATCTGCGTTGTGTCCGCCATTATGAAGGCAGACGATCCCGAATCAGCCGCGCGGGAGCTGAAGGCAAGAGCCCGGGAGCTGAGGCTTATATGAAGACCGCACTGTCCATTGCCGGAAGCGACTGCAGCGGAGGCGCCGGTATTCAGGCAGATTTGAAAACCATGACCATGAACGGTGTTTACGCCATGAGTGCCGTCACGGCACTCACAGCTCAGAACACGACCGGTGTACGGGCAATTCAGGAATCAACGCCCGAATTTTTGAAACATCAGCTCGATGCGGTGTTTGAGGATATCTTCCCGGATGCAGTAAAAATCGGCATGGTCTCATCATCCGATCTGATCATAACAACAGCAGACCGGCTCCTGTACCATCATGCAAAAAATATCGTTCTGGATCCGGTGATGATCTCAACCAGCGGTTCTGCCTTGATAAAAGATGATGCGGTCGACGCGCTGAAAGAATATCTCCTGCCGATTTCAACTCTTGTTACTCCCAATATTCCCGAGGCAGAGCTTTTATCCGGAATTAATGTCAGGGATGACACCGATATGCGCTCCGCGGCCGGGATCATCGCAGAAAAATATCACTGCGCCGTTTTGCTCAAAGGAGGTCACAGCGTAAACGACGCTAACGACCTTTTGTACGCAAAGGGAGAATTCACCTGGTTTTGCGGCAGGCGCATCGACAATCCCAACACCCACGGCACGGGCTGCACGCTGTCAAGCGCAATTGCCGCAAACCTTGCAAAGGGCTGTGACCTCGAAACGTCCGTAAAGAGGGCAAAGGAATATATCTCCGGTGCTCTTGCCGATATGTTGGATCTGGGACAGGGCTCCGGACCTATGAACCACGCTTTTGACCTTACCGGCCGGTTTTCAAAGTAAATTCCAAATGAAAGGATAAATTAAGGTGAGAAACTACACTACCCAGATGGACGCCGCAAAGCGCGGCATTATCACCCCGGAAATGAAGGCGGTCGCCTTAAAAGAATACAGAACCGAAGAAGAGATACGTTCACTCGTCGCCTGTGGGCAGGTGGCCATATGCGCAAACAAGCGCCACACCTGTATTGATCCCAACGGTGTGGGTTCCATGCTCCGCACCAAGATAAACGTAAATCTCGGCGTTTCCCGGGACTGCAGGGACTATGATACCGAGATGGAAAAGGTCATGGCGGCGGTTAACATGGGTGCCGAGGCAATTATGGATCTGTCAAGCCACGGCGACACCCAGCCCTTCCGCAGGAGGCTCACAAGTGAATGTCCGGCAATGATCGGCACAGTTCCGGTCTACGACAGCGTTATCCACTACAAAAGAGACCTTGCAACTCTTACCGCGAAGGACTTTATCGACGTAATAAGACTTCACGCAGAGGACGGAGTTGACTTCGTTACCCTCCACTGCGGTATTACCCGCAGGACGATCGAACAGATAAAAAAGCAGGGAAGAAAAATGAACATCGTCTCCCGTGGCGGCTCGCTGGTCTTCGCATGGATGACCATGACCGGGAAGGAAAATCCCTTCTACGAGTATTTCGACGAAATACTGGATATCTGCCGGGAGTACGACGTGACGGTCTCTCTGGGCGATGCCTGCCGGCCGGGCTGTCTTGCCGACGGAAGCGACGTATGCCAGATAGAAGAGCTGGTTCGCCTTGGGGAGCTGACAAAACGCGCCTGGGAGAAGGACGTTCAGGTCATGGTCGAGGGACCCGGACATATGCCCATGGATCAGATAGAGGCCAATATGAAGCTTCAGCAGACCATCTGCATGGGCGCGCCCTTTTACGTGCTGGGGCCCATCGTAACCGATATCGCCCCGGGATACGACCACATTACCTCGGCTATCGGCGGAGCCATTGCCGCGGCAAGCGGCGCCGCATTTCTTTGCTACGTGACCCCGGCAGAGCACCTTGCCCTGCCCAACGTGGATGACGTAAAGCAAGGGATCATCGCCTCAAAGATCGCCGCCCATGCCGCAGACATCGCCAAAAAGATCCCCCACGCGCAGGACACGGACGACCGCATGGCTTCCGCACGCCGCAGACTGGATTGGGAGGAACAGTGGGCCTGCGCCCTTGACCCCGAGACCGCAAAGCGCATACGCGACGAACGCAAGCCCGAGCACGAGGATACCTGCTCAATGTGCGGCAAGTTCTGCGCCGTGCGAAGCATGAACAAGGCGCTGAACGGGGAATATATCGATATACTGTGAGGTGAGAATAATGCAGCGCTGTGTTATCGTCGGCGGAGCGGGCATAAACGCCTGTGACCGCATTAAAAAACTTCTCTCTCCCGAGGACTTTGTGATCTGCTGTGACAGCGGACTTAAGCACCGGGCCGCCCTTGGCATAACCCCCGACCTTATCGTGGGGGATTTCGACTCCCACCCAAATCCCGATCTTGAAACCGAGACCATCGTGCTACCCTGTCAAAAGGACGATACGGACACGGTCTTCGGGGTGAAAGAGGCGCTCAGACGGGGCTTTGAGGAGTTTCTGCTTATCGGGGTCGTTGGAGAACGGCTGGACCACAGTCTTGGAAACGTCTCAATTCTTCTGTATCTTGACTCCCTTGGCAAAAAAGCCACCCTGGCAGACGATTATTCCCTGATGGAGATCGTCTCAAAAAAGCCCGTTTACGTGGGCGGTGAGTTTTCCTTTTTTTCCCTTCTGAATATCTCCGGAACCGCCCGGGATATCACCATCGAAAACGCCGAATACCCCTTGAACGGAGGCGAGATAACCTGCGAATACCAATACGGCATAAGCAACCGCGTACTCCCCGGGAAAACAGCAAAAGTCACGGTGGGCGAAGGCCGGCTTTTGGCCGTAAAGGTGTTCTGAAAGCATTTTTCCCCAGGGATCGGACAAATGGAATAATTTGTATTCAGTTTATTCTTGTTTAGTTCACTTTATGGTGGTATAATCTAAGTACAGTAAGTTAAGAAAAGGTGAACCGACTTGTTTTACGTAGACTGGACCTATATTATTCTGGTTCTGCCCTTCGTGATCTTTTCACTGATCGCCAGCGCAAGGGTGAACTCTTCCTTCGAGAGGTACTCAAAGGTCTATTCCCGCCGGGGAATGACCGCCGCCGACGCCGCCAGAGAGGTCTTGAGACAAAACGGGGTCTACGACGTCCGTATAGAGCACGTCCCCGGAAAGCTCTCCGACCATTACGACCCACGCACAAACGTCATCCGTCTTTCCGACAGCGTTATAAACTCCACCTCCGTTGCGGCCATCGGCGTTGCCTGCCACGAAGCGGGTCACGCTGTGCAGTACGCCGAGGGCTACGGCCCGATCAAGCTCCGCGCCGCCCTTATTCCAATCACAAACATCGGCTCAAAGCTGGCAATGCCCCTTATTCTGGTGGGCATAGGTCTTTCCTATCTGGGAGAGATATTCAGCTATATCGCCTACGCCGGAGTTGCGTTTTTTGCTCTTGCGGTCGTTTTCCAGCTTGTCACCCTGCCCGTTGAGTTCAACGCCTCCCGCCGGGCGCTTGCCGCCATAAGCGACAGCGGCATTCTTGCCCCCGACGAGATAGACCCCGCCCGCAAGACCCTCTCCGCCGCCGCAATGACCTACGTCGCCGCACTTGCCGTAAGCCTTATGCAGTTTTTGCGGCTGCTGCTCATCGTATCCCGATCGTCAAAACGCAGAAGATAAGAGTAATCAAAAAACACCGCCAATAGGCGTTGTACTCTAAAGGACAGTACAACAAGACACGAAAACACCCTTAGTTTTTTAAAAACTAAGGGTGTTTGTAATATTCTCTTTCTTTGATAGTCAAGTTGTGCTATAATACAACTAACCGATAAATTGGAATTTGTAGGGTGAATATATATGAATGAAGAATGCTTGATTTGCAAAGCTCCGCTTGAATACCTCAATGCAGACGAGGAAATGGAATGTGTGCTTTGCCACAAAAAACAATACAGTAAAACAAGATGTGTCAACGGTCATTTCGTCTGCGATGAATGCCATACAAGCGGAATGGACAGTATTATTGCAATTTGTCTGAACAGTAAATCCAATGATCCGATTGAGATTTTAGAAGAAATGATGAGTATGCCGTCTTGCCATATGCACGGCCCCGAGCATCATACGATGGTCGGCTCAGCGCTTCTGACGGCTTACAAAAACGCAGGCGGTGAAATTGATCTCGCGTTCGCACTTGGAGAAATTCAGAAAAGAGGAAAGCAAGTCCCCGGCGGCGCGTGCGGATTTTGGGGCGCGTGCGGTGCAGGCATCAGCACGGGAATGTTTATCTCCATTGCCTTGAAAGCCACTCCTTTGGCAGGTGAAGCCTGGGGATTATCCAACCAGATGACAGCAAGAGCATTAGATGCGATAGGCAAAAATGGTGGCCCCCGTTGCTGTAAAAGAGATTCCTATCTTGCTATCATAGAAGCTATCAAATTCACGAGCGAAAAAATACATATCGATATGAAGCTGAACTCTGTGATCTGCACTCGTTCACACTTGAACAATCAATGCAGACAGGAAAAATGCCCTTTCCACAAAAACTACACAGAGTGACAAATTCCAATTTATCGAATAGGTGATATTTGTTTGGAAAAGGGTTTTAGGTCTCCCTGACAAGTGACATTTGGATGCCTAAATGTTACTTGTTATGGTATGAGACAAATATTAAACGGATGTGTAGAATTTCTGCACATCCGTTTTACTGTCTTAAAAAGTATATTAATAGTGATATTTTATTCGCTCCTAAACTCGCAAAGCGAATAACACTCGGCTTTTAGCCGAATATAACTGCGAAGCAATACAACTCGCCTTAAGGCGAATAAAACTGCGAGACTTCCCACATGGAAGGCCTCGCACACCTGGGGCAATTGTGGAAAACTCACGGTTTGAACAGAGTTTTCCACAGGATATACAGAATGCATACTCTGTATTTATTCACACGGGGCTTATTGCGCCATAAAAATTTCTTATGGCATATTATTCGATATTTACTGACATTATCCGACAAACAGCCCTTTACCGCCAAATAAAATGACGACCCATAACACAAGACCGTTTTATCTGACTCTGTTTATACCGGCCTGAACCGAAATTATCCACATATTCACACTGTGGAAAACTGTGGAAAACTTTGTGGAAACGGTGCAAAACACTTTACGCGGTCTGTTCTTTTGCTTTACACCTTAAGACCCACGTGAAAAGTGTCTTAACTTTACAGTTCCATCATTTTCCGCAGTAACCTCTGTTTTCAACACAATAACCCACCTGTTCTCCCGGGCAACACAGGGAAACAGGTGGGTTATTTCAACTAAATCTTCAGGCTTCAATTCCAGCTTCCGGAGATTTTTTCCCCCGGGGACAGAGCTTATTAAGTTTGAAGTAATACACCGTGACCAGCAGTACTGCCGCGCCCGCCCAGGCAGAGACCTCTGCAAAATACACGCCGTATTCACCCACGAAACGGGTCAGGGCAAGCACTATGCCGATACGGAAGATCAGCTCGATAATGCCCGAAACAAAGGGCGTAATGGAGTCACCCATCCCCTGGAGAGAGGTGCGGTAAACGTAGAGCAGGTAGAGCATCCAGAGAAATCCGCAGATGATGAGCATATAGGGGTGAGCCATATCCACCACCTGCTCCACCACTTCGGGCTCGTCCTCAACGAAGAACCTGATGATGGGCCGGGCAAACACCGCAACGATGGCGCCCAGAATCCAGGCGATGGAAACGGAGATCATCATTGCCCTGTTCACGCCCTGGCGAATGCGGTCAAACTTTTTGGCGCCGTAGTTCTGGCCGGTGAAGGTACCTGCCGCCGTTGCAACGGAAACGCCGGCCTGCTCCATAAGTCCGCAAACCCGGTTTGCCGCAGTGACAGCCGCCACGAAGACCGGACCGAAGCCGTTGACGATATACTGAACCACAAGTCCGCCCACGGAGATGACGAAGCTGTTGAACATAAGGGGCAGACCCAGCTTGAGAAGCCTGCCCATGACCGGCCAGTCGGGCCTGAAGTCTTCGGCTTCCATTTTCAGCTGAGGGACTCTCAGCACGGCAATAAAGCAGAATACCGCAGAGAAAAGCTGAGAGGTAACGGTTGCGGCGGCAGCGCCAACGACACCCCACTTAAAGCCGATGACAAAGAGAACGTCAAGGCCGATGTTCATAACGGATGCGATAATGATCGCCACAAGGGGAACCTTGCTGTTTCCAAGTGCACGGAGGATGGAGGCCAGCAGGTTGTAGATAACGATAATGGGAATGCCCATGAAGACAATGCGTATGTAGCTGTGGGACATGTCGATGGTGGCGTCCGGAGTCTTGAGTATCTCAAGAATGGGGCGGGCGGTGAGAAGGGCGACCGTTGTAAACAGCACGGTTGCCGCAATTGCCAGGTATATGGACATTGCAACGGCCTTTCTCATGCCCTTGAGATCCTCCGCGCCGAAGCGCTGGGAGATGAGCACCATAAAGCCCTGCATAAGTCCCATTATGTTTCCCAGGAAAAACCAGTCCAGCCATCCCGCAGAGCCAACGGCGGAAAGACCGTTAACGCCAACGCCCCTGCCCACCACGAGGGTGTCCACAAGGCTGTACATCTGCTGGAAAAGGTTGCCGAACATCATGGGCAGGGCAAAGCCCACAAGAAGCTTCGTGGGATTTCCCACGGTCATATCTGTTACTCTTGCCACAGTAAAATGAACTCCTTAAGCTTCAAATTCCAGCACTACAGGCGCATGGTCCGAACCCGTGACCTCGGTCAGGATGTCCGCAGAAACTATCCTGTCCCGGGCGCAGGTGGATACGAGGAAATAGTCTATTCTCCATCCCACGTTTTTCTCCCTGGCCTTGAACATATAGCTCCACCAGGAATATTTTTCCTCCTCGGGGTGAAGATGGCGGAAGCTGTCCGTAAAGCCGGAGGCCAGCAGGGCAGAAAACTTTTCCCGCTCCTGATCCGTAAAGCCGGCGTTGCCCCGGTTGGATTTCGGGTTTTTAAGGTCTATCTCCTCGTGGGCAACGTTCAGATCGCCGCAGATGAGGGTTGGCTTTTTCTCAGCAAGGGCCGTAACGTATCCCCGGAAGGCATCCTCCCAGACCATGCGGAAGGGCAGACGGGTCAGCTCCCGCTGGGCGTTGGGGGTGTAGCAGGACACAAGATAAAAGCTCTCAAATTCAGCCGTGATCACACGCCCTTCGGTGTCCAGCTCCGGAATTCCCAGACCGAAGGTGACGTTTTCAGGCTCCGTCTTCGAAAACACCGCCGTGCCGGAATAGCCCTTTTTCTCGGCGCTGTTAAACCATCGGAAATAGCCCTCGGGCTCAAAGGGGTTCTGCTCCGGCTGAAGCTTCGTCTCCTGAAGGCAGAAAACGTCCGGAGCTTCTCTTTCTATGAATTCGCCAAGACCCTTGCCCACACAGGACCGAAGGCCGTTGACGTTCCAGGATATAAGTCGCAAGTTTTGGCTCATCCCTTTCCTCTTATTCTCTCAACGGAATTATACCACGAAAAAAACTTTTTGTAAACGGATGCGCTCTTGAATATCGGAGCACATTGTGCTATTATAAGAACAGGAAATAATCATCTCCGGAGGGCTGCTATGAAAGTAAAAGACGTTATCAAAAAAGCCAAAACAGGTCTGTCGGACACAAAAACAAAAAGAACCATCCTCCGCTGCATACTGCTTTTTGTCATAACCGTTTTCTTTTCCGTCTGCGGAAGCCTGCTTGGAATGTTCTCCTTTGGGTTCTGGCTCCGCCCGTTGCTCGAGCGTGCCCCCGTGGACGAAAGCCTTATCCTCTGTCTCACGGGCTATATTTTTTACCTGTTCTTTACCTGCTTAATTGCATGGCGCATGGGCGTTAAGATAACCAAAAAAGAAAAGATACCCACCAGGGAGTATTTCTTTTCCGACCTTGGCGTCACCCTTGTCTACGCCCTGCCGGCCGTGGTGCTCTACATCATGTACACAAAGTCCGACGCCTCCTGGGTGAACGGTCTTATAGCCTACATGCCCTTTCTGTTTTTGCGGAACGTTCTGCGCTTTGAGGAGCTTTCGGTGCTTGCAACGCTGCTTGCCGCCACAGGTCTCCGAACCGGGCTTTACGCTCTGGGAAGAAGGCTCTGGGTATATCGCGGGGGCTATGACCAGTTCGACTGAGCGCCCCTCCCCCCACCTTTGGCTTAAAATCTGTTTTTTCTCCGAAGCTGTCTGCTCATCCACTGAACAGACAGCTTTTTTCTGCCCTTTCCGAATGGTTTTTTAACTCTTTCACCCTAATTTAGTACTTCCAATTTGGTTGCTTGTGTGGTATAATATATTGAAGTCTTGTCTAAAAGACCCGGCAGGATTTTTCCCGTCTGCAATCACCTTTTTTTCACATATCACGGAGGTAATCTCTCTTGGCTAAAACAAAGAAATCCGAAGAAAAACGCGCCCTTCCCAGCGGAGCAAAACACGGGGATACCGTGCGCAAATGGCGCCAGGGGGCTGTTGTCGTCTTTCTTCTGCTGGCCGTGCTGATGGTGGTGGGCTTTTTTGCCCCCAACGCGAAGGTGCTGGCCTTTATAAACAAATTTTTCGCCTGGCTTCTGGGCCCCGGCCTGTTTGCCCTGCCCCTTGTGTTCGCCGTGATCGCCGGGCACGTGCTCATGCGGCTGAACAAAAACCTGCGTGCCCTTTGGCTGGGGGCTGTAGGCTGTCTGCCCCTGCTGGTGGGCTCCATCGGCCACCTTTTCACCGCCGTCTTTCCCAAAAACAACTACACCTGGAGCACTCTTGGCAAGCTCTGTGCCGACGGTGCCGAATACACCAGCGGCGGCCTTATTGCCGGCGGTCTGACCGAGATCCTCTCCTGGGCGCTCTCCGGAGTCGGCGCGGCAATACTGCTCTTCGTCCTTGCCGCAGGGCTTGCCCTGGTCATACTCCGCATTCCCCTCTCGCTGATCATGAACAAGGCCTCGGACAAAATGGAAAAGACCGGCGAAAAGGCCCACGAGATGCGCGTCACCCGCAAGGCTGAACGGGCCGAGCGTAAAAGAATTCTCGCAGAGCAGGAGGCCGCCGAGGCCGAAGCCAGAAAAATGGCCGACGCCGAGGCGATCCAGCGCGCAGAGCTTCGCGCCCGCACCGATGCAAAGACCCGGCGCATCGACTTTGCCCTGGACAGCGATATGCCCATGGCAACTCCCGCAAACGAAAAGCCCGACGAGCCCGTCTTCCCCACGCCGGACTCCGTTGCCAAAAAGACCGCCGCTCCCGTTGCCGTAAGCGAGCCCGAGCCTGAATCCGACAATTTCTACACCGTCCACGCCACTCCCGCCGGAGAGGGCAAGGTCAAGGTTCCCGAAACTCCCGAGCCCGAACCCGAGACCGACCCGGGCGAAACTCCCTTCTCCCGTCTGCTGGCCTCCGTGGAGGCCGAGACCGGCATTTCGGACGATGCCGACGAGCTTCCCCCATGGGAGGAGCGTCCCGACTACGGCGACAGCGTTGACCCCGGCACCGGCGAGGTGATCGCCTTCCCCTTTGAAAGCACCCCCGACCCCGACGACAGCGCAATGGTTGAGGATCCCGACAATCCCGGCACGGACTCCAGCCGCCCCCGGCCCACAATGTCCGCCGAGGAGCTTGAAATGGCCGTCGCCCAGGCCGCATCCGAGATCACCGATCCCCTCAGGGGATACGTTTTCCCGCCTCTTGAGCTGCTAAAAAGCGCTCCTCCCCCCAGCCGCGAGCTCACCGAGGCCGAAACCAGAGCCAACCAGGAAAAGCTCATCGCCACTTTGGCAAGCTTCGGCGTTGAAGCCCGTATCGTCGGCGTGACCCGCGGCCCTGCCGTCACCAGATACGAGATCCAGCTGGGAAGCGGCATTAAGATCGCCCGAATCTCCGGCCTTTCCGAGGACATCGCCCTTGCAATGGGAGCTCAGTCCGTCCGCGTTTCCGACATTCCCGAAAAATTCGCCGTTGGCATCGAGGTTCCCAACCGCAACGTTGAGACAGTCTTCCTCCGTGACGTTATCGAGGCAAGCGAGTTTGCCGACGCCAAGTCCGGCGCCACCTTTGCCCTTGGCAAGGACATAAGCGGCCGTCCCGTTGTGGGCGATATCTCCCGTCTGCCCCACGTTCTTGTGGGCGGTACCACAAACTCCGGTAAATCCGTCTGCATCAACTCCCTTCTCATCAGCCTTATCTACAAATCCAGCCCCGAGGATCTGCGGCTCATCCTCATCGACCCCAAGATGGTGGAATTTGCCTCCTACAACGGCATTCCCCACCTGCTCATCCCCGTTGTCACCGACTATAAAAAAGCCGCCGGCGCTCTGCAATGGGCGGTCATGGAAATGGAAGAGCGCTATAAGCGCTTCAACGGCTTTGGTTTCCGCAATTTTGCGGAGTACAACGAAGCCGTCGACCGCATGAACGCCGAAAACGAGGGTAACCCCGAGGCTCAGCATCTTGAAAAGCTGCCCCGCATAATCATCGTTATCGACGAGCTTGCCGACCTTATGATGACCAGCCCCAAGGAAGTCGAAGCCTCTATCTGCCGCCTTGCCCAAAAGGCGCGCGCCGCCGGCATGAACCTGGTGGTCGCCACCCAGCGCCCCTCCGCGGACGTTATCAAGGGCACCATGAAGGCAAACATCCCCTCCCGTATCGCATTCTCCGTTGCAAGCTCCCTTGAATCCCGTATTATCCTCGACCGCAACGGCGCCGAGACACTCCTTGGCCGGGGCGATATGCTGTTCCTCCCCATCGGCGCAACCAAGCCCAGACGTGTTCAGGGCTGTTTCGTATCCTCTCCGGAGATCGAAAGCGTTGTGGCCTTTATCAAGAACGGCGTTGAGGTCACCTACAGCGAAGAGATCATGCGCCAGATCGACCGCGCCGCAGACGGCGGCGGCTCCGACGGCGACGAGGATCCCGACGAGGAGCGTGACGAGCTTTTCGAAGAGGCCGTAAGCTTCTGTCTGAGCACCAACCAGTGCTCTGCAACCATGCTCCAGCGCAAGCTGAAGGTGGGCTTTGCCCGCGCCGCAAGAATAGTGGATCAAATGGAAGCCTGCGGTATCGTTGGCCCCTCCGAGGGCGCAAAGTCCCGAAAACTGCTTATCAGCCGCGAGGACTGGCAGGAAATGCAATACCGCCGCTCCTCCGACTATTGATTAATTCCCCAACAAAAGCGCAACTGAAAGGAATGATAAAACCGCTATGGTCAAAAGCATGACCGGCTACGGCAGAAGCCAGGGGGTTTACGGAAACAAGACCCTCACCGTTGAGCTGAAATCCGTGAACAACCGCTTTCTGGACTGTTCTGTCCGCTGTCCCAAGATCTACATGTACCTCGAAGAGCCCGTCAAGGCAGCCATCAAGGCCTCCGGCGTTACCCGCGGCAAGGTGGACGTTTTCATCGGCATTGAATACGCCGCAGGCGACGTTTCCGTTTCCGTAAACGAACAGGCCGCCGCAATGTACATCGAAAACATCACCGCTCTCTCCGACAAATTTGAGCTGAAAAATGATATTTCCGCCATGCGCATTGCCACTCTGCCCGACGTTTTCACCGTTGCAAAGATCGAAGAGGACAGGGACGAGCTTTTGGCCCAGGTGCTTTCCGAGCTGAATTCCGCCCTTGAAGCCTACAACAAAATGCGCGGCGAAGAGGGCGCAAGGCTTGCCGCCGACATCATCGAAAAGGGCGGCGCCATCGGCGCAATGAAGGACACTGTCCAGGCCAGAATGCCCGTGATCGTTGCGGAATACCGCGCCAGACTCACCGCAAAAATGACCGAGGTGCTGGGTGAGAGCGGCGTTACCGAGCAGCGAATCCTCGCCGAGGCGGCGATCTTTGCAGACCGCACCGCCACCGACGAGGAGACCGTTCGCCTTTCAAGCCATCTGGCTCAGCTCTCCGAGATACTCTCTGCCGGCGGCGCCGTTGGCAGAAAGCTGGACTTCCTGGTTCAGGAGATCAACCGCGAGATCAACACCATCGGCTCCAAGGCAAACGACCTCGAGGTCACCGGCCTTGTGCTTGAGATGAAATGTGAGCTGGAAAAGATCCGCGAGCAGATCCAGAACCTTGAGTAAAAGGCGAAAGGTGACAGAGAAATATGAACGAAGTCAGACTTGTTAACATCGGATTTGGAAACATGGTCTCCGTTGGCAGAATAATTGCCATCGTAAGCCCCGAATCCGCCCCAATAAAGCGGATAATTCAGGAAGCCCGTGAAAAGAGCATGCTCATAGACGGTACCTGCGGACGCCGCACAAGAGCCGTTATCGTCACAGACAGCGACCACGTCATTCTCTCGGCGCTCCAGCCCGAGACCGTGGCAAACCGCGCGTCAAACTGGGACGACGGCACAGATGACGAAGAAGATGAAGAGGTGGTCGACAATGAGTAAAAAAGGTCTTCTCCTGATCGTTTCCGGTCCTTCGGGTGTCGGCAAGGGCACAGTTATCGAAGCGCTCCGGGAAAAGCTCCGCACCGAACTTGGCAGAGAGCTCTATCTTTCCGTCTCCATGACGACCAGAGCTCCCCGCCCCAGCGAGATCGACGGAGTCCACTACAGCTTTGTTACCCGGGAGGATTTTGCAAAGCTGGTTGAGGTCAACGGCTTTGCAGAGTTTGCAGAGTTCGCCGGCAATTTCTACGGCACTCCCCTTGCTCCCATCCACGAGCATATCTCCGCCGGAGACATCGTCGTTTTCGACATCGAGGTGGTCGGCGCGGCAAATATGCGCTCCATTTTCCCCGAAGCGGTCTCCGTTTTCATCACTCCCCCCTCATTCGAGGAGCTTCGCCGCCGTCTTTCCGGCCGGCACCGACAGCCCCGAAAGCATTGAAAAGCGCCTTCGCATTGCCGAGTCCGAATGTCTGCGCTCCGGCGAGTTCAACTACGTTATCTGCAACGACTCCGTTGAAAACGCCTCCGGCAAGATCATGGACATCATCAAAGAAAAACTGGCATAACCCATATCATCTGAAAGGAAATATACAACCATGCTTTATCCCACTCTTGACTCCCTTATCGAGAAGATCGGCAACCGCTACCTTCTTGTAAACGTAACCGCAAAGCGCGCCCGGGAGATCTCCGAAGAGGCCGCCGCCCAGGGCATTAAGCTCACCGACAAGCCCGTAAGACTGGCCGTTTGCGAGATCGCCGAAGGCAAGTACATTTATAACCTCACTGAAGAGCAGAAGGCCGATATGGAAAAGCTCATGGGCGAAGAATCCGTTGAAGCTCTTGAAACCGCCCAGGATGCCGGTGAAGAAGCTCCCGAAGAGGAAGCTGCCGAAGAAACCGCCCAAGAGGCAGAGGAAGAAAACGCCTGAGCTTTTCCGCGCCGCAACAAATAATCAGTAAGTGAGGGGTCAAGGGACAAATGAGCAGAACTGTAAAAGTCGCCGTTCGCGCGGACAGCTATGCCTACGACAGACCCTACACTTATCTCGTGCCCGCCGGAATGGAGCTTCTGCCCGGAATGCGGGTGCTGGTGCCCTTTGGGGGCGGAAACCGCCACGTTCAGGCAATTGTTCTTGAAGCCGGCAATTCCGAACCCGACCCCGCCGGACACAAGCTCAAGACCGTGCTCCGCCCATTGGACAACGAGCCGGTGCTCAGCGAAAAGGACATCAAACTCTGCCTTTGGATGCGCGACAGGTGCTTTTGCACCTGCTACGACGCTGTCAAAGCCATGATACCCGTGGGACTTGATTTTCACACCGAGATCAACTACCGCGCCGTTCCCCCGGAAGAGGCTCCCGCTCCCCTGTCCCCAAAGAGCAAGCTCCGCCCGATATATGAGTTTTTGTGCCAAAAGGCCGCAGACGTCTCTGCCGCAGAGCTGGCGAAGGCCTTTCCCGAAGAGGACACGCCCAAAAAGCTTGATTCCCTTGTGAAGAAAAAGCTGGTCCTCTCCGACAGGCACGAGCTCCGGAACGTTGGCGACAAGACCGTCAGCTACGTCCGTCTGGTCTCCGTGCCGGAGGGTACGCGCCTTGGGGCAAAGCAGAGCGAGGTGGTGGACTTTCTCCGGGACGGAAACGAGTATTCCCTCCGCGAGGTCAGCTATTACACCGGCGCCTCCACCCAGACCGTGAAAAGTCTGGTGCGCTCCGGCGTGCTTGCCATGAGAGAGGCAGAAGTATCACGCTTCATCTCAAAACGAAGTATCCCCCATGAGCTCCTTCCTGATCCGGTTCTGTCCCGGGCCCAGCAGGAAGCCCTTTCCGGGCTTGACGAGCTCTGTCTGACCCAAAGCCCCAGGGCCGCGCTTCTCCACGGGGTTACCGGAAGCGGAAAGACCTTCGTTTACGTCAGCCTTATCCGCCGGGTACTTTCCCGGGGAAAGACCGCCATCGTCATGGTGCCGGAAATAAGCCTCACACCCCAGCTTCTGAACAGATTCACGTCCTATTTCGGCGATGAAGTGGCCATCGTCCACTCCGCCCTCAGCGTTGGCGAACGGCTGGACGAGTGGAAGCGCATTCGCTCGGGAAAGGCAAGGGTCGTTGTCGGCACCAGAAGCGCAGTTTTTGCCCCTCTGGACAATATCGGCCTCATCGTTATGGACGAGGAGCAGGAATACACCTACCGCTCAGAGCAATCCCCGAAATACCACGCCCGGGACATTGCAAAATACCGCGCCGTTGCCCACAACGCACTTTTGCTCATGGGCTCCGCGACCCCCTCTGTGGAGACGATGTACTCCGCGGTCTCAGGGAAATACAGCCTCTTCACCCTCTCTGACCGCTACGGAGAGGCGACCCTGCCCCGGGTCATATTCTCCGACATGGGCGAAGAGCTTCGCCGTGGCAACGGGGGCATGATAGGCTCCGTTCTGGCTTCCGAGCTTGAGCGCACCTTCGACGCCGGACAGCAGGCCATACTGTTTTTAAACCGCCGTGGCAACAGCCGAAGCCTTTTGTGCCGGAGCTGCGGAAACACGGTGAAATGCCCCAACTGTTCGGTATCTCTCACCTACCACTCAGCAAACAACAGAATGATGTGCCACTACTGCGGTCACTCCGAAAGACTCACCGAGAACTGTCCCACCTGCCGCAGTACCGACCTCACCCGCGAAGGCGGCGGCACACAAAAAGCCGAGGCAGAGCTTTCAAAGCTTTTCCCGGGGCTCGGGATAATCCGCATGGATGCGGACACCACCGCCGGAAAGGAGAGCCACGAAAAGCTTCTCTCCCGGTTCAGAGACGAAAACGTGCCCATGCTTTTGGGCACGCAGATGATAGCAAAGGGTCTGGACTTTCCAAACGTCACCCTCGTGGGCGTTCTGGATGCGGACCAGCTTTTGAACGTGCCGGATTTCCGGGCATCGGAGAGGACCTTCTCAATGATAACCCAGGCCGTTGGCCGCGCGGGACGCGGAAGCTTTGGCGGCCGCGCCGTTATCCAGACCTTTGCCCCCGGCGATCCCGTGCTTCGCGCCGCCGCCGCCCAGGATTACCAAAGCTTTTTCAAAAGCGAAAGCGAATTTCGCAAAGCCTTTATGTACCCCCCCTTCTGCGAGCTTTTGGTGCTTGAGCTCACGGGTCTGGAAAATTCCAGACTCTACGCCGCCGCGGCTCACGTTTCGGAAGAGCTTTCAGCCCGGCTTGCAGGAAGCACCGTCTTCCCACCCTCTCCGGCACCGGTCTTCCGGGTGAACAACAAGCTTCGCTACCGGGTTATTGCCAAAACGACCGACACAAAGCCCGTCCGTGACGCTGTGTCCGCCGTACTGCGGGGGTTTATGTCACAGAGAATATACAACGGTATCGGCATTTCCGCCGTATTCAATCCGTTTGAATAGAGCATTTTGCAAGTTTCGAAAGGAAATACTATGTCTGTCAAAAAAGTTATCGTCAAGGGCGAGGACGAGTGCCTTAACGCCGTCTGCCACCCCGTTACAAAGTTTGACCGCCGTCTTCACAGACTTATCGAGGATATGAAAGCCACCCTTCTTGAAGAAAACGGTGTGGGCCTTGCCGCACCCCAGATAGGAACTGTGAGACGTATTTTCGTTATCAACAACAACGGCGTGCTTAAAGAGTATATCAACCCCGAGATCCTTGAGACCGTCGGTGAGCAGGACTGTGTTGAGGGTTGCCTCAGCCTGCCCGACGTCTGGGGCAGAGTGAAGCGCCCCGCATGGGTAAAGATCCGCGCCCAGGACGAGCACGGCGAGTTTTTCGAGGACTCCGCCGACGGACTTATCGCCGAGTGCTTCGTCCACGAAAACGACCACCTGGACGGTATTCTCTTCGATTCCAAGGTCTACGAATTCCTGGACGAAGAGGCTGTCCGCCGGGAACAGCAGACCAAAAAGGCAAAAGCCAAGCTGAAGTAAGCTTTTTCTCCCCCAAAAACCACCGAAAGGGGCGTTCTTTTCTCAATGACCGATAAATCTCCCCGTATTCTCTTCATGGGCACACCGGACTTTGCCTCCGTTCAGCTTGCCCATCTGCTTGAAAACGGCTACAATATAACCGGCGTCGTCTGCCGTCCGGACAGCGCAAAAAACAGGGGCATGAAGCTCACCTTCCCCCCTGTTAAGACCTGCGCCCTTGAACACGGCGTGGACGAAAGCCTTATCTACCAGCCCACCACCTTCAAGGACGGCGCCGGGCAGTATATTCTGGACGAGACCCGTCCCGACCTTATCGTCGTGGTGGCATACGGCAGAATTCTGCCCCAGTACGTGCTGGACTATCCCAGACTCGGGTGCATCAACCTCCACGGCTCCATTCTCCCCCGCTACCGCGGCGCCGCCCCAATTCAGCGCGCCATTATGAACGGGGATAAGACCACCGGCCTGTCATTGCAATACCTCTCTCTGGGCGTGGACGAGGGGGACGTTATTTCCGATCTGGAGACCGAGATCCTCCCGGACGAGACCTACGGCGACCTTTCCGCACGTCTGGCAGACCTTGGCAGAGAGTTTCTTGCCCGTGGCATTGACAGCATCTTTGCCGGAGAGGCATCTGCCACCCCCCAGGACCACGCTCTTGCCACTCACGCGGCAATGATCGAAAAGACCGAGGCAAGGTTGAATTTTTCAGCCGATGCCCGTGCGGTCTATAACACCTTCCGCGCCGTCACTCCCAACCCCGGAGCCACAACTATCCGAAACGGAAAACAGCTTCGCATAAACGCCATGAAGCTCTTTTCCGGCGAAGTTCCCGCCGGCCAGCCCGGCACGGTCTTCTTCCCCACCAAAAAGACCGCCGCCGTTATCTGCGGAGCGGGCGCCGTTGAGCTTTTACGCCTCTCTCCCGAGGGTAAAAAGGAGACCGCCGTTGCCGACCTTATCAACGGCCGACAGATCGCCGCAGGAGATATTCTGGGATGACGGACGCAAGACTTTGCGCGGTGAACGCGCTGGGCGAACAGGAAAGGCGAAGCGCCTATTCCGACGCCCTTCTCAACGATTTTCTTCAGGGCTACGACCTTGACCCCAGGGACGCCGCCCTTGCCTCGCGCCTGTATTACGGCGTTCTGCAGAACAAGATATACCTCGACCGCAGAATTTCCCGGCACTGTAAGCTTAAGCTCTCGAAGCTCCACCCCAAGGTGAGAAATATTCTCCGGGTCGGGGCGTATCAGCTTATCTTCTGCGACAAGATCCCCTCCTCTGCCGCTGTGAACGAGGCAGTCAAGCACACAAAGATAACCGGAAACTTCAAGGCCGCCGGAATGGTGAACGCCATTCTCCGCCGCATTGCCGAAGACCCCCGTGAAAGCCTTGAGTTTTCCACGGAGACCGAGCGGCTTTCCGTGACCTATTCCCATCCCGAAGAGCTTGTGTCCCTGTTCTCCGGGAGCGTTTCCGACGTTGAAGCTCTTCTGAAAGCAAACAACAGCATTCCCCCGGTCACCCTCCGGGCAAACACCCTTCGGACAAACGCAGATGAGCTCTGCCAAAAGCTTGCCGGATACGGCGCCGAAAAATGGATCGGAGATTGCCTTAAGCTGAACTCTCTTGGCGGCGTGAGCCCCACGGGTCTGGCAGAGTATTCCGCCGGACTTTTCAGCGTTCAGGACGCATCCTCCTGGCTTGCGGTGAAGGCTCTCGACCCCCAACCGGGAGAGCTTATAATCGACGGTGCCGCCGCTCCCGGCGGAAAGACCCTCTGCGCCGCAGAGCTGAGCCAAAACAAGGCGAAGCTCCTTGCCTTCGACATCTACGAAGACAAGCTTGAGCTCATAGAGCAAAACGCAAAACGCCTTGGGGTGACCTGTGTGGAGACCGCCATTCGCGACGCTTCCCTCCCCGATCCGGCGCTTGCCGGCAGAGCGGACAAGGTCATCGCAGACCTTCCCTGCTCCGGGCTTGGCATAATCCGCAAAAAGCCGGACATACGCTACCGCGACCTTGCCGAGGCCGCAGAGCTTCCCGCTCTTCAGCTTAAGCTTCTCACAGCCCTTTCCACCTACGTCCGCCCCGGCGGAACCGTGGTCTATTCCACCTGCACCGTCCTCAGACGGGAAAACGAGGACGTGCTCTTTGAGTTTTTGAAAAACAACCCCGAATTTTGCCTTGAGCCCCTCTTTGAAGACATGGAAGCTCCCTTCCGCGCCGAAAAGGGATACCTCACCCTGCTCCCCCACGTTCACGGCACCGACGGCTTCTTTATTTCAAAGCTCCGCCGCAAGGCCTGAGAAAAAAACAAGTATTCAAGGAGAAAACAATGCTTCTGCCCGTTCCCGGAGACCCCCAAAAACTGGATATTCTCTCCATGACGGGACCTGAGCTGGAAGCTGCTCTGGCGGAGCTGAAGCTGCCCAAATTCCGCATCTCACAGATAAGGCAGGGAATTCTTTCCGGCCGGGACATTCCCGACCTTACGAACCTCCCCCTTACCCTCCGGGATGAGCTTTCCAGGCGCTTTGCCGTTCCCAAGGTGACGGTGGCGTCGAAGCAGGTCTCATCCGACGGAACGGAGAAATACCTCTTTGCCCTTGGGGACGGAAGCTTCGTTGAAGGGGTGTTCATGCGCTACAACCACGGAAACACCCTTTGCATCTCCACCCAGGTGGGCTGCAGAATGGGCTGTGCCTTTTGCGCCTCCGGGCTGGACGGGCTTCTCCGGGGGCTGAACCCATCGGAAATGCTGGGCGAGATCGCCGCGGCTCAGAAAGAGACCGGTCAGCGTGTGGACGGTGTAGTTATGATGGGCACGGGAGAGCCTCTTGACAACTACGAGGCCTCGGTGCATTTCATCCGCACGGTCTCCTCTCCTGAGAGCTTCAATATCGGTCAGAGACATATCTCGCTTTCCACCAGCGGCCTCGTACCGAAGATAAAAATGCTGGAGAAGGAACAGCTTGGCATAACCCTTTCCGTCTCCCTGCACGCCCCCTTTGACGATATCCGCACGAAGATAATGCCCGTGAACAAAAGCTGGCAGGTGCAGGAGCTTATCGACACCGCAACCGCTTACCAAAAGGCCACCGGCCGCCGGGTGAGCTACGAATACGCAATGATCGCCGGGCTTAACGACACTCCCGCCTGCGCAAGAGAGCTTGTGCGGCTTTTGAGAGGAAAGGACGCCCACGTTAACCTTATCCGCTTAAACGAGATCGCAGAAAGCCCGTTCCACCCCTCCACACCCACAGACCTTGCCGCCTTTACCGAAGCGCTGGAAAAAGGCCGCGTCAACGTCACCCTCCGCCGAAGGCTGGGCAAAGACATAGACGGGGCTTGGGCCAGCTGAGAAGGCGCAAAAGCGCAAATTGAACCCCTGACCACACAGAGAAAGAAGGGAACCGATAAACGATGATCGCCGCAGGACTTACCGATACCGGTAAACGAAGAAAAGACAATCAGGACAACTATTATATCAACGTTATCCACAGCGACGAGCAGGCGCTCTGCGTGGTATGCGACGGAATGGGCGGTGCAAAGTCCGGCAACGTTGCCTCGGACATGACTCTCACCATTTTCGTCTCCGAGGTCAAAAAGCGCATGCTCCCCAAAATGAGCATTTCCTACATGAAGGCCATCATGAACGAGGCCATCCGCACCGCCAACACCTACACCTACGACAAATCCCTTGAGGACGAGCTTTTTTCCGGCATGGGCTCAACCGTTGTTGCGGCCTGCGCAGATAAAAACGACGTCTGCGTTATGAACGTGGGTGACAGCAGAGCCTACCTTATCAACCGCGACGGGGTCATGCAGATAACCACCGACCACTCCGTTGCCCAGGAGATGCTCCGCCGGGGCGAGCTCACCCCCGAGGAAGCCAAGCATCACCCCTCCCGAAACTACATCACCCGTGCCGTTGGAACGGAAAAGAGCATTTCACCCCAGTTTTACGAGGTTCGCCCCCAAAAGGGCGACGTGCTTCTGCTCTGTACGGACGGACTTTCCAACATGGTTGAGGACAGTGACCTTATGGCAGAGGTCATGTCCGGACGGACCCCCCAGGAAACTGTCAGACGGCTTGTGGCCATGGCAAACGACCGCGGCGGTCCGGACAATATCACCGTCACACTGTTGGTGTTCTGAAGACCGGAGGAAATATGGAAAACTATCTTAACAAGGTTTTAGATAACAGATACGAGATCGACGAGGTCATCGGCACAGGCGGCATGGCCGTTGTCTACCGCGCCCGGGACCGCAAGCTCAACAGGCTCGTTGCCGTCAAGGTCCTCAAGGAGGAGCTCCGAAGCGACGAGGATCTGCGCCGCAGATTCCACGCCGAAAGCGAGGCCATGGCAAGGCTGAACCACAACAATATAATCAAGGTCTTCGACGTAAGCTCTTCCTCCCAGAACGAGTATTTCGTCATGGAGATCGTGGACGGCATTACCCTCAAGCAGTATATCAACCAGCGCGAGGTACTCTCCATCAAGGAGGCTCTGCACTTCACCCTGCAGATACTCAAGGCCCTTGAGCACGCCCATCTGAAAAAGATCGTTCACCGGGACATCAAGCCTCAGAACATCATGATCCTCCGCGACGGCACGGTCAAGGTGATGGACTTTGGCATTGCCCGCGTTATGGAGGCAAAGGATATCACCCAGACAAAGGGCGCGGCCTTTGGCACCGTTCACTATATTGCCCCCGAACAGGCCCGGGGCGAGAATATCGACGGCCGGGCGGACATCTATTCCGTCGGCGTCATGCTCTACGAAATGCTCACCGGCCGCCTGCCCTTCACCGGGGACAGCCCCCTTGCAGTTGCAATGCAGCACATCAACTCCGTTCCCGAGCCTCCCGGAAAGGTGAACCCCAATATTCCCGAATCTTTGGAGATCATCACCCTCAAGGCCATGTGCGGCGATCTTAACACCCGCTACCACGACGCCGGAGAGATGATCGACGAGATCGAGGGCTTCCGCAAGGATCCCGTGGGCTTCGTTCCCAAGGGAAACTACGTTCACAGCACCAACGGGGACACGATCAAGTTCGAGCCCTACAGCGTTTCCTCTGCGGCAAACCTTGCCGCCGCCGAAAAGGCCCACTCCCGCAAGAGGGAAAAGACCGAAAAGATCTCCGGTGAGAGAAAGAAGATCAACTTCTTCCCCATTGTTGCCACCCTTGCGGCGCTCATGCTCCTTGCCGCCGTGGCCATCACCCTGTGGATCACCATCCTCAGCCCCGAAGCCGGGTCGGACGACGTCCCCGTGCCCTTCCTCGTAGGACGGACCTGGGACAGCGTTGTAAACGACGAGACGCTGAACTTTGACTTCGTTATCGACGGCGAAGAATACAGCGCCGCCCACGACGCGGGAGTTATCATCCGCCAGGATAAGGTCGGCGGAAGCACCGCCAAGGAAGGCAGTACCATCAAGCTCACTCTCAGCCTCGGCCCACGCACCGCCCAGATGCCGGACTACCACAACTGGCTTTACACCACCGCCAACAGCGACCTTAAAGCTCTGATGGACAAGTCCGTCACCATTCAGTTCGAGTTCATCTCCTCCTCCTCAGTGGAGAAATACTATATCGTAAGCACCACCCCCATTGCCGGAGACACCATTGTTGAAGGCTCCACCGTTATCTTCCAGATAAGCTCCGGTAACGACCTTGAGACCGTTGAGGTGCCCAATCTTATGGGCCGCAACCTTGACGACGCGCGAAACATGCTCTATGCCGCAGGCCTCAACATCGGCGACATTGAATACGCCGTAAGCGAGGACCACGACGTTGGCACGGTCATCAGCCAGAGCTCCCCGGCAAACAATTTTGTTCCCAAGGGAACCTCCGTCAACCTGGTGGTCTGCATTGAGGCCACCACTGCGGAGACCACCTCCGGCAACGACTATTACGCTCAGGGTCAGTGGACCTACGACCCGGATATCACCACCACGGGCTATATCACCGTTGAGCTCCCCACATCCTCCTACTACCCCGACAGGTTCTACTTTGAGGTCTACGCCGACGGTGTGAGAGTCTTTGCAGAGACCATGGAAAAGGGCGAAAAGGCCGTCACCCTTGAGGTCGCCGGCTACGGAGTGAAGCTCATCGAGGTCTATATTGACTCCGTGTTCTGGACCTCCCAGTACGTCAAGGTGAACTGATGGTAGAGGGACTTGTTGTTTCGGTCTCCGGTTCTTCCTTCACGGTCGAAACAGAGACCGGCTCCATAAACTGCAGCTGCCGGGGCAAATTCCGCAAAAGCGGCATCCAGCCCCTCGCCGGGGACAGGGTGCTTTTGGACAAGGCCCAGGGCGGCTACGTTATCGCCTCTATCGAGCCCCGGAAAAACGACCTTGTCCGCCCTCCGGCGGCAAATATAACCAGCCTGCTCATTGTGGCATCTGCCGCTCCTCCCCAGACCCCCGAGCAGTTCATAGACTCTCTCACGGCTCTGGCAGAATACAAGGGCATACGCCCCATGATCTGCATAAACAAAACCGACCTTGCCTCCGGCGAAGAACTCGTGAGGCTCTACTCCCCCCTTTACGACGTTTTCCCCGTGAGCACCGTAAGCGGAGAAGGGCTCGACCGGCTCAAAGCGGCTCTGGGCGACGGAATATGCCTGCTCACGGGCAACTCCGGCGTTGGAAAATCCAGCCTGCTCAACGCCCTTGACATTGGCGTTGAAGAGGACGTTGGCGAGCTCAGCGAAAAGATCGGCCGGGGAAAGCAGACCACAAGGCGCATCCGCCTGCACAGGCTTCCCTCCGGCGGCTACCTTGCGGACTCCCCGGGCTATTCCGCCTTTGACGTTATCGAAATGGGCTTTTCAGACTACGAAGAGCTTCCCAATACCTTCCCGGAATTCCGACCCCACCTTTGCAACTGCCGATGGAAGGACTGCGGCCACAGCACCGACGAGGGCTGTGCGGTTACCGCCGCCATCTCCCGGGGCGAGGTTGCCCAATCCCGCCACACATCCTACATAAAGCTTCGTGAGGCTATGCTGGAGGCGGAAAAGAATAAATACAAATAGGGGGAATCACCCTATGTCCGGAAACAAACTCAAACACATCTTTCGCTCCCACAGAGGTGGGAGCGTGAGATGTGTTTTTCTTTTGGCTCTGCTTTTGCTCCTTTCCGCCTGCGGAGCCCAAACCCCCGCGGAGCTTGGCTTTCTTGCAATGGACACCTACGTTGAGCTCAAGGCCTACGGGGACAACGGAGAAAAATTCCTATCCCTTGCCAACGAAGAGACCGTTCGACTTGAGGCTCTCTGCTCTGCTCACAGTGAAAAAAGCTCCCTTTACCGTCTGAACAGCGGCGAAAGCGTCCGGGACGCCGAGCTGGACGAGCTTATTGCCCGTGCAATTGCCGTCTCCCGCGAGACCCAGGGCGCCTTTGACCCCACTCTGCTTTCCCTTTCCCGGCTTTGGGGGTTTGGAGGCGGCGGTGCGGCGACAGTGCCGGATGAGGAGGATATTTCTCTCGCACTTGAGAGCGCCGGTTACGGCAAGATATGCTTTTCCCCTTCCGGTGAGCCTGAGCTGAACGGAGTTCAAATCGACCTTGGGGGCATTGCCAAGGGCTATGCCGCAGACAGATTTGCCGCCCTTGCCCGGGAAAACGGGGTGGAGAGCGCCTTTGGAAGCTTCGGGGGCATGGTCTGTGCCGTGGGCACTAAGCCCGGCGGGGTAAAATGGAAGGTCGCCCTTCGGGATCCCCTGTCCGACGGTTTTGCCGCGGTCATCCAGGTGGAGAGCGTCTGCGTTTCCACATCCGGGGCTTACGAGCGGTATTTCACCCACGACGGAAAGCTCTACCACCATATTCTCGACCCCAAAACCGGCCACCCGGCAGAGAGCGATCTTTTGTCCGCAACGGTCGTCGACCCCTCCGGAATCAGAGCGGACGCTCTTTCCACAGCCCTGTTCGTTATGGGCGAGGAAGATGCTCTTGAATTCTGCCGGGAGCACGGCGTTTGCGCCATACTGATAACCCGGGACAAAAGAATGGTCTTTGTGGGCGGGATCGAGCCCGTTAAAGACTCCGTTGACGAAGCCTATTCCCCCGTGTTTGAAAAATAACGGCTTTACTTTCATTTCAGCCTGTGCTATACTAAACAAAAACCTGTACCTGCTGTGAGGTAATAAAAATTATGGATAAGCTTTGCGGAAGTATCGTTGTAAACGGTACTAAGTACACTCTTCTCCCCGGCGAGAACGCTTTGGAGGGCGGACTTGTTGCCACCTTAGAGCACAAAAACGTATCTCCCAGAGCACAGTTTGCGCTTTTGCGCCTTAAAAACTGCGGAAGCGAAAACTCACCCCGGGTTACCAATGCCAAAACCCTGGATCTCACTCTTTCCACAGGGAAAAACCTCTGTTACCACACCCTTCAGGGGGACGATTGCGGAGCCACGAGCTTTTTACCCCTGGACTTTGAGCTCACAAAGGCCTATACCGAACAGCCCACCGGCGGACGCTCCTCTGACAGAACGGGCTTTCCCTATTTTGACCTGGACTGGGAGGGCGGCGCAGTTGCCTTTGGCATTGGCTGGACAGGCCAGTGGAAAAAGGATATCACTCCCCTTCCCGGCGGTGTAAACGTCTCCGTCGGAGTCGCAGACTGCGATTTTTACCTTGAGCCCGGCGAGGCTGTCAGATTCCCTTCGGTTCTGGCCGTTTTCGGCTGTGAGAGGGACGAAAACCTGCGCACCTTCCGCCGAACTGTTAAAAGCGATTTCTCCCCCTACACACGCCTTGGCGACAAGTTCAAACTCCCCATAGCCATACAGTGCTTCGACAGATATTTCCAGGCTCTGGACGGTTCCTCCGTTGAGGGTAAGTGGGCAACCGAAGCCGGTCAGATAAAGACCGCCGATGCCGCAGTTAATCTCTCGTATATCGATACCCTCTGGCTGGACGCCGCATGGTTTTACAAGGGCTTCCCCCACGGCGTTGGCAATTTCCGCTTCAGCCCCGGCTTTCCAAACGGTCTGAAGCCTGTTTCGGACTACGTCCACGAAAAGGGAATGAAATTCGTGGTGTGGTTTGAGCCCGAGCGGGTCTACGAGGGCAGTGACCTCTATCCCCAGACCGACAAACTCCTGACCCTCACCCCCGATGACCCCACCAGAGTCTACAACCTCTCCGACCCTGCCGCCAGGCGATACCTTACGGACACTCTCATCTCCATGATCCGGAACAACGGAATCGACATCTACCGCCAGGATTTCAACATTGATCCCCTGCCCTACTGGCGCAAAAACGACAAGCCCGGAAGGGTCGGCATTACCGAGCTGAAATATATCGAGGGTCTCTACACCATGTGGGACGAGATCCTCTCCGCCTTCCCAGACCTCTGGATAGACAACTGCGCCTCCGGCGGCAGAAGACTGGACCTTGAAACGTCCATGCGCTCGGTGACCCTCTGGCGAAGCGACACCGGCTGTTTCCCCGAAAACGAAGAGCGCCGTGTCACCGTCTGGAACCACAACCAGATTCTCGGCCTGTCCCGTTACCTGCCCTACCACGACTGCGCCGTGTGGGATATCGACGCCTACACCGTCCGCTCCACCGCCACCCACGGCATGGCGGCAAACTTCCATATTTTCGACCCCGACTTTGACTTTGAACAGGGGCGAAGGGTGCTCAAAGAGGTGGACGAAATGCGCACCTATTGGGACGGAGATTTTTACCCCCTCACTCCTGCCACCGTTGACGAGACCGTGTGGAGCGCCTACCAGCTGGCCCTTGAGGACAGCGGCGCCCTCTACGCCTTCAGAAGAGAGCAGAGCGATATCCCTCAGATGACCTTCTCACTTTCCGCCGTTGACCCCAAAAAGACCTATTCCGTCACCGTCGTGGACGAGGTCTTTGCCGAAACAAAGCTCACCCTTTCCGGCGCCGAGCTGATCGAGGGTATCTGTCTTACGATTCCCAAGGCCAAAAACAGCCTTATTCTGAAATACAAGGCACTCTGACATTATTTATCCCCATGAGGAGAAAAACCTCATGGGGATCTTTTCATATGGCCTTTGGTTTCCGCATAGAGATACATCAGGAAAAGCTTTTTCACTGTCCCGTTTTAGGGACAGAACAAATGCTACAATACTGCTGTGATCAGGAAATACAAAGGAGATACAAATATGAAAAAGACACTCAGAAACACCGCCGCCATTGCCGCATCGGTTCTTCTTATCAGCATAAGCCTTTTGTGCCTCACCTCCTGCACCGCCGTGCCGGATCCCAGAGAGACCGTTGAAGACGCCATTGCCGCAGTCAAGGCTTACGACACCGAAAAAATGGAGGCCCACTGGGGAAGGGAGTTTGCCAATTTGGACAGCACCGACAGCATTGCAAAAAAGATCTGCTCCGGCCTTTCCTATAAGATCGTCTCCCACAGCATCGACGGCGAAAGAGCCACGGTCACCGTTGATATCACCAACACCGACATGGCCGAGCTCAGTGCCAGGCTGATAGAAGAGCTTGAATCCGAGGGGGCATCCTATGCCGACAACAGCAACAGAAGACTTGCCCAGCTTCTCTGCCGCCCGGGCAACAGCCGCGTCGGCTCCACGGTGGAAATCAACCTCCGCCTCACCGACGAGGGCTGGGTGCTGACGGACAACAACAGCGCCGCCGTCTACGCCATGCTGGGGGGAATGTGCTCCCTGGAGGCCCTCTGTCCCGGAGTTGTCATGGTTCCCGTTGCAGTTGAACTTTCGGGCTATATTCTGAACTGATCAAAAAAGGCTCCAAAGCAATATCTGCTTTGGAGCCTTTTTTATTTACCCACCTTTCGGGCGTATTCGGAGGGTGTCATGCCGGTCTTAGCCTTGAACTGACGGGAAAAATAGTGCACCGAGCCAAAACCAAGCCTTTCGGATATCTGGGTGAAGCTCAGAGAGGTCTCGCGGATCATAGCCTTTGCGGCGGCAAGCTTCTGGTCTATGAACCACGCGATGGGTCCGCATCCGCAGGTCTCACGGAAGAGGAGCTTAAGCTGGGGCACGCTCATGGAACACTCCGAGGCGATAAGGGAAAGGCTGAGCTCCCGGGAAATGTTTTCAAGCATATAGTCCTGCACCCGGGAAAGCTGTTCGTTGCGGAAGTTTTCCCGGTTTGCCCCAAGGCTGGGCTTTGAGCTTTGGGAGAGAGAGCTGTAAATATCGATCAGAAAGAGCTCAAGGCGGTTTTTAAGCTGTTGAAAACCGTAGTCCGCAACCCCCTCGCAGGGTATCATCCCCCGCAAGCCGAGACCCAAGGGCGCCGGGCGGAAAAGCCCGCTGCCAAGAGAGATTATCTCCTCCATGGCATCCCGCTGTTTCTCCGAGAGCATTATGGGGGTGTTGTAGATCGGGGCTGTCAGAGGAAGCTGAGCCTCAAAGCCCACAATGCACAGGGTCGCATCGCAGGGCAGGTGACCCTGATGGTAGGAATTTGGGGCGTATATCATAAGCTGGCCGGGCCGGAGGACGAGGGGCTCGCCGTCTATCTTAACGCTGTAGGGCCCACGGCGAACGTAGACCAGCTCCGGAAAATCGTGGGACTCTCCGGCGGCAATCTGTCCACCGGTCTCGATCGTCCAGACCGAGGCAATGGAGCCCACCGAAAGAAAGCCCTTAAGGTCCGTGCGGACGTAATCCTGGTTTTGGCTCATTTTTTCTCCCCTCCTTTCCCGTGCCGATGGTGCAAAATTTTTATCCGATTATACAAATACTTTTTTAACTCATTGTGGTAAACTGATTATAGCAAAAGCTAAAACAAATGTCAAGAAAGGGGACATATTCCCATGGAAAAGCTCAAGATCGGCCTTATCGGCTGCGGTAACATGATGGCCACCCACGCAAGCGCGGTGAACATGGTGGAGGACGTTGAGATCGTCGCCGTATGCGACATTATTCCCGAACACGCCCAGGCAGTTGCCGACGTGCTCAACAACCCCTACATCACCACCAACTACGAAGATCTGGTGGACAAGGTGGACGCTGTTCTCATCGCTCTGCCCCACGACCTCCATTACGAGTGCGGTATGTTCTTCGCAAGAAAGAATAAGCACATTCTCATGGAAAAGCCCCTTTGCAATACCGAAGAAGAGTGCCTC
Organism: Oscillospiraceae bacterium; assembly: GCA_015067715.1. Taxonomy (GTDB): domain Bacteria; phylum Bacillota; class Clostridia; order Oscillospirales; family QAMX01; genus SIG499. The sequence goes on along the minus strand of SVLY01000006.1, from coordinate 39,408 downwards.
AGCCTTATTGAGACCTGCGAGGAAAAGGGCGTTACCCTTATGTGCGCCTACCCCGTTCGCTTCTGGCCCGGGATCAGAAAGCTCAAGGAAATGGTGGACAGCGGCGAATACGGCAAGGTCATCCAGATGTCCGTATGGACCGAACAGCTCACCGGCGCCGAGCTCACCGACGACAAGCCCCATTGGCTCATCACCTCCCGCATTGGCGGCGGCCAGCTTTTCAGCCACGGCTGTCACTACGTTGACCTCATGCTCTGGTTCCTGGGCGAGCCTGTCAAGGGCTGCCACTTTGGCACCAAGGTCGGAACTCCCTGGATGATGCGCGAGGGCACCAGCGTTCTCTCTATGAGCTTCGAAAGCGGCGCTCTTGGCTACCACGGCGCAACCTGGGGCGCAAGAGGCACAAAAATGGGCTACGATTTCCAGATCCAGACTGAAAAGGCCATGCTGGAATACGACCACGATGCCGGCGAAGTCCGCGTTTACAACAGCCAGGGCACCCACAAGCCCGGCCACACCGACAGCGACAGCAAGCGTTACTCCATCGTCTGGAGCCGCGAGGGCGAGGTCTCAAAGCAGACTCAGTTCGAGATCGCCCACTTTGCCCACTGCGTGCGCACCGGCGAAACTCCCCTCACCAACGGCAGAGACACCCTCCAGGGCCTCCGCGTTATCTGGAAGACCTACGAAGCCGAAAAGAACAACACCATCGCCGACCTTCGCGGTCTCGGCCTTGGCAAGTGTTGAAAACAATAGCCTGAAACATAACCCTCCCTGGGGCAAATTGCCGCAGGGAGGGTTTTTGAAACCCGGGCTTTATTTATCGCAACTCCCAGAGCCAGTCCGGAATTTCTTTTCCGGCGTATTTTTCCCCAAGCTGCTGTTTCCATTCGGCCTCTAAAGTCTCCCAGGTTTTGCCGGTGACCTCAAAGACCGTATCCGGATACAGCATCAGGTCAATTACTGCGTCCTCTCCGTATATTCCGATCAGGTAGTGGGTGATTGAATTGATGGACGGGCCGCTGCCGCTTTGGTCAAGACTGAGGCGAAGCTCGTCCAGAGCATAACAGGAGATATCCATTGCTTCATAATAATCGTCCCTCCCCGGCCGGAAATCGTGTCCGGCGAAGGAATTGAAAAGCTCCGCCGATTTCGGATCCTGGGTGCACTGGTATTCCGCGGCGAGCTGAGCATAAGGGGAATAGGAGCGGCCGATCTCGCAAAAGGCCTGGTTTTGCCACGACCCGGTCACAGCCGAATCCGGGTTGATCAGGCGGGCAACGTGGTGGTAATATTCATGGCTATGGGAAAAGACCGACGTGACGTAGATCTCCCCCATTCCGAAATAATACAGGTTGACCCAGCGCTTTGCATATTTCGTCTCCGCACTGTATTCGGAAAGCCAGTTTACGTTGACGTTTCCCGCCCTGTCCTCCAGACCAAAACGCCTGACCGCTTCAACGGTCTCACGGTCGAGGTTCTCCGCAGTTTGGTATACGGTTACGTAATCGCTGAAAATATCCCCATAGGTTTCAGCAAAATAATCCTCGTAGCCCCGGTCTACAATATGCGTGGCGTAGGTCGTCTGAATGCAAAGGGGCAGATAAGTCCCCCGGTACCCATAGCCAAAGGTCTGGGGCGAAAATTGGGCTCCTATCTCCCCGGAATAGCCCAAAAGAAGTTTTTCAAACTCATCCAGCTGTGTTTCCACCGGCTTTTTCAGCGCGTCAGCCAGGTCAACTTCTTCAAAAAGCGAAAGACTCAGCGATTTTGAATACCAAACGGTCTCCTCCGTTGCATAGAGCTCCGTAAAAGCGGGGTACAAAAGGTTCAGCGCTTTTGGGTTTTGGCAGAAGAATTCATCCATTGCCCCCTGCTCTGGCAAAATCACAGCATCCGTTTCCCACCCAAGCTGAGCTGCAACGGCGTTTGCCATTGCATAGACGTAGCCGTAATCGGTAAAGTCTCCCCAGAGCGCCTGCAGGGTCACAAGCACCTGCCGCCAGGTCTCTGCGGAAGAAAGGGCAATATAGGCGTTATCTTTTCCGCTTTCGCTGAAGTTATCGTCGTAATTTACGCAAAAGTAGTTCAGCTCCCGCAGCTCCACCCCGTTCGCCCGAAGAAAACGCAGCAAGGTGCGCTGAGAATTGACGAATAAATCTGCCCGGGCTTCGTCCGTTGTCATACAGACGAAATAGCCCTCATCCGTGGAAACGCTCAGAATTTCCGTCTTTTCGTTTTCGTTGGTGAAAGAGGGGAAAAAGCAGGTCTTTTCCCTTTGAGTGTATTCATACTGCTCCGAGACCGGCTTTACCGCCCTGAGAGAGCCCTTGCAACCGGCTAAAACCAGCAGAGAAAAAAGAACACCGCAGATCACACACAGTTTGAAAGCCCGGTTTTGCATTGTTAATCCTCCTTTTAATAAGCCTTCGTATTACCGGATTTGAAGAACCGGCACAGCAAATTTGCTGTGCCGGTTAACGGTTATATACTCAGATGCTTGCCTTGCCGGTGTAGTTGGGCAAAAGCTTGGGAGAGACAGCTTCGGTCTCGATGCCGGAAGAGGCGATCTCGGCCTCGAAGGCGGCAACGTGGTCAAGGCTGAGCTTGCCGACACAGGTGTTTGCCGCAACGGCGGCGGCGCTCTTGCCGGCCTGACGGCCAAAGACGATGATGTCCAGCAGGGAGTTGCCCATAAGGCGGTTTCTGCCGTGGATGCCTCCAACGGCCTCGCCGGCCACGAAGAGGTTCTCAACGCCGGTGGTCATGCAGTCGGGAGTGATGTCCAGACCGCCGTTCTGATAATGGAGAGTGGGATAGACGAGAATGGGCTCGTAGCGGATGTCTATGCCGTATTTCTCAAACATTCTCCACATGGCGGGAATGCGCTTCATAATAGTGCCTTCGCCGCCGATGCGCTCGATCATGGGAGTGTCCAGCCAGACGCCCTGACCGTCGCCGGTGTCCACGCCGTTGCCGCGGGTGCTGCACTCGCGGATGATGGATGCGGCGGAAACGTCACGGGTCTCAAGGGGATGCATGAAGACCTCGCCGTTCACGTTCACAAGCTTTGCACCAAGGGAGCGGACCTTTTCGGTGACAAGAGCGCCGAAGATCTGCTCGGGGTAGGCTGCGCCGGTGGGATGGTACTGAAGAGTGTCGGCGTAGAGAAGCTTTGCGCCGGCTCTGTAGCCCAGCACAAGGCCGTCCGCAGTTGCGCCGTAGTGGTTGGAGGTGGGGAAGCCCTGGTAATGCATACGTCCCGCACCGCCGGTGGCGATGATAACGGTCTTTGCTCTGGCGACCAGCAGGTCACGGGTCTCCATGTTCATAAGAACTGCGCCTGCGGCATTGCCCTTGTCGTCGAGAATGAGCTCGATAGCGGCGGTGAAGTCCACCACGGGGATCTGACGGTTCAGAACCTCGTCGCGAAGGGTGCGCATGATCTCGGCGCCGGAATAGTCCTTTGCGGCGTGCATGCGCTTTCTGGAGGTGCCGCCGCCGTGGGTGGTGACCATGGTGCCGTCGGGCATCTTGTCGAACTCAACACCCAGCTCGGAAAGCCAGAGGATCGCTTCGGGAGCGTCGCAGACCAGCTTTGAGAGAAGCTCGCGCTTTGCGGCAAAGTGACCTCCGCCGAAAGCGTCCACAAAGTGGATGGCAGGGCTGTCGTTGGGCTTGTCGGCGGCCTGAATGCCGCCCTCGGCCATCATGGTGTTGGCGTCGCCAATACGGAGCTTGGTGACGATCATAACGTTTGCGCCGGCCTCGTGGGCTTCGATGGCGGCAGAAGAGCCTGCGCCGCCGCCGCCGATGACGAGAACGTCAACGTCGTAGTCGGGGTTTTCAAGGTCAACGCTGATATTCGAAATGCGGCTGTGAGCCTGGAGCATCTCGGCCAGCTCACAGGGGACTTTTTCGCCCTTGTTGGGACCTATTTTAAGGATCTCGAACTGATCCTGCTTGTAGTCGGGATGGTAGGCGGCAAGAAGGTCTTCCTTCTGCTTTGCAGTCATGCGGTCGGGCTCGTAGGCGATATTGCGCTCTCTGGCCTCTTCAACAAGCTTGAGGGACTGCTGAAATTTTTCGGAATACATATTAGCCTTCTCCTCCTTTTATTTCTCGATCTCGCGGGTGTTGTAGAGCTCTTTCATCTCTTCAACGGGCTTCTGCATAAGCGCCTCGATAAGCTCGGTGAAGGTGCCGTCCTTGATCTCGCGGACCCGGTCTTCAAGATGGCCGCAGTCGGGAGCAAGATACTTGCCGTTTATTCTGCGGGCAAGCATTGCCACCTGGGGATGGGAAATTCCGGCGGGGCAACGGGAAGAGCAGACGCCGCACATAACGCAGTCAAAGCTCTCCTCGGCGCACTTTTCAAAGTCTCCGCGCTGGGCGTAGGCGATGTACTGCATGACCTTGAGCTCCTGGGTGCAGGCCTTGGTGCAGGCGTTGCAACCGATGCAGGCGTAGATCTCGGGGTAGAGCTGCATCATAACGGCCTGGGTGGGGCTGACGGTGTTCATGTCGTAGACCTGCTTGATAAGGGGGAAGAAGGGAAGGGTGGCAATGTACATATCGTTCTCCACCTTGGTCTGGCAGGCCAGACAGGCGTGAAGCTCGCGGTCGCCCTTAATGCGGTAAATGGTGGCGCAGGCGCCGCAGAAGCCGTTGCGGCATCCGCATCCGCGAACCAGCTGATAGCCCGCGTATTCCATTGCGCACATTATAGTCAGATTGTCCGGAACGGAATATTTCTTTCCGAACAGAAAAATGTTAACCATATTTTCCATGTGAATTCTCCTTGTGACAAAAATCAATACTCGTCCGGAAGCTCGTCCAGCTCGTCGAAGCGGAAAACGGGACCGTCCTTGCAGACGTACTTTGAGCCGATATTGCATCTGCCGCACTTGCCAATGCCGCACTTCATGCGAAGCTCCATGGTGGTGTACACCTGAGTCTTCTTAAAGCCCAGTTCCATAAGTCCCTGAAGGGTGAACTTGATCATAATGGGAGGGCCGCACATGAGAACGGTCTTGTTAAGGTCGGGAGAAAGCTCTTTGACGAAGTTGGGAATAAAGCCAACGTGTCCGTCCCAGCCTTCCTGCTCGCGGTCGATGGTGAGGTTCACTTCAATGCCGTCGTCGGTCATCCACTCGTTGATGATCTCGCTGTAGTCCACAAGATCGTCCTTGGAGCGGGCGCCGTAAACTATCTGAACCTTGCCGTAGTTTTCGCGGTAGTGGCGAACGTAGTTGATAACGGAGCGAAGGGGCGCAAGGCCGATACCGCCTGCGATGAAGAGCAGATCCTTGCCCTTGAGGTCCTCCTCAACGGGGAAGGGCTTTCCGTAGGGGCCGCGGACGGTAATCTGCTGGCCGGGTTCGGCCTGATGGAGCCATTCGGTAACACATCCGCACTTTTTAATGGAAAATTCCATGAACTCGGTGTTGGTGGGAGAAGAGGTTATGGAGAACATCGCCTCGCCAACTCCGGGAATGGAGAGCATTGCACACTGTCCCGGCATGTGGGCAAAGGGCTTGACACCGTCGGGAGTGACAACGCGGAAGGTCTTTACGTCGGGGGTGTCCATACGGACGTCGGTGATAACGCCGACCACCGGAATAAGCATTTCATTGCGGTCAGTCATCTGCTTTATCTCCTAAGGTCTTCATTACTTTGACGATGTTCATGGAGATGGGGCAGCTGGACAGACAGCGTCCGCAGCCCACACAGCTGAACATACCGTCGTTATTGGTGGGATAGTAAACAAGCTTGTGCATAAAGCGCTGGCGGAAACGCTCAAGCTGGGTAAGTCTGGGGTTTCCGTGGGCCATTTTGGTGAAGTCGGAGTACATACAGGAGTCCCAGCAACGGAAGCGCACGACGCCGGAGCCTGTGCTGAAGTCCTTAATGTCGTAGCACTGGCAGGTGGGACACACGAAGGTGCAGGTGCCGCATCCAAGACAGGCCTCGGAAAGGGTCTTCCATTCGGGTGCGTTAAAGAATTTGTCGGTCTTGTCGGCGCCAAAGGCATCGGCAGAGAGGTTTGCCAGGGGCAGACGGGCCAGGATCTTCCCGGTCTTTTCCTTCTGAGCCTCAACCTCAGAACCGTCGCACTCTTCGGTGAGATCTTCGATAAGGCTCATAAAGGCCTGACCCTTTTGGGTCTTTGCCTCGAAAAAGAGCTGGGTTTCGGTCTTCCATGTGACAACGTCGCCCTGGGGCTCCGTTGCGTCTATGCCAAAGGTCCGGCAGAAGCAGGTCTCGGTGGGACGGGTGCAGGCCAGAGAGACGATGGTGCCGTGCTCCCTGCGGGTAGCGTAATAGCTGTCCACCGGGTCAACGAGGAAGACCCGATCCAGCACCTCGAAGCTCTTCACGTCGCAGGCGCGAACGCCGAAAACAACGAAATCCTCGCTTGCCTTGCGGGTGTCGATGACCTCAATGCTTTTGCCTGTGACCTTGAACTCCATAAGGTTTTCAAGCTGGGGGAAGAAAAAGTCCTTGGGGCTTTTCACGGTGTTGAGAGCGTTGCTCCACTCCGTGCCCTCTTCCCAGAGCTTATATTCCGCTCCGGCCTCTCCGTCCACGGGGAGATAGAGCTTTTGTGCCGAGGCGATCCGGGCAAAGACCTTGTTCATTTCAGAAAGGGAACATTTACGCATATCTGCCTCACTCCCTTCCGCCGAAAACTTCGGAGGGCTCCAGGTCGTCCTGATCGTAGTTCACAAGGGGCGCACGGGAACCGACCTCTGCTCCGGCCTGATATTCGCCGTAGAAATTGTCGATATCGCTGATGAATTTTCTGTTCAGCAGGTGCAGGGGAATTCTCTGGGGGCATACGCGGCTGCACTCGCCGCAGTCGGTGCATCTGCCCGCAACGTGGAACGCGCGGATGATGTGGAACATCTTTTCTTCAAAGCTGTTGGCCGCCGCCTTGTTTTCAACTCCGGAAGAGGGGTTGTTGAAAACGCACTTTTCACAGGTGCAGGCCGGGCAAACGTCACGGCAGGCGTTGCAGCGGATACAGCGGGAAAGCTCGTTCTGCCAGAAGGCAAATCTTTCGTCGGGGGTGAGAGCCTCGAGCTCGGCCACCTGATCGAAACGGGCAGATTCGGCGACCTCGCCCTCCTCTCCCAGAAGCTCGTCGTAAGCCACGTGCTTTTTGCTCTTGCACACAAGGCATCTCTCCAGCATGACCTCGGCGGCAGGCACGTTTACGGGCTCGTCGGTGTAGACGGTGGAAACGGCAAGCATATCGCCATCGGCTTCGACGTTGCAGATGCCCTCGCCCACAGCGGCGCGGAGCTTGTGAACGTCGGTCATCCCCTCGCAGGGAATGCCCACGGCATAGACCTTTTCACGGTCGAAACGGTGCTCGGTGAGGAGCTGGTTGAAGCTGTAGGTGTCGCAGGGCTTGAGGAAAACAAGCACCTTGCTTCCGGTCTTTTTGGTCTCGGCAATGAGGTATTTGGAGAAGTTTGCTCCGCAAAAATCGTTCCAGACAAAGCCCTCCCCGATGCTCTTGCCGTCTGTAAAGACGGCGGGGGTAACGTCGTAGGCGAGCTCGCCCTTTTTCCAGCCCAGAACACGGTCCACAGTTCCGTTATCCAGAAGGGCCAGAGCCTTATTGACAAGGGCATCCCGTGTTATTTTTTGCATCTGAGATCCTCCAGTCTTTTGTTTTCACCAAGGGCGGCAACCGTTTTGGCGAAATCGTTCATTGTGGCGGCAAACTTTGCGCCTTCCGCGGCAGAGACCCACTCCACTCTGGTGCGCTCACGTTCGATGCCCAGATAGTCCAGCATGGAGAACAGCAGAGCCATTCTGCGGCGGGTGTAATAGTTGCCGGAGGTATAGTGGCAGTCTCCGGGGTGACAGCCGCAAATGATAACACCGTCCGCTCCGCGCTGGAAGGCGCGAAGGATGAACATGGGGTTGACCCGGCAGGAACAGGGAACGCGGATGATCTTTACGTCCGCGGGATAGTTAAGTCTGTTGTTGCCCGCAAGGTCCGCACCGGCGTAGGAGCACCAGTTACAGCAGAAGGCAACGATAAGGGGCTTGTATTCGTTTACCGGCATATTGCATCCACCTCCGCAATGATCTGTGAGCTTGCAAATCCCTTAAGGTCCATGGCTCCGGAGGGACAGGCCACCGTACACGCGCCACAGCCCTGGCAAACGGCGGGGTTTACCTTTGCGACCCGGCGGATGGCAACGGTTCTGTCCGGCATACGGAATTCCTTGTTTTCGTAAGTGATGGCGCCGTAGGGGCAGACGTTGGCGCAGGAGGAACAGCCGTTGCACATAAGCTCGTCGGAAGATGCAACGCAGGGGTTGCCGGTGAGCTTATCCTTGGCAAGCAGACCGATGACCTTTGCCGCGGCGGCTCCCGCCTGGGAGACTGTCTCGGGAATGTCCTTGGGACCCTGGCACGCGCCGGAGAGGAAAACACCTGCGGTGGGGCTTTCCACGGGGCGGAGCTTGGGGTGAGCCTCGGTGAAGAAATCGTTGGTGTCCATGCTGGCGGTGAGCATGGTTGCAAGGGGACGGGCGCTCTTGTCGGGCTCGATGGCGGCGGCAAGAACCACAAGGTCAGCCTCGATGTTCAGCTGCTTGTTTGCAAGCAGATCGCTGGCACGGACCATGAGCTTGTCGCCCTCGGGAGCGACCTTGCCCACCATGCCCTTGATATAGTGAACGCCGTATTCCTCAACGGCGCGGCGATAGAACTCGTCGAAGGCCTTGCCGGGGGTACGAACGTCGATGTAGAACACGTAGACTTCGGTGTCCGGATACTTGTCCCGGGTGAGCATGGCGTGCTTTGCGGTGTACATACAGCAGATCTTCGAGCAGTATTCCTTGCCCTTTTCACTGCAGGAGTCGCATCTGGAGCCCACGCACTGGACGAACACGATGGTGTGGGGATGCTTTCCGTCGGAGGGGCGCAGGAGCTTGCCCGCGGTGGGACCTGCGGCGTTGGTGAGACGCTCGAACTCAAGGGAGGTTATAACATCTTTGGACTGGCTGTAGGCATATTCATCGAACTTGTCCATGCTGATGGGGTTAAAGCCCGTGGCAACGACGATGGCGCCGTACTTTTCTTCAATGGTCTGATCCTGCTGTTTGTAGTCTATGGCGCCGGCGGTGCACACCTTGGCGCATACGCCGCACTTGCCGTTTTTCAGCATACTGCAGTAGTCCGCGTCGATGGTGGCAACCTTGGGAACTGCCTGGGCAAAGGGAATGTAGACCGCACGGCGGTTGTCCATGCCCAGGTTAAACTCGTTGGGAACCTTTTTCTGGGGGCACTTTTCGGTGCAGAGGCCGCAGCCGGTGCACTTGGTCTCGTCCACGAAGCGGGCCTTTTTCTTTATCTTAACGTCAAAATTGCCAACGAAGCCCGAAACAGCCTCAACCTCGCTGTAGGAGAAGATGCGGATCTTTTCGTGCTGGGCAACGTCCACCATTTTGGGAGTGAGGATACACGCGGCACAGTCCAGCGTGGGGAAGGTCTTGTCCAGCTGAGCCATTTTGCCGCCGATGGTGGGCTTTTTCTCAACGATGTCCACCTCAAAGCCCGCGTCGGCAATATCCAGAGCGGTCTGGATGCCGGCAATACCGCCGCCGATGACCAAAGCGCGCTTTGTAACGGGGCTTTCGCCGGGAGTCAGGGGGGTGTTGAGGTTTACCTTTGCAATTGCCGCTCTGCCAAGGATGATGGCCTTTTCGGTGCCGATGGGCATATCCTTATGTACCCAGGAGCACTGCTCGCGGATGTTGGCGATCTCCACCATATAGGGGTTGAGACCTGCCGCCGCGGCGGTCTTGCGGAAGGTCGCCTCGTGCATACGGGGTGAGCAGGAGCAGACGACGATGCCCGTGAGCTTATGCTCGGCAATGGCATTTTTGATTATGTCCTGACCTGCCTGGGAGCACATATACTGATAGTTGGTGGAAAAGACAACGCCGGGCTCGGTCTTAAGGGCCTCGGATACAGCCTGAACGTCAACTGTTCCGGCAATATTGCTTCCGCACCAGCAGACAAAAACACCTATTCTCTGCATAAAGTCTTTTCCTCCTTACTTGGTATATTTTCTGAACGCACTTACCAGAGCCTGCTGGGGGATCTCGTCGTCCAGCAGGGCGGGCACGTGGTCGGGGGTCATATGGTTTGCGCCGGAGGCACGGATGACCTCAAGGCGGACTGCCTCGATAAGCTTTGCAGGCTCAACGCCCCGGGGACATCTCTCCACACAGGCAAAGCAGGTAAGACAGCGGTAGACGGATTCGGACTTCATCAGGGGTTCTATATCCCCGGACTCCACCATGTAGACAAACTGGTGGGGATGGTACTCCATCTCGTCGTAAGCCGGACAGGTGCCGGAGCACTTGCCGCAGCGCATGCACTTTTTGGGGTCAACTCCGCTTCGGCGGATTATCTCTTCGCGGACGTTTTCCATGGGATTACTCATCTTCGCCCTCCTTCAGACCGAGAGCCTGGGCAAGAAGCTCTGTGAAATAGACAACGGGAGTGTCAGAGCCGTTCTTCACAAGATTGTAGCGGCAGAGGGGACAAGCGGTGACGATGAGGTCTGCGCCCTTCTCATGAGCACTTTGGGTGACCTTTTTGCTCATTTTGCCCGCAAGCTCAGGGCTTTCCATAACCACGTAGCCTCCGCAGCACTCGTTGCGGTAGGGGTAGATAACAGGCTCGGCGCCGATGGCGGTGATGATATCCTCCATGATCCTGGGGTTTTCGGGATCGTCCATTGCCATAACGGAGCCCGGTCTCAGCAGAAGACAGCCGTAGTAGGCGGCGATCTTTTTGCCCTTAAGGGGGTTTTTGACTGCGGCGGCGAGCTTGTCAAGGCCAACGATATCCCGGAGCATCTCCAGATAGTGGACGACCTCGGCAGAGCCGTCGTAGCTCTCGGGAGCCATGTAACGGTTGACCTTGTCCGCAAATTCGGCGTTGGTCTGCATGGCGTGGTTGGTCTGCTTTATAACGTTGTGGCAGGCAGAGCAAACGCTGACAAGAGGTCTGCCCTGCTTTTTGGCGTCTGCAAGAGCCCGGACGGAGGCAAGCTTTGTTGCGACCTCGTCCGTGGAGGTGGTGAACACGCCTCCGCAGCACTGCCACTCTTCGATCTCTTCCAGAGTAACACCCAGAGCCTCGGCGCAAAGCCTTGCGTAGCGGTCAAGGTCTGCGGCTTTGTTTTTCAGGGTGCATCCCGGGAAATAGCTAAGTTTCATCTTTTCGGTTCTCCTCTGTTAATTAAACCATTTCTTCCGGATGGAAGACCTCGTCGAATCTCTCGGCGGTAAGGAATCCAAGCTCAACACAGGCTTCCTTAAGGGAAATATTGTCCTTAAATGCCTTCTTAACGGTCTTTGCGGCGTTTTCGTAGCCGATGTAAGGGTTAAGGGCAGTGACAAGCATGAGGGAGTTGTGGAGGTTTGCGTGCATCTTTTCCCGGTTTGCCTTGATGCCAACGGCACAGTTCTTGTTGAAGGAGACGATGGCCTCGGCAAGAAGTCTTGCGGACTGGAGGAAATTGTAGATGCAGACGGGCATGAACACGTTCAGCTCAAAATTGCCCTGGGATGCGGCCATACCAACTGCAACGTCGTTGCCCATGACCTGAACGGCAACCATGGTTACGGCTTCGCACTGGGTGGGGTTGACCTTGCCGGGCATAATGGAAGAGCCGGGCTCGTTTTCGGGAATGGAGATCTCCCCAAGACCCACTCTGGGGCCGCTGGCCAGCCAGCGGATGTCGTTGGCGACCTTCATCATGTCGCAGGCCAGAGCCTTGATGGCGCCGTGGGCAAAGACCAGCTCGTCCTTGGAGGTGAGAGCGTGGAACTTGTTTTCTGCGGTGACGAAGGGCTTGCCGGTGAGGGCGGCCACCTCTGCGGCGACCTTTTCGGAGAAGCCCTTGGGGGTGTTAAGACCGGTACCCACGGCGGTTCCGCCCAGAGCAAGCTCGTAAAGGGGCTTTACCGCAAGGCGCAGAAACTCCACGTCGCGCTCAAGGCTGGATCTCCAGCCGGAAACTTCCTGGGAGAACTTAATGGGAGTTGCATCCTGCAGGTGGGTGCGGCCGCTCTTGACGATGTCGTCGTTTTCGGCCTCAATGCGCTTGAAGGTAGCAATAAGAGTTTCAACGGCGGGGATGAGCTTGTCTTCAATGGCGATAACGGCGGCAATGTGCATTGCGGTGGGGAAGGTATCGTTGGAGGACTGGCTCATATTGACGTCGTCGTTGGGGTGGAGAAGCTTTGCGCCGGCGATCTGGTTGCCGCGGTTGGCAATGACCTCGTTGGCGTTCATGTTGGACTGGGTGCCGGAGCCGGTCTGCCAGACCACCAGGGGGAAATGGTCGTTCAGAGAGCCGGAGATGACCTCGTCACAGGCGGCAGAGATGGCTGCAAGCTTTTCTGCGGTCATCTTTTCGGGGCGCAGGGCGCCGTTTGCCGCGGCGGCGGCCTTTTTCAGAATGCCGAAAGCGTGGGTGATCTCACGGGGCATGATCTCGATGTTAACGCCTATTTCAAAGTTTTCGTGGCTGCGCTGGGTCTGGGCGGCCCAAAGACGGTCGGAAGGGACCTTGATCTCGCCCATGGAGTCGTGTTCAATGCGGTAATCCATTTGATATATCTTCCTTTCTTATACTCGGTCGTCTCAGATGGAGATATTGTTGATAACGTTTCTCAGGCTTTCTGCGCTCTTGTGGAGAGCGGCAAGCTCGCTGTCGGTAAGGGGAAGCAGAAGCTTGCTGTGGGCGCCCTTTTTGCCGACCACGTTCACAAGGCTGAGGCAGATGTCCTCAATGCCGTACTCGCCGTGGAGCATGGTTGAAACGGTGAGGGTAGTGTCTATGCCGCTGAGCAGACATTTGCACAGGTGGCATACGGAGATGGAAACTGCGTAGAAGGTGGCTCCCTTGCGCTCGATAACACGGGCGCCGGACTTGCGGACGTATTCCTCAACCTCTTCAGTGATAAGCTCGGGGTAAACGGCGTCGGTGTGGATGAGAGAGTCGCGGTAGGCGTCGATGGGAACGTTGGAGATATTGGCAACGGACCAGGGAATGAAGGAGGAATCGCCGTGCTCGCCCAGAACATAGGCGTGGACGTTCTGCTGGTTTATGGAATAGTACTCGGAAAGGCGGGAGCGTAGACGGGCGGTGTCCAGAATGGTGCCGGAGCCGATGATGCGCTCTTCGGGAAGACCGGAGTATTTGCAGAAGGTGTAGGTGAGAATGTCCACGGGGTTGGAAACGATAACGTAGGTGGCGTCGGGGGCGTACTTGGTTATCCAGGGGATGATGGTCTTGGTGATGTTGACGTTGGTCTGGGCAAGGTCAAGTCTGCTCTGGCCGGGCTTACGTGCAACACCGGAGGTGAGAATGACGATGTCAGAGCCTGCGGCGTCGGCGTAGCTGCCGGCATAGATGGTGCAGGAGTTGCAGAAGGGGGTACCCTGGCGGATGTCCAGAGCCTCGCCCATGGCCTTTGCGCCGTTGATGTCGATCATGACGATCTCCGATGCAAGACCGGTTACGGTGAGTGTGTAGGCAATGGTGGAGCCGACGCTTCCCGTGCCTATGATTGTGATTTTGTTCATATATATTTCCTTCCCTTTGTTGTCAGTGATCTATGTGTTCAGGGCGCCTGCGGCGTCCGTCATGTTTTTTTCGTGGGCCTCGCGGCCGTATTTGTCCACACCGGCCCGGTTCTTTTCTCCGTGGGTAAGACATCCCGCTCCGCCGATGCATCCGCCCACACAGGCCATGCCCTCGATGAAGTTTCCGTCAAGATGGTCATGGCCGGCCTTTATAAGCGCCACGCGGCACTCTTCAATACCGTCGCAGACCACGGGCTTAAAGTCGAATTCAATACCCTGCTCTTCCAGAGCTCGTCTAACGGCATCGGAAAGTCCGCCGCTGCGGGCAAATATCCGCCCGTAGTACGAAGCATCGTCCAGAACGGCGTCTTCAAGGGTGCGTATGTCGATATCCCGGCTGTCAAACAGAGCCTGAAGCTCTTCAAAGGTGAGTGCAACGTCCACCCAGGGTCTGACCTCCGGCTTTTTCACCTCGCCCTTTTTGGCGGTACACGGACCGATGAAAACCACGGAGCAATCCGGTTCTTTTTCCTTCAGGTGCTTAGAGATAAGCGCCATGGGCGAAAGATTGGAAGATACCCGGGAAAGCAGCGCCGGGTGGGTCTTTTCGATATATTCCACAAACGCCGGACAGCAGGAGCTTGTGAGAAAGCCCTTTTCCGCCAGCTCTCTTGCCTCTGCAAGGGCAACCATGTCCGCCCCGAGGGCGGCCTCGACTACTCCCGCAAACCCCAGCTTTTTCAGCCCGGCGATCACCTGGCCGGATCTGGCGTGGGTGAACTGGCTTGCAAAGGACGGGGCGATAACGGCGTATGTCTTCTTATCACCGTTTTTCAAAAGGTCGATGGCGTCCAGAATGTAGGACTTTTCGGTTATTGCCCCAAAGGGGCACTGGTAAACGCAGGCGCCGCAGGAGATGCACTTTGAATAGTCCACCGTGGCGGAACCCTCGCTGTTTATAGATATGGCCTTTATCTTACAGGCGTTCTGACAGGGGCGCTTGCGGTTTACGATGGCCGCAAAGGGACATACCTTTGCGCAGGCTCCGCACTCCACGCACTTTGATTTGTCGATATGGGCGACGTGGTTGTGGTCGAAGGAGATGGCTCCCCTCTTGCAAACGTCCTCACATCGGTGAGCAAGACAGCCCCTGCAGGAGTCGGTAACGTCGTAGCCCGCGGCGGGACACTCGTCACAGGCGATATCGATAACGTGGATGACCCGGTCATCGTCCCTGTGGCCGCCCATTGCAAGCTTTACCCTCTGGGCAAGTATCGCCCGCTCCTTGTAAACACAGCAGCGCATCGTGGGTATCTTTCCCGGAACGATCTCCATGGGGATGTCCGCAACGTGCTCCAGCAGATCCCCGTCCCAGGCGTGTCTTGCCACCTGTCGCAGTACCTTGTATTTAAGGTGCTGGACCTTGGTATCAAATTTTCTTAATGTAAATCGGTTATCCAAATAAAACGGTCCTGCCTTTAAAAATCGTATCCAAAGGTGCTCTTGACCCAATCGGCGCAGTCGCGGATCCATTTTGCAACGGTCTTGTTGCCGTTGGCGCGGTTGTCCGGATGCTGTACAAGCCAGGATCCAAGGGACAGACCGTGACCCCCGTGGGGATAGACGTGGAGCTCGAAGGGGCGCTTTGCCGCGCTCATAGCCGCGGCGACCCCCAGGCTGTTTTCAACGGGAACTCCGTTGTCCTCGGCGGTGTGCCAGATGAACGCGGGAGGAGTCTCGGGGGTGATATTGTCCGGAACGGACATTTTCTTCAGAAGCTCGGGAGTGGCGTTTCCCTTAAAGAGATTGTCCATGCTTCCCTTATGGACGTAGGGCCCGTCGGAGTAGAGCACGCCGTAGCAAAGCACCATGCCGTTCACTCTCAGCTCTTCACGCTCTGCGCCCAGAGTTTCGTAAAAAATGGGGTCTCCCCAGTTGACGGAATAGCTTCCGGCCAGATGGCATCCGGCAGAAAAGCCCAGAACGGAGATGGCGTTTTCGTCCACACCCAGGCGCCCGGCGTTACGTCTTATCCAGAGCACTGCGGCGGCAAGCTCAAGATGGTACTGGGGCCAGGAGGAATCGGGAACGGTGTACCAGAGAACGAAGCTCTGAATACCCTCTCCCAGCATTGCCAGAGCAACGGGCTCGCCCTCGTGGGGAGCGGTGCCCCAGTATCCGCCGCCGGGGCAAACGATCATTGCGGGATACTTTTCAGCGGGAGAAAACAGCGGAGAACGGCAGCAGCATTCCAGTATAGCCGGCCGTTTATTCATGGGTAATCCGGGGAACTCTTCGTTGAGATTTATCTTGTCGCAGATCATAAGGCACTCGACCTCCATTTTACGCCATTCTACATTATTATAATATTATCGGGTGCCGTTGTCAACAGCTTCAAAACAAGTTCTCCGTATTGCCGAAAAATCCCTCCGGAGACGGGACATTTATACAAAAAGCGTATATATATACAGAACACACTTGCATTTGAACTCCCGGTGTGATACAATAACCGGGTAGGGAAATGCCCCCTGCCCTTTCACACCTGAACGGAGATAATTCCATGTCACAAGACCGTAAATACCCCCGGCTTTCTTCGCCGGATATAAATAAAAAGCTCCATTCCTACAGCGTTTCTGAGCTCCGCGCCCTTTGCACCGAGATCAGAAGCTTTCTTATCGAAAGCCTCTCCAAAACCGGAGGCCACCTTGCATCGAACCTGGGGGCGGTTGAGCTTTCCGTTGCACTTGAATACTGTTTCGACACCTCCCGGGACAGGCTTATCTTCGACGTTGGCCACCAGTGTTACACCCACAAGCTCCTCACCGGAAGGTTTTCCGGCTTTTCCTCCCTGCGTAAAAAAGGCGGTCTCGAGGGCTTTCCAAAGCCTGCCGAGAGCAATACCGACGCCTTCGTGGCGGGTCACGGATCGACCTCCGTCTCTGCCGCGGTGGGTCTCGCCCGTGCCCACAGGCTCTCCGGCGGTGACCCCCACCGGCGCTTTATCGCCTTTTTGGGGGACGGCGCCCTTGCCGGGGGCATGGTCACCGAGGCTCTCAACGACGCAGGTGCGTCCCGTCTTCCCGTTGTTGTGGTCTTCAACGACAACGGCATGGCCATAGGCAACACCGTGGGTTCCTTTTCCTCGGTGCTGTCCAAAATGCGCCTGAACAAGGAATATCTGGACGCAAAAAACACCTATCACTCCGTTATGCGGGCTCTTCCCGCCGGAGAAATGCTGGATTCCGCCTTTACACGTATTAAGAACAGCATTAAATACTCCATTATCCCCAGCGCGTTTTTCGAGTGCCTGGGCTTTAAATACGTTGGCCCCGTGGACGGTCACGATATCTCTGCCCTTATTCAGATATTCAACGAGATAAAGACCTACGACCGCCCCGTCGTTATCCACGCCGTGACCCAAAAGGGCAAGGGCTGGGGCCCCAGCATGGCCGACCCGGAAAAGTTCCACGCCGTGTCCTCCTTCGATCCCAAAACCGGCGTATGTCCCCCCTCTTCGGGAGAGTCAATGAGCTCAGTCTTTGGTAACAAGCTCTGTGAGCTTGCCAAAAAAGATAAAAAGATCGCTGCCATAACCGCCGCCATGCAAAAGGGCGCCGGGCTTGACGGCTTTGCAAAAAAATATCCCAACAGATACTTCGACGTGGGCATTGCCGAGGAACACGCCGTAACCATGTCGGCAGGTCTTTCCGCCGGCGGCATACGTCCCTTCTGCGCCATATACTCCACCTTTATCCAGCGCTCCTTCGACCAGATAATGCACGACGTGGGCATTATGAATCTCCCCGTTGTGTTCTGCATAGACCGGGCAGGCTTCGTCGCCGGGGACGGTGAGACCCACCAGGGACTCTACGACGTTGGAATGCTCTCGCTGGTGCCCGGCATGAAAATATACATGCCGGCAAACTCCGCCGAGCTTGAAAGCGTTATGGACACCGTCCACAGCGACCCCTCCTCCCCCGCCGCCATCCGTTACCCCCGGGGTGCGGGAGCGGCATTTGATGGCGACACTTCAAAAGACTCCGCCGCGGTGCTTAAAACAGGGGATGAGCTCACCCTCGTCACCGCCGGGCGGCTTACGGACAACGTGCTTGCCGCCGCAGAGCTTCTTAATGAACAGGGTATCTCCGCCGCAGTAATCAAGCTCACCCAAATTCTTCCCCTGCCCGCAGAGGATATAGACAGGCTCTCTTCCGGCCCCATTCTCTTCTGCGAGGAGCTTTCCGACTCCGGCTGTATGGCCGCGCGGCTCGCCTCCATGCTCCCCCACAGACAGGTCTACGCCCAAAACGCCCAAAACCGCTACTATTCTGCGGACAGCGTTGAGGGGCTCATGGCCGAGGCCGGGCTTGACGCCCCGGGAATTGCCCGCAGGGCAACGGAGATCTGCCGTGGAAACAGATAAGCGACTTGACGTTTTGCTTCTTGAGCGCGGCCTTTGCGACAGCCGCACCAAGGCACAGAACGCGATAACCTCCGGCAGAGTTTTCGTGGACGGTAAAAAGATAACCAAAGCCTCCGCAAAGGTCTCTCCGGAACAGAGTATTGAACTCACCCCCGAAAAAGAATACGTCGGCCGTGGGGCGTACAAGCTCCTTGCCGCTCTGGAGGCCTTTTCCCCCGAGGTAAGGGGAAAGGTCTGCCTTGACGTCGGCGCATCCACCGGTGGCTTTACCCAGGTGTGGCTGGAAAAGGGCGCATCAGGGGTCTTTGCCGTGGACGTGGGCAGGGATCAGCTCGCCCCGATTCTTTCATCAGACAGCCGAGTCACAAACCTTGAAAAGACCGACGTGCGCACCCTCTCCCCGGAGATGACCGCCGGGGCGGAGCTGTGCTCAATAGACGTTTCATTTATCTCTCTCACAAAAATACTGGACGCGCCCGCCGTGCGTGCCGTGTGCGAAAATGCCGGTGCGGTGATCGCACTTGTAAAGCCCCAGTTCGAGGCCGGAAAAAGCGCCCTTGACAAGCACGGGGTGGTGAAAAGACCCGCCGACCACGTCCGGGTGCTCCACAGCGTTATCGCCTTTGCCCAAAGCCTTGGGTACAGGGTCTCCGGGCTGATCCCAAGCCCCATCTCCGGGGGCGACGGAAACCGGGAATACCTTTTGTACCTTGCCGACACGGTTGCTCCCGTCTCTCCCGAGGCCGCAGTTAATGCGGCATTCGGCAAAAACTGACCCGCAACACAGAACATTATGCCCCCCTGGGGCAGGAGGATAGACCCAAAATGAAGTTTCAGCGCCAAAACCTGATCCTCAAGCTTATTGAAGATCACCCCATCGAGACCCAGAAGGAGCTTTCAGACAGACTTCGCGCCGCGGGCTTTGACGTTACCCAGGCCACCGTCTCCCGCGATATAAAAGAGCTCCGCATTATCAAGGTACTTGACCAGACCGGAAAATACCGCTATGCCACCGCCTCCGGCGACGTTGTGGGGGACACCACCTCACGCTTCCGCAACATCTTCCGGGAGAGCGTTGTCAACGTGGACTACGCCGGAAACCTGCTGGTTATCAAGACCCTTCCCGGCGTTGCAAACGCCTCTGCCATTGCCGTTGAGGCCATGAACATGAACCACGTCGTTGGCTCACTTGCGGGAGACGATACCATCTTTTTCGTCATCCGCGACCAGGAGCGGGCGGCTCAGCTTTGCGAAGAGATCAAAAAAATGCTCAAGTAATTTTGCCCACGGGGGAAAAAGACCTTGCTCGGACTTCTTCACATTGAAAACATAGCAGTAATTCAAAAGACCGACGTGGACTTTCGCGAGGGCTTTAACGTGCTCACGGGCGAGACCGGCGCCGGTAAGTCAATTATAATCGACTCCATCGGAGCGTTGCTTGGCGAACGCACCTCCCGCGACCTTATCCGGTCGGGGGAGCGTTTTGCCGCGGTCTCCGGCTGGTTCACCGCTCCCGGTGAAAAGGCGGAAAAGATACTGGCCGAAGCCGGAGCCGAGCTCTCGCCGGACGGCACTCTTTCGCTGGAGCGGCGGCTCTACGCCGACGGGCGCAACGTCTGCCGGGCAAACGGCTCGCCGATCTCGCTTGCAACCCTCAAGGAGCTTGGCGCCTGTCTTGTGAGCATCCACGGCCAGCACGACAGCCGGGTGCTTTTGGACCCCGCCGTTCACATCGGCATTCTGGACGGCTTCGCCGCAAACACAGACCTGAAATCCGCCTATTCCGCCGAGCTTGCAAAGCTCAAGGACATCCGCAAGCGCCAGAAGGCCGTGCTTTCGGACGCAGGCGAGCGGGAGAGAAGAGCCTCCATACTTGAATTTCAGATAAACGAGCTGGAAAGCGCCGCACTCATGCCCGGAGAGCTTGAGGAGCTGGAAAAATCCCGCAAGCTCATGCGGGACTCCGAAAAGCTGGCCTCTGCACTGAAATGCGCCGCAGGAGAGCTGGGGGACGAGGAAAACTCCGTTTCCGAAAGGCTCGCCTCTGCCGCAGGCTTCGTCCGCACCGTTGGCGACGCTTTGGGCGAAGAGATGGCCGCCGCGGCCGCCGCTTTGGAGGAGGCCGCTCTGACCGTCCGGGACTGCGCCGAAAGGGTGGACATCGCCCTTGAAAATCTGAACTTCTCCGAAAGGGACATAGACCGCATCGAAGACCGTCTTGCCGCCCTTTCTTCCATCCGCAAAAAATACGGCGGATCTATTGAGTCTGCCATTGAATATCTGGACAGGGCAAAAGACGAGCTTGCCTCCCTTGAAAACTACGAGGATGCGGCCAAAGCCCTTGAAGAGGAATACCGCACCCAGTACGAAATCACACTTGCCGCCGCAAAGAACCTGTCCGCCAACCGGGCCTCTGCCGCAAAAAAGCTTGAGGCCGCAGTTTGCGGAGAGCTTGAATACCTCTGCATGGCAGGGGCAAAGTTCCGGGTACAGCTTGACCCCCGTCAGAGGGACGGACGGGTCATCTTCGGCAACGACGGTATCGACGTTGCGGAGTTTTTCCTTGCCGCAAACCGGGGCGAGGGCTTCCGGCCTCTTGCCCGAAGCGCCTCCGGCGGTGAGCTTTCCCGGGTCATGCTCGCACTTTGCACTGCAGGGGGCTCTGAGGACAACTCCCCGGGCACACTCATTTTCGACGAGATCGACACCGGCATAAGCGGTATTGCCGCCTCCCGCGTGGCAGACAGGCTCGCCCGTCTCTCCCGGGATACTCAGGTGCTCTGCGTTACCCATTTGAGCCAGCTTGCGGCATCTGCATCTGCCCACTTCCTCATCCGCAAGGGTGCGGTCGGTGACCGTACCGTCACCGAGGTCACTGAGCTTGACCGGGAAGGGCGAATCTCCGAGATCGCCCGCATCAACGCCGGCGAGGGCTTTTCCGAGGCCATCCGTGCCGCCGCCGCCGAACAGCTCGCCTCCGCCGCCCGCCGCACAGAGGAGCTCTTATGACCGCCCGTACCGAAACGGTAAGCTTTGGAGATATCTCTGCGGCCTGCGAATTCACCCCCAAAAAAGTGAAAAACATAAACATACGCGTCCGTCAAGACGGACGCGTATGCGTTTCATATCCGTCATGGATGAGCTTTTTCGAGGCCAGAGCCGTGCTTTTACAGAGGTCGGACTTCGTCCGCAACGCCCTTTTGCGACTTGGTCAAAGCTCCCCTGCCCCCGTATCCGAAAAGCTTTTCTACCACGGCCGTGAGCTAACCCTTGATCCGCACTGGTCTGAGCGACCCGTTTTTTCACTCTCCGGAGACGTGCTTTGGCTGGGTCTGCCGGAATTCGGCTCTGCCGCGGCAGTAAGATGCGCGGCGGAGAGCTGGCTTTCGGGACAGTGCAGGCTTGAGCTCACCGGGCTCTGCCTTGGGCTATACCCCCTTTTCAACGGTTTATTCCCCTTTCCGGAGCTCCGGTTCAAAAAGATGACCTCCCGTTGGGGAAGCTGTATGCCCTCGAAAAACACCGTCACCCTGAACACGGCTCTTATCTCCGTGCCAACAGAGTGCGCAGAATACGTTATCGTCCACGAGTTCTGCCATTTCCTCCATCCAAACCACTCAAAAAGCTTCCACGCCGAGGTCGAAAAATACATCCCCGACTGGCGGGAGCGGAGAAAGAAACTGAACGGCTATACAATAAGATAAAAAACCCCGGAGTTTTACTTCGTGTTCTTAATGGAAAAATCCGCAGTCGGCATTGTGAACTGCGGATCTTGCTATATAATAGCCTTGGTGATATTTATGGAGAATAACTTACCGAAAAGAAAACACCCTCGCCTGGATCACTATGATTACAGCACCGCCGGTGCGTATTTTATTACCATCTGCACCCAAAGCAGACGGTGCCTGTTATCCCGTATCGTAGGGCGGGGGCTTGCTCCCGCCGAAATTCAATATACCGCATACGGTCAAATTGCGCAGGAGCAGTTGGTATTGCTGGAGCAAAGATATCCTTCGCTGAAAGTTGACCAATATGTGATCATGCCCAACCATATTCATGCGATCCTATTGTTGGAGGAAACGGCGGGAGCAAGCCCCCGCCCTAAGATCATGGATATCGTTTGTGCGTATAAATCTCTTACAACCAGACAGTGTAAAAAGGTGCAGCCTATTGATAAGCTGTTTCAAAATTCGTTTTATGAGCATGTGATTCGCGGTCGCGAAGACTATCATGAGATTGCGGAATATATTGCGAATAACCCAAAGCAATGGGAATTGGACAAGCTATATTCAAAAGAATAAGAGAAGTAGGCGTGATCCCGCCGCTTTCTCTTAGTTAGCAACCGCAGCAAGCACAACGGATGCTACGGTAAACTATTCGGTATGTTGGATTTGGTAATTCTTTTCATTTACATTAGACCAATATAATCATCTTCAATATAAACTGCTTGTCCATCAATAAGCTTAACCTCGTCTCTATCATATGGCAATTCAAATGTTTTTGTACCATTCCAATGGGGAATTATCGGATTATCAATAATATGTAATCCTTCGTCTAAGTTTCCTGCCGCATACATACTTCCTGCACTGATGCCAACATACACAAGACCATTCGTAATTGCCTTTGCAATCACTTCGTCGAATCCTGTGCGTACCATTTCACGACACAGTATAGAACTATCACCACCACTGACAAAAACAGCATCAAACGCCCCTATTTCCTCAACAGTCAACAGTCTGGTGATCGGAAAAGGGTCTTTAATATATGCCGAATATGTTCTCTTGTAATCTTTTGAAAGTAATAATTCCAGATTATATACTAATATATTTTCATAATGAATCCCCATTAACGAAAGCTCGTGTAAACATACTGCTATTCCTTCTCTGGCTCCATCTGTTTCGATTCCAGCCGTAGGGATGCAAAGCACTTTTACATCTTCGGGACGCTTTCCGATAATATCAAAAAACATCTTCTTCATTTCACATGATAACCCGCTAGATGTAAGAAATAAATGTCTTCCATTCATACTCTTTTACCTTATCAAAGTCAATTTTCTTGAATTGATTATATCACAGATACAATCAATTATCAACATTCACAGTCTGTTGGATTTCGGCGGGAGCAAGCCCCCGCCCTACGATTAGCGCGCATGGCAAGCAGAGCGTCCGGCTGTCCACCGGATGCGGTTAACCGGGCAGTTGCCCAGACCCCACCAATAAGCAAAAACTGGCAGGTCGGTTTGACCTGTCAGTTTTTTATAATTTCTCCGTTAAGAGCACTACACTTTCCTCCGGGGTTTTATCTACTTGAAATACTGCTATTTACTTTCCCGCCTTTTTGTTCATGCGGCGGCCGGAAATGACCGTCCACACGACGCCCACGATACCGGCGGCGATGAGGGCGAAGATGATGTTGATGTCCAAAAACAGGCTCACGCAAAATGCGCCAAGGGCAACGGCTATCCAGAGAACGTTCCATTTCAGCTTTTTTGAGAGCTTTACAACGGCGTTGATAATAAGCACAACCACCGCCGCCCGGATGCCCCGGAAGGCCGCGTCCACCCAGACGTTGTCCCGGAAAAGGGTGAACAGCACGGAAATGATCATAATGGCAATGTACGAGGGAAGAGCCACGCCAAAGGTAGATGCCGCCGCCCCAAGAACGCCGGCCTGGTGGTAGCCCACGAAGGTGGCCGCGTTTACAACGAAGGGGCCGGGGGTGGACTCGGAAATTGCCAGCATATCCAGCATTTCCTCGTCGGTTATCCACTTTTTGCGCTCAACACAGTCCTCGTGCAAAAGGGGAAGCATGGCGTATCCGCCCCCAAATGTAAATGCCGAGAGCTTGAAAAAGGTTATGAACAGCGTCCACAGGGACGTCTTTGTACCTTTATTTTTCACGGTGTATCTTCCTCCGAAAAAAGGGTACTATAATGATACACTTTTTTTTGCCGTTTGTCCAGTACGCAGGGGAAAATATCGGAACAAAATCAAAATAATTCTCAGGTCTATTGACAAGAACCAAATCAGATGGTATAATCTACACGGCGTGATATGGCCGTAACACTTTCGTAACATTTAAGGATACGAACGGTAACAGAACAACTTCCGAAAGAAGGGAAAACCGTTGAATAAATATATCATTAACGGAGGGAACCCGCTGAATGGCCGCGTGGACATTTCCGGCGCTAAAAACGCCGCCGTCGCCATTCTTCCTGCGGCACTTCTTGTCCACGGCGTTTGCCGCATCGACAACGTGCCCAACATCAGCGACGTTAACCTCTGGCTCTCAATTCTCCAGCATATGGGCGCCGTCGTCCGCCGCCTTGGGGATTACGAGGTCGAAATAGACTCCACCAATATTCAGAAGATCGCTCCCCCCTGTGAGCTTATGCGCAAAATGCGCGCTTCATACTACCTTGTGGGCGCAATGCTCGGCCGCTTTGGCTGGGCAGAAGCCGGACTTCCCGGCGGCTGTGACTTTGGCGAAAGACCCATTGACCAGCACATTAAGGGCTTCCGGGCTCTGGGCGCTGAGGTCTCCGTTAAAAACGGCTCAATAATCGCCACCACCGAGGACGGTATCCGCTCCGGTCACGTTTATTTTGACAAGCGCACCGTCGGCGCCACCATCAACGTTATGATCGCCGCCGCCTGCGCCCCCGGTCAGACCGTTATCGAAAACGCCAACAAAGAGCCCCACATCGTGGACGTTGCAAACTTCTTAAACTCCATGGGCGCGGACATTCGCGGAGCAGGCACCGACCTTATCAAGATCCGCGGCAGAAAGCTCCACGGCGGAACCTACTCCATAATCCCCGACCAGATCGAAGCCGGCACCTTTATTGCCGCAGTTGCCGCCACCGGCGGTGACGTTATTATCAACAACATCATTCCCAAGCACCTTGAATGCATAACCACCAAATTTGCCGAACTTGGCGTTGACTTCTCTGAGGGCGACGAATACATCCGCGTCACCCGTCCCCTTGACAGAAAGCTTCGCGCTACCCACGTTACCGCTCTGCCCTACCCCGGTTACCCCACCGATATGCAGCCTCAGATAGCAAGCTGTCTCTGCATTGCCGAGGGCACCAGCATTCTCACCGACGGGGTCTACGATAACCGCTTCCGCTACGTGGACGAGCTTCGCCGCATGGGCGCGGACATCACCGTGGACGGCAAGACCGCCATCATTCGCTGTGTTAACGAGCTCACCGGCGCAAACATTTCCGCCTGTGACCTTCGCGCCGGCGTTGCCATGATAATTGCCGGTCTCTGCGCCAGGGGCCGCACCGAGATCGACAATATCAGCCATATCGAGCGCGGATATCAGGATATCGTCGAAAAATTCCGCCGGATCGGCGCGGACATTACCAAGGTCGAGATCCCGGACGATACCGACGCCGCCGAGGTCGGCTGAAAAAACAAACCAATAAAAAAAGATGCTGAAGTTTTTTCCACCTTCAGCATCTTTATTTTTTTGTGTTTTCAGCCGAAAATGCTCTCGGCGTATCTCACGGTCTCCATGGCGTCACGGGCGTATTTGTCCGCGCCTATTTGGGCGGCGTAGTCCTCTGTGAGCACAGCGCCTCCAACCACCACCAAAACTCCGGGGAGCTTTTCGTGGAGAAGCTTTATTGTCTCCTCCATGGCGGGAACTGTGGTGGTCATAAGAGCGGAAAGCCCCACGAGCTTTGCTCCCGTTTTCTCTGCGGCGGCAATAACCGCCTCGGGCGGAACGTCCCGGCCAAGATCCGTGACATCAAAGCCGTAGTTTTCCAGCAGAAGCTTAACGATATTTTTTCCGATATCGTGTATATCGCCCTTTACCGTGGCGATAACTATTTTCCCCTTACCGGAGGCGGAGGCGCTCATTGCGGCCTTTATGCGCTCAAAGGCGGCTTTTGCGGCCTCGGCGGCCATGAGAAGCTGGGGCAGATAGACGGTCTTGTTTTCAAAGCCCGCCCCAACCCGGTCAAGGGCCGGAATTATCTCGCCGTTCACAATGTCCAGAGGTGCCCTATGGGAAAGAAGCTCTCCCGTGAGCTCTGCGGCGCGGTCCTTCATGCCCTTTACCACCGCCCGCTGAAGGCCGGAGGAAAACTCCTCTGCCGGGCTTTCGGAAGCGGTCTTTTGAACGGGAGCAGAGACGAAGCTGTCCGCAACGGAGATGTACTCAGCGCAGTTTTCGTCCATGCCCTTCAGCGCCCGGAAGGTGTAATAGGTTCGCATCATATCCGGAGAATAGGGGTTCATTATTGCGGCGGACATTCCGTTTTCCAGGGCAAGGGCAAAGAAGGTAGCGTTGACCGCGTCCCGGTTTGGCAGTCCAAAGGACACGTTGGACACTCCAAGAGAGGTTTTGCACCCAAGGCGCTCACCGATCATTTTCATTGCCGAAAGAGTCACGCCTGCGGCAGAGCTGTCTGCGCTGACGGTCATGGCAAGGGTGTCGAAGATAATGTCTTTTTTGGCAATACCGTATTTTTCTGCGGTTGCAAGGATCTTCTTCGCAATGGCAAAGCGTCCCTCGGCAGTGGAGGGAATACCGCTCTCGTCCAGAGTGAGAGCGACCACCAGCCCGCCGTATTTTTTCACCAGGGGGAAGACGGCGCTCATGCTCTCTTCCTTGCCGTTGACGGAGTTCACCATGGCCTTGCCGTTGTAAATGCGCAGGGCGGCCTCCATGGCGTCAAAGTTTGCGGTGTCTATCTGAAGGGGCAGGTCGGTGACCGTCTGAAGCTCGAACACGGCAGAGGTGAGCATGGCCTTTTCGTCTATGCCCGGCAGACCCACGTTAACGTCCAGAACGTGAACGCCTTTTTCCTCCTGGGAGGCGCCCTCGTTTAAGATATAGTCCATGTCGTTTTCAACAAGGGCCTGTTTGAAGCGTTTTTTACCCGTGGGGTTAATGCGTTCTCCGATAAGCACAGGGGACGAACCGAAGGTCACGGCGTGGGTGTAGGAAGAGACCACGGTCAGATCCCTGTCCGTGACCGGAACGGGAGCAAGGCTTTTTATCCGGCGGGAAAGCTCGCGGATATATTCCGGAGTGGTGCCGCAGCAGCCGCCCACCACGCGCACGCCCTTTTCCACAAGGTCTGCCACCTCGTCTGCAAAGTCTGCGGGAGCAATATCGAAAACGGTCCTGCCGTTCTCGCTTCTGGGAAGACCCGCGTTGGGCTTTAACACCACGGGAACGCTTGCCCGGGAGACGAGCTCCAGCGCAACTCCCCGGAGCTTGTCCGGCCCCAGAGAGCAGTTTGCACCCAGAGCGTCCGCGCCCATGCCCTCAAGCATGGCGACCATGGCAGAGGGCGTTGCCCCGGTCATAAGCTTTCCGTCCGCCCCGTAGGCGTTGGTGACGATGACAGGCAGGTCGCTGTTTTCCTTCACAGCCAGCAAGGCCGCCTTGGTCTCAAGGCAGTCGTTCATTGTCTCGACGATAACAAGATCCACGCCGCAGGCCGCGCCAATGCGCACCGTGGCGGCAAAAGCCTCAACGGCGGCCTCGAAATCCAGATCTCCCAGGGGCTTTATGAGCCTGCCCGTGGGGCCGATGTCCAGAGCGACGAATTTTTCCCCATTGCTTTCCGAGGTACGCTTTGCCTCAAGGGCGTTTTCCACCGCGGCAGGAATTATTTTTTCAAGCTCCTCAAGGCTGAATTTCAAAGAGTTTGCCCCAAAGGTGTTGGTTGCAACCACGTTGCTTCCGGCATCGAAATAGGCTCTGTGTATCCCGGTTATCGCCTCGGGGTGGGAGACGTTCCATTTTTCGGGATACTCACCGGGCATGAGCCCTTTTGCCTGCAAAAGAGTACCCATGCCTCCGTCAAGGCAGACTATGCTGTTTTTCAAAAACTCTCTGAAGTTCATTTTATCATCTCTGTTTTTACTTAAATTTGAAAGGGCTCATTCCAGCCCGAAGATGGCGGTGACCGATTTTGTCGGGCTCATGAGAAGGCTTTGGTTCAAGGTGAGACCGATGTGCTTTTCACAACTCAGCAGGGCAAAAATATCCTGCTGGGTCTCAAGGGGCAGATCGCCGTAGCCCGGGCTGAAACGGGGACGTACAGAGCCAAACTCAGAGCAAAACTCATCGCAGAGCGCCTCGATCCTCTCGTCCGCAACGGCGGAGAGCATGACCCCCCGGGATGGCAAAAGCCTCCCGTAGCGAATGATGAGCCTGTCCGCATCAACGCCCACCGTGGCGGCAAAGACCACCGCCCGGGTACAGCCCGAAAGACTCTCCGCAAGGTCTGCAGAGTCCACCGAAAACGCCCCAAAGTCACAGCGTTTCCCGGTCAGAGTGACCGGAAGGGTGCTCCAGCACACCCGGGGGCTGAGCTTTTCGTTTATGAGCTCAATTGAATTTTCAAGAATCTCTTCCAGCTCACCGTCTGCCCCGGGACAGCCCGCATAACGCAGAGCCTCTGCCCGGTCAACGGGAGGAAGAGCGTAGGTTTTGGTTTGGACTGTCACGTTCATTTCCCCAAAATATCCGAAAGATTTCTCTGAATGCTGGCGGCAACGTCCGGCTTGTTCATGGAATAGACGTGGACGTTGGTTATGCCGTTGGCGTAGAGGTCGATTATCTGGTCGGTGGCGTAGGCAATGCCCGCCTGCTTCATTGCAGCAGGGTCGGAGCCGAACCTGTCCACAAGGCTCTTGAACCGCTGAGGCACGAAGGAGCCGGAGAGGGATATGGCTCTTGCCACCTGGTTTGCGTTGGTTATGGGCATGATCCCCGGAATAACCGGCACGGTTATACCCGCCTGGCGGATCTTGTAGAGGAAGTTATAGAGCAGGTTGTTGTCGAAGAACATCTGGGTGGTGAGAAAATCACAGCCCGCGTCCACTTTTTCCTTAAGGTGGGCAATGTCCGTCTTCTGGTCGGCGCTTTCGGGGTGTATCTCCGGATAGCAGGCGCCGCCGATGCAAAAGCTCTCGTCGCACTCTTTTATGTCCCGTACGAGCTCGATGGCATATCGGTAGTCCCAGCCGGAGCGGTCCGCATTCTGAAGATGGGCGGGAACGTCTCCGCGGAGAGCCATAATATTCTGAATGCCCGCTTTTTTGATGTCGCATATCCGCTCTCTCACGGTCTCGCGCGTGGAAGAAACACAGGTGAGGTGGGCAAGTGAGGGCACGCCGTAGCGGTCTTTTATGTTTTTTGCTATGTCGAGAGTGTATTGGCTCGTTCCGCCTCCGGCGCCGTAGGTTACACTCATAAACGCCGGGCGAAGCTTTGCGATCTCCTCTGTGGCGGACTTTACGCTTTCAAACAGGGTCTCCGTTTTGGGCGGAAAAACTTCAAAGGATATTGAAAGAGTATCTTTTTTCAAAAGGTCGGAAATTTTCATCTGGCGATATACCTCCGCTCTGTAAAACAATTAGATTATACCACTATATCCCCCTGCAATCAAGTGAAAAAACGCAACAAAAAAGGTGTCCGCAGAACGCTTTTTCTGCAGACACCTTTATTTGAACCAAAATCAGTCCAGTCCGTGGCGGGAGGTGTAGAAAAACACGCCCGCAAATCCCACGGCAAACAGCGCCACGCAAACGGGAATATTGTACCAGCCGTCGGTCCAGGGCAGGTTGGGGATAATGTCGTTCATAAGCAGAGCCACGACCGAGCCCGCCACAAATCCCGTTATCACCGTGTAGGTGGGAAGGGGGTGCTTGTTCATGCAGGTCTCCAAAAGCTTGGTGGTGAGAACTGTGCCAACCAGAATACCAAGGGCGAGGGGCAAAAGGAACATGATATCCAGCCCGGAAACTGCCGCCAAAAGAGGCGTGTAGACACCGAAGACCAGCATAAGGTAGGAAAGGCTGATGCCCGGCAGAACGAAGCCCACGGAAAAGATAATGCCCAGCACAAAAAGCAGAACAAAGCGGAGAATGCCGCTGTCCCCAAGGGTGAGCATATCCTCGGGCATGAACTCAATGCCCACAACGATCGCCGCGCCGACGACCAGCCAGAGAGCGACCTTGAGAATATCCTTAAGGTTCAGCTTTGCACCGGTCTTTTTCAAAAGCATAGGCACACTTCCCATAGTCAGACCTCCAAACAGACAGCACAGCGGGCCGTACCAGAGACCAACGAGAGTTTCAAGGGGTTTTGCCAGAAGCAAAACGCCAATGCCGCCGCCAAGAGCAAGCGTTCCCAAAAAGATGAGGTTCTTTTTGATGTTCTTTCTGAAAGAGCTTACGGCAGAGACGATCTTGTCGTAAATGCCGAGGATTATGGCGGTGGTGCCGCCGCTGACGCCCGGCAAAAGCATGAGCGCGCCGATTATAAAGCCGTAGAGCACGTTGAGCAAAATTTTAATCATTGTAAGTCCTCTCAAAGGTCAAAGTCACCGTAAACCAACAGTATATATATTATACATCACTACGGCTTAAATGTACAGTTCTTTTTGACTCCGGAGGTACCGACTTATGAACAACATACTTCCCGCAATACTCACAACGGGGGTTATCATTGAAAACGGCGGAACGGATGCGCCAAACTCCGTTTCGGCCTGTGTTGCTTCGGGAGTACTCAGCCCCCGGAGGGCTTCTCTTTTTGCCGCCCTGTGCAATTTTGCCGGGGCGGTGGTATCGGGGCTGTTTTTTCCGGCTGTGGCGCGAACCCTGTCAGAGCTAAGCGGCCTTCCCGCCGGGGAAGAAAACCTTCCCGCACTCACCGGGGCAATGCTGGCGGTGCTTTTGTGGACGGGGGCGGCCTGGCTTTTTTCCGTGCCCACAAGCGAAAGCCACGGACTTATGGCGGCACTTGGTGGCGCGGCCATGTATTTTGGCCACGGAGGCGGCTTTGGCCGCTGGGCAGCAATGATCGCAACGGCCGGAATATCCGTTGGGGCGGGCTGGCTGGGGGGAAGGCTGGCAGAGCGGCTTTTCCGGAGGAAGACCCTTTCCGAAAAGGCATTGGGAAGAGCTCAGCTTGCTTTTGCCGGGGCAAGCGCGGTGCTCCACGGGGCTCAGGACGGACAGAAGTTTATGTGCATCTTCGCCCTGTGCTCCGGCGGCAGGCTCTCGTGGCAGGCTGTGCTCTGGTGCGGAGGGGTTCTTGCTTTGGGCACGGCGCTCTGCGGAAAAAGGATGCTCTCCCTTGCAGGAAGCCTGGGTGTGAGCTCCCGGGCGGAGGGGCTGGCGGCAGACGCCGGGGGTACGGCGGTGCTGCTGGGCGCGACCGTGCTGGGCATTCCCGTGAGCACCACCCACGTCAAGACCGCCGCCCAGGCCGGGGCGGGGCAAGGCGGCAGAAAAAACGCCCTTTTCTCCCTTGTTTTGGCATGGATACTCACCTTTCCCGTGTGCGCGCTTTTGGGATATTTTCTGGTTCCCGTGGCAGAATTTATGTTAAATATTGCATAAGCAAAAAAATGTGATATAATATATTCGTACCACGCCATTCAAAAAAACGAGGTGATAACCCCAATGAGACTCAACAGCCGCTCCCTGGACACTCTCTGCGCCGCCCTTGCGGACGTTATGGGCATTGAAGCTCCCGCCCAGGCCGCGCCGAAGTGTGAAAAGCTCACCGACTACGTTTCAGAAAAGCTCTCCGGAAGAAAAGCCGACAGGATATTCATGTACAACCCCGACGCCATCGGTGAGTGGATCTACGACAAATACCGTTCCTATTTTGACCCCGCCGACGACGCTGCACCTCTGGACATTGAATTTTGCACCGTGATGCCCTCGGTCACTCCGGTGTGCTTTGGCACCATGTACACCGGCGCTCAGCCCTCCGTCCATGGCATCACGCGCTACGAAAAGCCCGTTATCACCATAGACACCCTCTTTGACGCTCTCATACGCGCCGGCAAAAAGGCCGCAATCGTTGCAGACACCTCGTCCAGCATGGCGCACATTTATCTCGAACGGGAAATGGACTATTACATTTTTGACACCGTCGCCGAGATAAACGCCTGTGCCTCAAGACTTATTGAAGAGGACAAATACGATTTTATCGCCGTTTACAACGGAAATTACGACGGCACCATGCACCGGTGGGCACCCGAGAGCGTGCGCTCTATCGCCGAGCTTCGGGCAAACGTTATGGCCTTTGCCCAGTTTGCGGCTCAGATAAAAAAGAGCTGGGCTCACCACGATACCCTCATCGGTTTTGCCATGGATCACGGCTGTCACGAGATAGACGGCGACCTTGGTTCCCACGGGCTTGATATGCCGGAGGATCTGAACATCGTCCACCTTTACGGAGTATATCCAAAGAACGCATAAAAACAGAAAAAAAAAGAAGGAGAGACACAAAAGAAAATGAAATTCTGCGCTGAATGCGGCACTAAGCTTGAAGACGGCGATCTGTTCTGCCCGGAATGCGGAACAAAAGCCGAAGTTGTCCAGCCCGTTGCCATTCCCCAGCCCCAGCCGGAACCGGAACCCGAACCCCAGCCCCAACCTCAGCCCCAACCCCAGCCTATTCCCCAGCCCACTCCTCCGGCCGATCCCGATCCCCGTCCCGCCCCCACCAGCCGTTACGCTCCCGTTTCTGCCTGGGGGTACGTTGGGAATTTTCTTCTGCTCTGCATTCCCCTTGTGGGCTTTGTTCTCACCATCGTCTGGGCCTGCGGCGGATGCCACAAGATAAACAAGCGCAACATGGCCCGGGGCATTTTGCTTTTCTACCTACTCTCCCTGGCAATTGCAGTTGTTACCGGCATAATCATGGTGATAATCGCCGCCATCGCAGGCGCCGCAGTTATGCCCATTCTTCAGGATATCTTTTACGAGATAATCTATTCCCTTTATTGACAAAGAGACCGAAAAATTATATAATTAACGGAAGCTCGGTTGACGGAGAAGCCGTCAACCGAATACGCGGGTATGGCGGAATTGGCAGACGCAATGGATTTAGGTTCCATCGGTTCACCCGTGCAGGTTCAAATCCTGTTACCCGCATAAGAATAAGACCTCCGGGCTTGTCCCGGGGGTCTTATTCTTAATTCAGGTTTGCCGATGCAGAACCTATTAAATCTCCGCAGGAGATTTAACAGCATCCAGGCGCTTATCCCAAGACTTAGGTCTTATCCCAAACTTCCGCCTGGATGCAGGTTCACAAATCCTGTTACCCGCATAAGAAAAGAACCCACTTTTGTTTTAACAAAAGTGGGTTCTTTTCAGCTAAATCCGTCCTTGCGGACGGAATAGATCACTTCGTGATGAAATCCGACTCCGTCGGGAGCAGGGACGGATTTAATTTCATCTGCGAAGCAGATTTCATCCGAACGGAGTGAGGATTTCATCGCGCTATGCGCGATTTCATTGAAATGCTCAACTCCCCCACGTTTTTCAAATTCCCCTTTGCACCGGGACCCGGTTTGTGGTACAATATCTTTGAGCGAAACATAGATTTTTTCATCCCCCGGGAGATCAGATGCCATGAACGCTTTCGACCGTACTCTTTTCAAAAACCCCACCGCCCAATACGCTTCGGCTTATGCCTGGGTATGGGACACGGAGATAACCAAAGAGGGCATTGACCGCGGTCTTGCCATGCTGAAAAGTGCCGGAATAGGCGCGGTTTACGTTATTCCCGAGCCTAAAGCCTTCCGTCCCCAGACCGTGGACGCGGACATGAAGCCCGAATACCTCTCTGACGAATACTTTGAGATCTTCAAATATTTCACCCAAAAGGCAAAGTCCATGGGCTTTGCGGCGTGGCTTTACGACGAGGGCGGCTGGCCCTCGGGAAGTGCCTGCAAAAAGATCGCCAAAATGCACCCCGAGCTTGGCCGTCACCGTGCCGCGGCTATTGAGATACCCCTTGCAAAGGGCATGACCTACACTCCCCCGGAAAACCACGAGAGCTTTCTTGCGGCATTCACCAAAGCCCAGGACGGCACGTTCACCCGTATTCGCGGTCCCATCGTCTGCGACGGCGTTTCCAAGGTCTTTGAATACCGCTATATCCGCGTGGCCTTCCGTGTTGACCACGACGAGGAATTCGACACCGACATTATGAATCCCGAGACCACCCGGCTTTTCCTGGAGCTAACCCACGAGCGCTACAAAAAGTTCCTCGGCGAGGATTTCGGAACCTATTACACCTATATTTTCGACGACGAAGCCGCCGTCGAGCCGGACGGCTGGACCCGGGGCTTTGAGGATATGTTTTTCGAGGAGTACGGCTACGATATTCTGGACTACCTGCCCCAGATATCCTACCGGGCGCCTGCGATTACCGAAAAAGAAAAGCTTGCCATGGCCGACAGGCGAAGGCTGGTCTCAAAGCTTGTCAACCAAAACTTTTTCAAGCCCATTCAGGATTGGTGCCACGAAAACGGCATTATGGCCATCGGCCACGTGGACAACGACCACGACCTTGAGAGCATGATACTTCGCCTGCCCTGTTACGCAAGACCCCTTGAGGCGCTCAGACTCTTCGACGTTCCCGGGGTGGACGTTATCT
The DNA here is from genome assembly GCA_015067715.1 of Oscillospiraceae bacterium. Lineage (GTDB taxonomy): Bacteria > Bacillota > Clostridia > Oscillospirales > QAMX01 > SIG499. Next base: position 4,910 of record SVLY01000006.1, on the reverse strand, counting down.
ACCGCCATATCTACCCGGAGGGGCTCAGCACCCAAAGGGTCGAATATTCCGTGCCCTTCTTCCCAAGGTTTGCATCCTCTGCGGCGGCACAGGTGGGAACGGGTCTCGCCCTTACCGAAAGCCTCGCCTGCTACGGCGAAGGCACCACTCCGGAGATAATGCGCTACGTCTTCGGCGCTCAGGCGGTGAGAGGCATAAACGTTTTCAACTGCAACTCCCTCCACTATTCCCAGCCCAGGATCCGTCCCCTTTTCACGGACGTTCGCCCGGGCTTTGAACACCTGAACGCCATAAACAAATACCTCTCCCGTTTGGCCTATCTTGCAAGACTTGGCACGGCAGAGGTGAAAAACGCACTTTATATGCCCTGCGAAAACGTCTGCCGGGGCGAAAATGCCGACGCCTTCCACGCGCTGGGCGTTGAGCTTGAAAAACAGGGCTGTTCCTTTGACCTTATCGACGACGATTTCGTCCGCCGGGCAGAGATCAACAACGGCAGACTCTCCATGGGGCTTGCCGCCTACGAAAAGGTGCTGATCCCCGAAGGCGCTCTCGTTCCCGAAGACGTGAGCCAAAAGCTTGCCCCCTTCCTCTCCTCCCGTGCCACCCCCGTTGCCGCCGTGGAAAACGAAAATTTCCGCCTTTCAAAGCGAAATCTTCCCGACGGCGCAACGCTCTACCTCGTTTTCAACGAAGACTGCCGTGTGCAAAAGGGCGATATCCGCTTTGCCGAGAACCGCCCGGCATACCGCCTTTGGATCGAGGACGGCAGAGTTGAACCCTTTGAAGCCACCTCTCTCACCCTTGACTTTGGCGAAACTGCGGCAATACTCTTTTCCGACACAGCGCCGGACGGAGTTGAGCCCGCTCTCTCCCCCGTGGACGTCCGCCCCGTTCTGTGCGGCTTTACTCTCACAAAGACCGCAGAGCTCTTCATAGACCGCACCGGCGCCCACAAGGACAACGTCCCCTCGCCCCAGGGTATTCCGGCAGAGTGCGGCCCATGGGAAAAGTATTTCGGCAGAGATTTTTCCGGCGAGGCCACCTATTCCGGAGAATTTGAGCTTGACGGAGAATTTTTGGGCGGAGACTTTTACGAGCTCGACCTTGGCGCCGTGGAAAACACCGCCGGCGTACGGCTGAACGGAACGGATATCGGCATTGCCTCTCTTTCCCCCTTCGTCCTCCGCTTTTCCGGAGAGCTTCTCCGGGAGAAAAACTCCCTTGAGATATGCGTTGCAAACACCTCCTGCAACCGCATCAACGTAACGGACGTCTATTCCCTCTTTGACCACAAGCACTGCGACGGCCACCAGCTCAGCGCCACCTTCGAGCGCGAGGTGAACGGCGGCGGTCTGAAAGGGCCGCTCACGCTGAAAAAGCTGAGTTAATAAAAATAGACGATAATTTACATTTTATCTCCAAATACCCGGCGACAGGGTGGTATAATGGAGACGAAAAGGAGTGATCGCCAATGAACATCGCAAAAATAATGATACCCCGCGCCTGTACCGTGCTTCTCAGCGAAAAACAGACAGTGCGCCAGGGTTGGGAGATCATGACCCGAAACGGCTACACCGCAATTCCCGTTCTGGACGAGGAAAGTCACTTTATCGGTTGCGTAAGCGAGGGTGATTTTCTGAGATTTATCCTCAGTGCCGGTGCTCTCGACCTGCAGGAAATGGAAAAACACAGCGTTGCCGAGCTTGTTCGCAGAGATTTCTGTCCGCCCATCAGCATCGACGCCACCGAAGCCGAGGTTATCGGCTCGGCTCTGAACCAGAACTTCGTTCCCATAATCGACAGCCGGAACACCCTCTGCGGAATTCTCACCCGTCGGGGAGTTATCGCCTGGCTTGCCGAACAAAAGGGGATATCCCCCACCGTCTGACCGCAAAAACGACCTGCCCGATCCTCAAAAACCGGGCAGGCCGTTATTTTTTTTACGCTCAGTCGAAAACAACAACGGTCTCCGGCGCAGGTCCGATATCCCTCGGGTGGATACCCCGGGCTATTGCGCCGTACACGAACATCATGGTATCCGGCTCGTAGGGCATGGTGCGTTTTTGGTCGGGCACACTGTCCAGATGGGGCGGAATGGGCTTTACGTGGGTTCTGCAATACTCTGCAAGAGGCTCGCGTATCTTCTCCCCAAAGCTCTCAGCCGCGCCCCGGCAGATATCAAAAAACTCCCGCTCCTCTGCTCCGTTCAGCACGGGCACCAGAAGCTCCGGCTTGTCCCCGCTCAGACTTATAAACCCACGCTCTTCCATAAGTGAAAGTCCGCTTATCATTCTGGTATCCAGATCCACGGTTTCGGGGGCAATGCCTTTTTTCACAACGTAGAAGGTCTTCAGCATATCCTGCTCAAGCTCCATAAAGTTCGAATACCCAAAGCCCGTGTGTTTTTTCCACCCGGTGGGGTCAAGGGAGGTCTCGAAATTGTAGAGCTTCAGCTTCCCGTTTCCAAGGTAGTTGTCCAAAACGGTGCACCGTCTGCCGCTCATGCCGTATTCCTCTCTGCCCTGAAGCTCTTCGGGAATTTTGAAATTTTCGGGGTAGACCGTTGCAAAGGCTATCCAGCTTCCGCCGTTCGGTCTGTCGGGAAACACCTGGGGCTTTTCCCGGCAGGCTTCAGCACTGCTGTACAGACCGTTTTGGGCAACATTTATCATCATAAAACGCTCAAGGCGAAGGCTGTAATAGGGTCTTGTCTTCAGAAGGGCTATGGCCTTTTCGACCGGCCCGGTATAGGCGCTGATATACTTATCGGTGAAGGCCTCTGCCTCGTGGACGTATTTCACAAAGTCCAGAGCATCGTAGATGATAAAATCGGTGTACACCTTCCCGTCACCCGTGCGCTTCATAAGCTCGCCGGAGACCAGCTTGTTCACCTCGGGCTCAACGTAGGCCGCAGAGACGCCGATGGCACGGCTCAGCTCGGCCACGGTAACGGGCTTTTCGTATGCCAGAATAAGCAGATTCTGAGCCAGAATACTGTCTTCGGTAAGGTTCATGGGCTCGCCGTTGAGACCGCAGCGGCCGCTGTTTCTCACGGCGAGAGCTTTCGGTGCATAGCTGTTTTCGGTATAGTTTTTCATTTCTTCCAACCCTTTCCTAATTAGTTTTCTCCCCGCATCCAGACGGCTTTTCACCGTGCCCTCCGGAATGCAGAGCTCGCGCGAGAGGTCCCTCACGCTTTTTCCGTGGAAATAGTGCCCGACGATGACCTTCCGGTAGGACTCACCAAGGTGTGCCACCTCTTTGCGGACGCTCTGAGCCTCGTCGGATCGGAGTATTTCGTCCATCCCCTCATCCTCGCAGGCAATATCCGCATCCGGCCCCATATATACCGTTGGCCGGCGGTATTTCCGGCGGAGCGTGTCGGCGTATTTCCGGTTTACCACCGAGGCGAGAAACGCTCTGGGTTCGCGGAAGGTTCCGCCCTTTTCCAGATACAAAAGAGCAGAGAGCAGAGTCTCCTGGGCAAGATCCTCTGCGGCAGAAATACGCCCGCATTTGGAAATGCAAAGACCCATGAGGAAATCCATCTCTCCCAACAGAAGCTCCCGCTGCACCTTTCTCACCTCGCTGTTATCTGAAAGCTTTCACCCATAATGTCGCCCGCGGCCGGGTCAGGTTCGAAGAAAATAAAAATAATGTTTCACGCCAATTATACTCCCATGCCCTCTTTTTTTCAACCCTCCCCATTGTTTTTGCCGGGGTTGGTATGGTATAATTGAGAAAAGAAGCTGAGATTTAAGGAAGGTGCACCCCCCATGTTTTCACAGTTTGAGATCGTCTCTTCCAAAAACCGCAGAACCATGCACTCCCCCTACGGCGCCTATGCCGACCTTGAGTCCGCAAAGGCCATGGGCGCATCTCCGTACAAGCTCTGCCTCAACGGAGAGTGGAGTTATTCCGTCTCCCCCTGTCCCGAGGCCGTTCCCGCAGATTGGGCAGGAGCAGATTTTTCCGGCTATGAAAAAATGCCCATCCCCTCCTGCTGGGAGCTCCACGGTGTTGGAAAACCGGTCTACACAAACGTTATCTACCCCTTTAACCGGGAGGACAAGAGCTACGAGATCGCCGTCACCCAGGATCTTTCCGATCTCAGCGCACCCCTTATTCCCAAAGAGAACCTCACCGTCTGCTTTTACCGCACCTTCACCCTGCCCCAGGGCTGGGACGGAAGAAGGTTCTACCTTAATTTCGGCGGAGTTGAGACAGCCTTTCACCTTGGGGTAAACGGCTGTGAGTTCGGTTTTTCCGAGGACAGCAAGCTCTCCGCCGAGTTCGACGTGACGGAACTTCTCCACCCCGGGGAAAACACTCTGGCGGTAAAGGTCTACCGCTACAGCCCCCAAAGCTATCTTGAGGACCAGGACTACTGGCACGTCCACGGCATTTACCGCGACGTGACGCTCATCTCAAAAGCTCCGCTCCACATCGAAGATTTCAAGCTGGAGCCCCTTTTCGGGGACACTTTGGAAAACGCAGAGCTGGGGCTTAAGATCTGGCCGGACAACACCGTGCCGTACTTTGGAAGCTGTCGGGTGAGAGTTTCCCTTTTTGATAGGGACGGCAATCTTTTTGCCGCCCACACCACAGCCCGTTTTGCCGACCACACACGTTACCTTGAGGCAAGGTACGTTATAAACGAAAAATTCTCCCTTCCCGCTCCCAAGCTATGGGACTGCGAGGATCCGTATCTCTACACGGCTGTACTTGAAATGCTGGACGGAGAGGGCAAGGTCACCGACGTTGAGAGCGCCCGGGTGGGCTTCAGAGAGATCCGCATTAAAAACGGAATTATGGAGCTCAACAGAAAGCGCCTTATCGTCCGTGGCGCCGACCTCCACGAGTTCAGCCCCTACACCGGCCGCGCCGTATCTCCCCGGGAGCTGAGA
>SVLY01000074.1 GCA_015067715.1 Oscillospiraceae bacterium | reverse complement strand
AATTTCATGGGATTGTTTTCAATATATTCCCACACGGCGCGATAACCTAGATCGTTTCGTATCACCCGGTCGATGAATGATTTTTGCCATATAGAATGGCCGATCTGAATAGAAACCCACCGTTTCATATGTCCCACCACAGTTGACACTGTAGGGGCGGCAATCTGCCGCCCGTCCCCATCTGCATTGATGGACAGGATCATATGGATATGGTCAGGCATAACACAATATTTATCCACAGAAACAGCAGGATAATGTTCCGGTATTTGCAAAATCGCCGTTTCTACAACAGAGCCGATTTTCGAGAGGTGCGGGCGGCAGGTTGCCGCCCCTACATTCCAGAGAATCGGTTTTTTGTCATTTACACAGACCGTAATGAAATATGCTCCGGGTGTAGAATATTCATAGTTTTCTATGCGAATATGTTTGCGTTTGGGTAATTCGTTCATACAATCACCTTGGTAGAATCCAGCCCTTTTGTATTAACATATCAATGATATGATCTGTTTGGGGTAAAGTGATTACAAAAATCTGTTCATCATTAGTGAAGATGCTTAGCTGTGTAGGTGTGTATCGAAAATGATCGATGTTTTGCAGTAAGATTTCATCTTTTGTGTATGGTTTGTCCTCTAAACAAATACAGACAATTCCGTCTTCGCAGAAATAGATATTTCCGTTTTTGACATCACTACCGTCTAAATAGAAATTGCCGTTGACCTTAAGAAAGACAGGGGAGAGAATCTCTTTTTCGAATTTCTTGTACCGCTTGTTGATGACTTGTTCATAAACAAATAAAACAGGAGAAAGTACAAGAGCAAAAAGTAAGCCGCTTAAAACAGCAAGTTGAAAAGGCTGATCAATGTCTAACAGGAGCAAAACAAAATAACCGATTAGTCCAAAAAAGAAACCTGCAAATGCAGAAAGAAAAGCTTTTGTTTTCATATATCCCACCTCACTTTGATTTATTATACTATACCGCCGCCTTAAAGTAAATATTTTTCGAAATTGGGTCCTAATAGAACACGAAGTAACGACGTTGTTTTAACGGGCGACCACAGGTCGCCCCTACGAATTCTGTCGCACATGACCGTAGGGGCGAACTGCGTTCGCCCGCAAAAAGCTTTTCCCTTGCAGATACGTAGGGACGCCCCTCCCGGGGCGTCCGAAAAGGTCGCCTTTGGTACGGGGATGCCGGGATCTGCACCGGGATGATACGGGAAGAGCGGCGGGAGCAAGCCCCCGCCCTATGGGTTACTTAAATGGCCTGTCTTCATACCAAGCAGTTTTTCGGTATTCATCCCACTCAATTACAACAGAATCAAATATGAACTGCGCCTGGAACCAAGGCTCATCACCGGCACCATCGAAATAGTAGTTTCCGTTTTCAAGCGATCCAAATTCAAAAACGGTTGAGCCAACACGAAGTTCATTTAGCAACCTGTCTTCTGCTGTTTTCCCTTCAAAAACAACTTGCGGTTCATCGGTGTAGGATTTTCCGTTTGCATCTTGTTTCCATGTTCTGCCGGGTTCGAATGATTTTGTGCGGAACTCATGGAAGGTAATTCTCGCCACTTCGATCTCCATATCCGTAAGATAAGGATTCTGCTCGGTGTTTTTATGGATATTCAGGTATTGCACGGAGATAGTCAGTGTGTTATTTTCGAACAGCACTAATTTGAAGTGTGCGTCGTGGAATTCAAAATCCTGCAGAATATTTGCAGATAAATATTTCATACTTTCCACCTTTCCATATTTCACTAACCAACGGGCCTGTGTCCGCCGTGCGGGTTGGGTTTTCCGGGATGATACGGCACCACCCGATCTTTGCTCGCAGGGAAGATACCGTGAATTTTACCGCATATGCCAATAACGTCCCTACTGCAGATAGAAAACTGCAGTACACATTTTAACAAATTGCCCCGCGTCGTGGATGGCACGGGGTCTTCCGTTCCACCACACGGTTTTTTCATTGGCTTTCACAACGACCTCTGTACCGTCGTCCATTATGTAGGTGATCTGGATAATCGGCGCGCCGTCAGACAGCCCTTTCAGCGGGGCATAATGCAGATAGCCCAGCATGGCCTCTGCCAGTTCGATGTAGAATTCGTCTGTAATGTCTTTTACATCGTTGGGATAATCAGTATGGGTGACCACGACCCGGTCGATATTTTCTGCTTTAGGTGTCCCCAAAAGCGGCACACCATCGGTCAGCAGATTCAAAGCTAAGGTAACGATGCAAACAGCAAGGATTGTCGCAACCCAGCGCATTACCTTTTTCATTAGAATACTATCTTTCATTTTACTGCAGTAACTCCATCAATCCCTTATCCACTGTGTAGATACCCTCGTATGGAATCTCAACATAGCACATTCCGCCTTCTTCATAAACATAGAAGCAGTGTGTTCTCTCGGCGGTTTTTGCGGCAATTTCATAATTAACCTGAGCATCCGGGCTGTCCTGTACGCTCATTTTGCGTGTTGGCTCTGCCTCGGAAAGTTTGGTCAGAATGCCTTCAACATCAGTGCTTGCTATCTCACGCGGCTCTCCGGCTTTTCTCATTTCGTTCTTGGCAACCGTCATTGAAATAACAGCGTTTATAAAAGGGACATTGATTGGATTGGCTTTAGGAAATAGGCCATCTATCACTAAGTACCCACCAAAGATCGTTCCTGCAAGAATAATAACCGCAATGATTGGAATGATTGCCTTTTTCATGTAATCATGCTCCTTTGTCAAATTGGAATTGGTTTACTTCAATTCAAGCGATAGCACTTTATTGCTCGTCTTTTTCTTGTTTTTTTACTTCTTCTTGGTGTAAAAGAAGCAATGCACGGAAAAGATTTCCAAACAATCCTATTGCGGCTGTCACTACTGAAATTTTCGTAACAACAGACAAAGTTCGATATAATGCATCATTGTCAATGTTTTCAATCATAATAGGATAAGCAATCAGTATCCCAAGTCCTCCGATTATTAAGAGTGTACGAACAAGAATCGTAAATGCTTTCATTTGCTTCTCATTCATGCAATCACCGCCTTTAATCTTTTTTGTACCACCGTGTTCGCTTGTAGTCGTCGATTGATCGGTGGCTTTATTTTCGTTATTTTTGAGGTTCCTCTAAAACCCAGGGCAAAACTGCGCCAAACTCCAAATCAAAGTGAGGCTCTGGGAAGTTCGGTGCGCCGTAGGGGTAGGGATCGTGGCAGCACCGCCCTTTGGAAAGGTCAAACACAGCCTCTTGCTCCGGGACGGCAAGAATTGTACCGGCAAGACGGTAGCTGAATTGATAATGCACACCCGCTTCGTCTTTGAATAGCTCTCCTACATAGGTTGCTTTTTCAAGTGGGATGCCGAGGCTATCCAATGTTTCAACGATAGGTGCGCGAAATGCCCGTCTTTTTGCTAACGCAAGAAAGTTACGGCAATCACCGCATTCGCACCCCCATCCGGTTGACTGGGCATACCAATCTGCCGTTGCTTTTTCATCAAGTTCAACTTGATAGCCCCAAAACTCTCGATGCTGCATTGCCTGCACCTCCCATGTTAGCGTATAGTAATTGTTGGATCAGCCGCAAACCATGTCCGGCAGTCTGATGCGCCTTCATAGTCCGTTGCCCACGCGACTCCAAACACAACCTTATCGACAGCTCGAAGCAGATTATACTGCAATCCATATTCTGTACGAACGGATTCAAAAGCTGGATTCTCGTCCTCCATGCCCATTGTTAGAATTGTGTCACCCTTAATGAATTCTGCGTTTAAGTAGTCCTGTCCTGAGTTGCCGGAATTGTGCAAATTAGGATCGAACGGCACCAGAGTGCAGGTGATAGCTTTTCTACCCTGAGACTCAACTTCTATGCGATAGCAGCCGGCAATTGGCTTTTCTTTACAAGGCGGCCGGTTAAAGTCAATTTCTGCCGCTGTGTAGTCTATGCAGATGCCATCAGCGCAGACTTTGATTTTTCCTAAAGGAGTTGTAATCATAGCTTCACCACCTTGCGGATTCCTTAAAATAGCAGTAACGGCGATCCGGCGCTCCAAGACGTGCCAAATCGCCGTTACGGTGTTCTCTGAGCTTATTCTACTGTATGGTGTTCACATAGTCAATGAAAATTTTGTGAACAATTTACTGAGCGGCCCTTCAGAGGGCGTGTGCAGGCTTACGGCAGAATAGCGCGGCTAATCTATATGCACTTTTCTGACCTGCATCCAGTAGTGCTCCTGATTCGGATCCAGTGTCACCTTAGTCACACCGTTCTCCAAGTCAAAATCAAAGTTCTGTGCGATGATCTCAATCTCTTCAAACCTGCAGATGGAAGCGGTCTGCTCGGTGAAGGTCAGATTGGAGCCAAGCCCGGTTGCCATATCGAAGCCGTCTTTATCCTTATCTTTACCGACATAGTCCATGCTGGCATCTTTCGGCATACCTGCCTCCACCGTGATACTGCCACCGGCAGGGATCGTTACGTCAAAGGAGAAGTAGATCACACGGCCATCTGTCCATGCTCCGGAGAATATATCCTCCAGTCTGCCGGTATCGTAACGTTCCACGGGTGTTTCACCAATGATGCCGTAGGAGCAAAGCAGCTCAGCGGCAAGACCCAGATACAGCTCTTTAAGGGGCATCTGATCTGCAGAGATCTTTCCGGTGATAAGCGAATCCATCTGGCGGATCCGGTCTCCGAGGAAATCCTCCAGCAGCTCATCCATGATATCTCCCAGAGTGGTTTCGTACCTGGTGATTGTACAGCTAAGGTCATTCAGCTCTTCGCCCTCATCGCAGCCACCATCTTTGTATCCCTGCAAGGTGTAAGAGGTCAGATCCTCACCCATAAGGATCACATAACCGGCATCCGGATGCTGCATTTCAGGATCCACATTGGGCCGATACTTAATGCTGCTCTTTCTGCGGGAACAGTATCCGGAATCATAGTCCCAGGAAGCCCCGTTCATGCCATAGCTGAACACAGTCGTTTTCTCATAATCCACGTAGAAAGTGAAGCTGAGCGTGGGATTTACGTCTTCGGTGGTTTGGCTGTACACATAGTCGTGCAGCATATAGACATATACTTTCTGATCCAGCGCAGGGAATTCATCAAATGCAGAATTCATGTAAGCATCTGTAGAAAGTAGTTCCTGGAATCCCTCAAAGCAGTCAATGGTGTCGATATTAACGGTTCCTGGTTTGTTGGATCCCCAAGCCCCCTCAAAACCGCCGGAAAAGGGACCGGGATGCATAGCGGTGAAGGTTTCTTCGCCGTTTACGGAGATGGTGGGGTAAGCCTCCCATTCCTTCATATCGCCGATATGGGGATACAGCAAGCTAACCGTTTTGTTCTCGCCGGAAGCGTTCGTGAGCACGTAGCTGTCCGTCACATACGCCTTGTTGTCGTACTTATCGTAGTAAACGGGCTCGCCGTTATCGTCCTCGTAGCTCTCCTGGTGGGTATAGTACCCGGAAAAATTGTAATCCACGTTTCTCGTGGCTGTGATCCCGGTGGGATCCCCCTGAACCGTCAGAGGCAGTACGGGACCGACGTAGTACATATAATGCAAATCGTCGTCTCCGCCGCTGCCGGCTCTGCCCCCCATGCGTAAAAACATATTCAGGCTGAGCGTCAGAACTAAGCAAGCCGCAACGGCAGAGGTCCACTTTGCCCAGCCGGGCATCTTTTTTATTTTTGCATTTCTTACGTCCCGGACGTATTCGTCCTTTGCTTCGCCGATGGCGTCGAGTAATTCATCGGATCTCATAGGTAACCCTCCTTTTCAAGCTGTCGACGGAGTTTATTCCGGGTCAGGAATAACATCGACATAACCTTGCTCTGGGAGAATCTGAAATGTGCTGCGATCTCCTGAACGGAATCCATATACCAGTATCGGGCCAAAAACACCCGCCGTTCCGGTATGGGGAGCGTATCCAGAAACCGGTTGATCTCATTTGCCAGCTCCTGCTTTTCGATCACCTGTTCCGGTGAATGATCTCCGGCAACGCACTGTTCCAGTTCTTCCAATGCGAGCGCCACTTCACCTCCGCCCCGTTTCACACGGGTCATAGATCTCCAACGGTCAATGGAGATCCGGCGAGTGATCTTCCCAAGGAAAGTGGCCAGAATGGAAGGGCGATGAGGCGGCATGGAATTCCATGCATCCATATACGTATCGCTGACACTTTCCTCGGCATCTTCTTTGTTCTGTAATATACCGTAAGCGATGCTGTTGCAGTAAGCACCGTATTTGCGGTCAGTTTCGGCTATTGCGTTCTCCGACCTGTTCCAGTAAAGCTGAACGATCAATTCGTCATCCATCTTGCTCACCTCCTGTCTTTCCTGCAAGGCCCTTCACCCATCTACTCGACGTTTTTGTGGGTTCATTGCGGATTATCTGAAATTTTTTTAGGTGCGGTGTTGTAAGTGTATACCATGTCCTTACACAGTTTGCGCCTTTGCCCGTAGGGGAGGAGTCCACATCCTCCCCGCCGACGAATGAATAATGAATAGTGGGAGAACACCGGAATACACCGTCAGCTGCAGTTCGCCCCTGCGGGAAGTATTTTATCCATTCACCGCGACAATAAGCCCCCCATGGCCAGTGGGGGGAGAGAGAAACGAATTATGATGTTGTTTGTACCGGGATGATACGGGAAGAGCGGCGGGAGCAAGCCCCCGCCCTACGGGTTACGGTGAACGTATGAAATATCGACCGGAGGTTGGATTTAGAGAAGAGTGAATAGTGAATAGAGAAAAGCGAAGAGTTGCGGTAGGGCGATTTTTAAATCGCCCTGATTGTATTGCCTCTTTTCCCTTGCGGATACGTAGGGACGCCCCTCCCGGGGCGTCCGAAAAGGTCGCCTTCGGCGCAATGTCGCCGGGATCTGTACCGGGATGATACGGGAAGCGCGGCGGGAGCAAGCCCCCGCCCTACGGGTTACGGTGCAGAGCTGCTTTTCTAATCCCCGGTTACTGCTTCGAAGCAATATAAATTCCCGTAGCTCCAGTTATAGTCACTGCCGTTGTGGCGGTCGAAGGTGAGCCAGAAATACCGTTTTCGGCTGCCCATGGTTACCGGTATTATGGTGCCCCAGCCGCGAAAGCCGCCGTCGTCGAAGTCGAATTGGGCCTGGGTCATACCCTTGCGGGTGTAGATGCGGTAATTTGCCCTCTTGTCAAAGCCGTTGCCGCAGACGAAGACTTTTTCTCCTTCAACCGTCGCAAAAGAGCCTCCTGTTTCGGCACCGTCACGACCCTGTCCTATAAATTCATAATTCTCAAAGGGGTTATCCGACCGGAAGAACATATATTTATAGGCCTTAATTGAAGGGTCTATGCGGCAGATGGCCATATACCATTTATCTTCCTGTTCGTTATAATAAAAATCAGGATCCTCGTCACCCTCAAAACCTAAAAATTCCGTGATGCCGTTATTCCTGCCGGCCTTATTCATTAACCTGATGTCGATAACATTTACACCGAAACGGGGATCTCCTTTGAATTCGGCGTGACCTAAAATGTGCTGATGGGCAAAGGAACAGACCCATAAATTCCACGCGCCTGTTTTTCTGTTAAAGAGAATGGAAGCGGCCACGTCACCGCACCACTTACCGTCGCCGCTATCATAAAAAAGTGCTCCGACCAATTCAAATTTTGACGTAGAGGGGGTCCAGGAAACGATCCCCTGAAATCCGCCTTCCTGCATGCGTACGGAGAGAGTTAAAAATACCATGCCATTTTCAAAGATCACATCACCGTTTTCATAACGGATAGGGCGAATATCTGCCTGAGATATACCGCAATCCATATAAGAGCAGGCACCGTTTACCGTAGCGGTTCCGCTTACCAGCAGAGAAACAAAACCTTTATGAAACAGCTTTTCTTCATTGGAATTGGCAAACGCATCTGATCTGAAGGTACATAAAAAATCCGGTTTATCGTTGCTTGAGAGGTATACGTCAAAAGCTCCGGGACGGCAGGAGACAATAACAGTGCGGCAGGAAGGAGACTCTTTCAGCTCTGTTTTTTGCTCACGTTCTCCGTCGAAAAACAAAAGAGAATCTTTGTTGCAGAGCAACTGCGCCCGTTTGTCGGCCAGGTGAAAAACAAAGCCGCATTCACCGGTTAGCCCGGAAAAGGAGATCTGATAAGTGGCGTACGGAAAAAATTGTGCAAACATTCTCTCAACAGTGCCGTTCTGCACACAGTACCGATTGTTTTCGATCAGTTCTATACACGCACCGTCTTTTTCAATTATCGGGTATAAATCTCCGCGCCTATCATTGACGAAGTCCTTGGTGAAGGTCATTTCGGCCAGAGGCAGCTTTAAGTCTTTATACATCGATTTCGAAAAAACCCGCCTGAATTTCAAGTTATCCCAATCCACCTGTATCACACTCCTGTCTGCACTTCCGCGGGGTTTACGCCTCCGTTACGGTTCTTGCCACGTGAACGCCGCTGGCAGAGGCGTGGGAGAGGGAGTGGGTTATGCCGCTGCCGTCGCCGATGATGAACAGCCCGGGATGGCGGGATTCCAGCTTTTCGTTGACCTCGACTTCCATGTTGTAGAACTTGACCTCAACGCCGTAGAGCAGAGTATCGTCGTTGGCGGTGCCGGGAGCGACCTTGTCCAGAGCGTAGAGCATTTCGATTATGCCGTCTAAAATTCTCTTTGGAAGCACGAGGCTGAGATCGCCGGGAGTGGCGCTGAGAGTGGGGGTGATAAACGCCCCTTCAATGCGGTCGGGGGTGGAGCGGCGGCCGCGGATAAGGTCGCCAAAGCGCTGGACGATAACGCCGCCGCCCAGCATATTGCTCAGCCGCGCTATGGACTCGCCGTAGCCGTTGGAGTCCTTGAAGGGCTCGGAGAAATGCTTTGACACCAGCAGGGCAAAATTGGTGTTCCCGGTCTGTTTTGCGGGGTCCTCGTAGCTGTGGCCGTTTACGGTGATTATTCCGTTGGTGTTTTCGGTGACAACGGCGCCCTTGGGGTTCATGCAGAAGGTGCGCACAAGGTCGCCGTACTGCTCGGTGCGGTAGACGATCTTGCTCTCGTAGAGCTCGTCGGTGAGGTGGGCAAAGACCTCTGCGGGCAGCTCGACCCGAACGCCCAGGTCCACACGGTTGGACTTTGTGGGAATGTCCAGCTCGCGGCAGACCTTCTCCATCCATTTGCTTCCGCTTCTGCCAACGGAGACGATGCACTTTTCACAGCGGTAGGTACCCTTTTTGCAGACCACCTCGTAGCCGGAGTCCGTGACCTTCAGGGAGGACACCGCCGTGTCGAAGAAGAAGGTGACCTTTTCCTTCAGCTCGGCGTAGAGGTTTTCCAGAACGATATAGTTGATGTCCGTGCCTAAATGGCGCACGGAAGCGTCCAACAGGTGGAGGTCGTGCTGGATGCACTGGGTCTTGAACCTTGTTCCGGCGGTGGAATAGAGCTTCGTGCCTTCGCCGCCGTAGCGCAGGTTGATCTCGTCCACGTAGCGCATAAGGTCAAGAGCCTGTTTTTTGCCGATGTATTCGTAAAGAGTGCCGCCGAAATCGTTGGTGATATTATATTTTCCGTCGGAGAAAGCGCCCGCGCCCCCAAAACCGCTCATGATCGAGCAGGAGGGGCAGTTGATGCAGTTTTTGATCTTTTCGCCGTCGATGGGGCAGTTGCGCTTTTTCAGCTCGTGTCCCGCTTCGAACACGGCGACCCGCAGCCCGGGCTTGCGCCGGGTCAGCTCGTAAGCCGCAAAGATACCTCCGGGACCGGCACCGATGATTATAACGTCAAATTCCATTTTTCGTAGGCCTCCTCGTTGTATTCACAATGTCATTATACTATATTTTCAGAAAAGTGCAAGGGGAAAGTTATCTGATGGGGTTGGTATTGATACCGTTCCGGATAACGTAGGGGCGAACTGTGTTCGCCCGTCTGTGTCGTCGATAACAAGGATCAAATGGATGTGATCCGGCATTATACAGTATTTATTTACGTGAACGTTACAGTACACGGTGTCCAATTTTTTATTTCGTTGTCTGCGATTCTTCCAATGTAAGATAACGGAACGTTTGCGGGCGAACGCAGTTCGCCCCTACGGACTGTCCAAAACAGGTTCTCACGGTTTGAGGTGCATATTGTGATAAAATAACCGCCGGGGGTTGAATAATCGTAGCCCTTGATTCGGTTCGGTTTACGTCTGTTCCCTATTTCAGCACCGCCTGAAGAATGGCGGTCTGAAGTCTTGGGGGAAGGGCGTTGAGAAGCAAAAGCAGGGGATTGCGGTTTATGGCCGTGACGTAGGGCGGGTGTTTTCGGCTTATAAGCTTTGAGGCGCGGCGGGCGATCTTTTCCGGGGGGACGTTCCGGGCTTCAACGGCGTTGACTATTGCCTTAAAGCGCTTTGAATGTACGGAAAACAGCTTCGTTTCCCGGCAGAACCTGTCCAGAGCCGTTGTGGAAACGTCCAGCATACCCGTGTTCACCGCACCGGGACGCAGAACGGAGACGTCTATGCCCAGGAGCTTCAGTTCCGTCCGCAGAGAGCAGGCGTATTTGTCCAGAGCGGATTTCGTAACGGCGTAGAGCCCGGTGAATGGCAGGGGATAGAGCGGCGCCAGCTCGCTGGTGGTGATCAAGATCCGGCTTCCCCGGGACAAAAGGGGCAAAAACGTTCTGTTCACACGGAATACCCCGAAAAGGTTCACGTCGAACGCCCGGGTGAACTCAGCCTCGTCCATCTCGGACATGGCGTTCAGCACGTAGATCCCGGCAAAATGGCATATGGCAAAAAGCCTGGGGCATTGCTCTTTTACCAAGGCAAAAGCCCTCTCTAAGCTCTCCCCGTCGGTGACGTCGGCAGTCAGGGGGACGATGCTTTCTCCGGAGAGGTCAGGCGTGCGGCGGTCAAGGGCAAAGACCCCGTACCCAAGGCGGGCAAGCTCCTCTGCGGTGGCGCGGCCCATGCCGCCGGAAGCTCCGGTGACAAGCACCCATTTTTTGTTTTCAGAAGACGGTGTCATAGAGAAAAATTGCCCCTTCCGGTATGTTGGTCTGAGAAAAAAGCGAGACTTCCCATCAGAAAGTCTCGCCGGTGGTTCAGAGAAGCTCTGAGATAAAGGCCTTGACGGCGGCATCGTAGGCGGCTTTGTCGGTATAGCGGAGCTGGGAATGGCCGCCGCGGGGGAACCAGACTATCTTTTTGTGTCTGCTTGAGCAAAGGGCGTAAAGCTCCTCGGCGCGGTTGGGGAGAGAATATTTGTCCTCTCTGCTGTGGAGCATGAGAATGGGGGCGTCCAGCTGCTGAATGCAGTTTCTGGGGCCGCGCTTCATACTATGGCCGGTGTATATCCTCATCCAGATATCCACAAAGTCCGCGCAGGGGAACACGGGCTTTTTCAGCTCCACCATGTGGTTTTTGAAGCTCTCGAAGAAATTGGGGTACATACCCTCTGCCACCATGCCTGCGGCAACGTTTGAACGCTCGGGAGAGGTGAGGGCGTAAAGGCTGGTGGCAGAGCCAATGCAGATGCCGTGGTAAAAGACCTTTTTAATGCCAAAGCGGTCCCGGAGGTAATTCGTCCAGGCGATAAGGTCACGGTGCTCCTCAAAGCCCAGGGTGTTGAACTTTCCGTCGCTCTGGCCGTGGGCGCGCTGGTCTATGGTGAGCACGGAAAGCCCCATGTCCGTATAGGGCCGGGCGAAATAATAGCCGTAGCGAAGGCCTTCGGTCCTGCCGGAAACGGTGACCACGGCGGTGTCGCTGCCAAGGTCGAAAAACTCACCGTAAAGGTTCAGCCCGCCGGAGACAATGTGGAGATCCTTTTTGGTGTGGGCAAATTCCGCCGCCCACTCAAGCCC
The DNA here is from genome assembly GCA_015067715.1 of Oscillospiraceae bacterium. Classification (GTDB taxonomy): domain Bacteria; phylum Bacillota; class Clostridia; order Oscillospirales; family QAMX01; genus SIG499. The sequence continues at coordinate 48 of SVLY01000074.1, read as the reverse complement.
CTCGGCGTACATGATCTGCTGGTAGTCATCGGCGGGCTGAACCTTTAC
>SVLY01000073.1 GCA_015067715.1 Oscillospiraceae bacterium | reverse complement strand
CATGTAAACGAACCAGAGCAGATAGGGCAGAGAAAAGAAGGGAACGAGTGGAATGTGTCCGTCAAGGGCGCAGCAGACGTCCGTATATCTTCTGGGGATGTACTGGGTGAGAAAAAAGACAAGAGAATGAAGGGGGATATAGAGAAGACAAAGCCTTAAGGGTTCTTCCCGGAAAAAGGAAACAAGCTTTTTGAAAAGAGCGGTCATTTTGTGGTCCTTAATGCAGTTCCGATGCGCTGACCGATCTCAACGGGGGTCTCGATGCCGTGGAGAGAGTTTTCGGCAATGTTTTTGTCGATGCTGACTGTGCCGGGTCTGAAGAGGAGGATAACCGTTGAACCGCCAAACTCGAAATAGCCCTTTTCCTGACCTCTTTTGAATTCTGCGGTGGCGGGGTAGTTGACAATTCTGCCCACGAACATTGCGCCCACTTCGATCTGGGTCACGAGCCCGAAATTGTCGGTATCCATAACGGTGTACTCCCGGCTGTTGTGCTTGTAAACGTCGAAGTGTTCAAATGCGATGGGCTGAACTGTGTGAAGACAGCCCGTAACGCTGTGGGTGCGGTGGGCATGTCCGCCGTCAAAAAAGCAATAACGGTGGTAGTTGTGAACGGCAAGGCGGAAGATGACGCAGGTGCCGCCGGTGTAGGTGTCGGAGAGCTTTTTTGAACAGAGCAGGTCGGAAATCGAATAGTCCGTGTCCTTTATTTCAAAAACGCTGTTTTCACTGATTCGGTAGGCGGTGACAAATCCCTCGCAGGGTGAACAAAAGGCGGCAGGGTCGGAGGAAAACTCCGGAGGAGAGGCCAGCTTTCTGGTGAAAAATTCGTTATAGGTGCGGTATTTTTTAGGCTCGTACCGGCTCATGTCTATGCCTGTTCTGCGAACAAAGCCCGGAACAAGGGCAGAGGAAGCCTTTGAGCTCATGAATTTCCCCATAAGGTCGGATGCCGTGGGGTTAATGAAGCCCTTGAGCAGAACTCTGCCGCCCTTCGTGCCGTAAAGCACCCTGAGCGAGGGCTTTTTACCGGATGCGGCTCTGTTGAGTTTTTTCTGGCGGTTTTTCATGGTTTAAAGGACCTTTATCAGAACCATGGCGGCGGCAAGAACTGCGCCAAGAACGGCGATGACCGTGATGCCGGTCTTGCCGGGCTTTTTGATCTTGAACTTGCCGACGAATGCAAAGGCGGAAAGGGCGAGCACGGCGGCGTAAACGTAGATGCAGATCTCGGCCTTGAGACCCAGGCAGGTGAGTATGACCCAGACAACGGGGAATATGGCCGCAGAGGTGGTAACGGGCATTCCGTCGTAGGCGGCGCGCTTGCCGGTCTCGACGGTCTGACGCTCTTCCTCGGTGACGCCGTAGTACCCCAGGCGGATAATTGCGCCGAGAATGAATGCGGCGAAGATGGGTATGTAATACCATTCCTTCATGCCGTATGACCAGCCGATCATGGTGGGGAGAACGGCAAAGCAGACCATATCGGTGAGGGAGTCTATCCAGATACCGAATTTCTTTTCGGCCTCGGTGCGCTTTTTGGTGCGGGCAACGGCGCCGTCGAACATATCGCAAATGCCGGCAAAAAGCAGGCAGAGCAGTGCCGGGAAGGTCTTTCCGCTGGCGGCAAAGGCAAGACCTGCCGCTCCGGCAACGGCTCCCATATAAGTGAGAATAACGGTGTAATTATAAAAACCGATCATTTCTTTGTCCTCCGTACGCGGCGGTATAAGCTGTTCAGCGCCGCCGCGGTCATACTTTAACATGAATTATACCATACCGTGTCGTTTTTAGCAAGGCAATACAGGTGCACAAAATGAGTAAAATGCTGAAATCCCCCGGAACTTCAAAGCATTATAACGGTGATACCGGGGTTTCCCCGTTCAAGATCCCTGTCACGTCTTGCGTCCGGTGCCACGGTGAAGAGCGTGTGGGTGGCGGCGTTGAAAATGCTGAAGTCCTCTCCGGGGATGAAGGCTTTGATCCTGCCCCTAAGCTTTTCGGCGGCCAGATATTTTCTTACCTCCGTGCGGATGCGGCCTCCCACGCCGGAGGAGCCGTAGCCGTGGATGATTTTAAACGCCTTTTTTCCGTAGGCTCTTTCCCGGGCGAGTATTGAAGCAAGTCTTTGAACGGCAACGTCTGCCGGGGGCTTGCCGGTCTCGAGATTGTATTCTGTCATTGGCGGGGTACGCTCCTGTCTGTTCTTTAATTATATTATACATCTGTAAACACTCAGGGGCAAGATAAAATTTTGTAAAACGCTATTCACAAAGCTTGCCTTATGTGGTATAATTAACGTGATTGAATATAAGCTGGAGATGGTATCATGTTTGATAAAGCAAAAGCACTTGAGATCTTCGAAAAACTTTACGGCAAGGGCGAGGTAAGAATCTTCTTTGCTCCCGGCCGTGTTAACCTTATCGGTGAGCATATCGACTATAACGGCGGCTACGTTTTCCCTGCCGCCCTTGAGCTTGGCAACTACGTTCTCGTAAGAGCCAGAGAGGACAATACCGTCAACCTTGCGGCAGACGATCTTCCCGGCACCCTTGCCTCCTGCCGTCTTGACGAGCTTGAGACAAAGCGCGGAAAAGAGTGGGGCGCCTATCAGTTTGGCGTGCTGGACGAGCTTTTAAAGCTTGGCATTAAGCTTTGCGGTATGGATATGCTCTTTTCCTCAACTCTTCCCTTCGGCGCGGGACTTTCGTCCTCTGCCTCCATCGAGGTCGTTACCGCCTACGCCGCTCTGAAGCTTGCCGGGGCTGAGCTCTCCATGACCGAGGTCGCCCTTCTCACCCAGAGAGCCGAAAACAATTTCGTGGGTGTGAACTGCGGCATTATGGACCAGTTTGCCTGCGCCAACGGAAAGGCCGGTCACGGTATGCTTTTGGATTGCGCCACCGTTTCCTGCCAGCAGATACCCCTCAACCTGGACGGTTACACCATCGTCGTTGGCAACACCAACAAAAAGCGCGGCCTTGCGGACTCCAAGTACAACGAGCGCAGATGTGAATGCGAGCGCGGCCTTGAGATGATCCGCACCCGCTGCACCGAGCTTAAGAACCTCTGTGAGCTCACAGAGGATGATCTTGCAGAGTACGACGGGCTTCTCACCGATGAGACCGTCAAGGCCAGAGTCACCCACGTTGTAAGCGAGAATGCCCGTGTTATCGAAAGCGTACTTCTGCTGAAGAACGGCGACATTCCCGGCTTTGGCAAGCTTCTCAATGCATCCCACCTTTCCCTCCGCGATCTTTACGAGGTCACCGGCCGCGAGCTTGATGCCATGACCGAGATCGCAAGAGCCTATCCCGGCTGTGTCGGCAGCAGAATGACCGGCGCAGGATTTGGCGGATGCACCGTTTCCATCGTTGAAAACTCCGCTGTTGAGGGCTTTATTGCCCACGTTTCCGCAGAGTATGAAAAGGCCACCGGTCTTCGCGGCGACCTTTATGCCTCAAATGCGTCCGACGGACCCGTTGAGCTCTGCTGATCAAATTTAACTACCTTACTGTATAAAGGAGGGGTGAGACATGGCCCTTGGATATATTCGCGACAAGCTTGATCTGAAGTATCTTCTTTTGTTCGTGCTTTCCTCTGTCAACGAGCCTCTGGGTATGGACGACGTTATTGAAGCCGCGCTTACCGACGGTGCCATTGCCTATTTCGATGCCTCCGACGCTTTCTATGAGCTTGTTGAAAGCGGTCATATTCTCCAAAAAGGTGATGACGGCGGCAACGCTCTCTACGTTATTTCCGAGAGGGGCAGGGGGATTATCAATTCCAGCGAAAAGCGTCTGCCTCAGAGCGTTCGCCGGGATGCCCAAAAGGCCGCGCTCACCGCATCTGCAAAGAGAAAGCGCGATTCTCTCATCAGCACCGAAACAGTTCCCCGTGAGGACGGCACCTTTACTACCAGACTTGGCATGCGTGACGACGATGGGGACATCATCCGCATGGAGCTGATGGTGGTAAGCCGTTCTCAGGGACAGCTTATCGAGTCCAATTTCCGTGCCAACGCCGAGTCCATCTACGGAGCGGTTCTCAACGCCATCCTTAAGGACTACGACGGGGACATGGAATAAGCCGCCTCCCAAATAAAGATAAAGAGGGGATAAGAATATGAAAAAAAGCATCTTCCGTTTGCTCTCCCTGATTTTGGTTCTGACCACCGTGGTTGCTCTTGCGGCCTGCGGAAGCAAAGAGCCTGTAGCGTGTCCGGAGTCCGAAGTGACCACCGCACCCACCGTGCCTCCCGAGACCACAACGGAGGCTATCACCGAGGCCACTACTGAGGCTACATCTTCCGAGGTTGAGCCTAACCGATTTGTAACCGACACATCCGAAACCGTTGACGAGACCGCCGCGCAGACCGAACCTTCCGGTCCCGTTAACTATCTCACCGGCGTTGCCCTGGCAGAAGATGTCGACCCCCTTTACCGTCCCACGGCGGTATCTGTTAACAACCTCAAGATCGCCGCCAAATTCCAGAGCGGACTTTCCCTTGCGGACATAATCTACGAGGTCGAGGTCGAGGGCGGCATCACCCGTCTGCTTGCTGTTTTCTCCGACCCCACCATGGTTGGCACTCTTGGCTCCGTGCGTTCTGCCCGTCCGGTGATGAACTGCATCGTTCTTGGACACGATGCCTATTTTGTCCATTCCGGCGGCTCAAAGCAGGCTTATTCCGAGCTTGCCACCTACGGCATTCCGGATATCGACGGCATGAAGAAATACGCCGGATACTTCTATTACGACGATGCAGTCGTTGCGGCATCCAGCCTTGAGCACGGTTATTTCACCACCGGTGAAAAAGTAGGCGCCGCTCTGGAGAGCTTTATTTCCTCCGGCGGCCGCTCTCAGGTCAACGAGGGATATAATAATATCTTCCTCTTCTATGAAGAGCCTACCGCTCCCGAAAACGGACTTCCTGCCGCTGTTGTCACCACCTCTTACGGCGGATATAAGCCTCAGTTCATCTACGACGCCGAATCCGGCGCCTATGCCCGGGAGCAGTACGGAGCGCCCCACGTGGACTATGTCACCGGCGAACAGCTTTACTTTGACAACGTTATCGTCCTCTCCGTTGAGTCTTCCGTAATTCCCGGGGATTCTGCCGGCAGACGCGATTTTGACGACGTTGGCTCCGGAGTTGGCATTCTTGCGACCCGTGGTACATATATCAATATAAAATGGGAAAAGGAAAGCTACACTTCTCCCATTGTCCTCACCACCGAGGACGGTTCCCCCCTTACCGTGAACGTTGGTAAGACCTTCATATCCTACGTTAACGGGGAGAAGAATATTTCTGTAAGTGCGGAATAATCAGAATGAGACCTGTTTCTGTTAAAAAACTCTTTTTGGCATTGTTGCTCTGTCTTTGCGCGGTGCTCTCTGCCTGTGGCAATACCTCTCCGGTAACGACGGATCCTGCTCTTACCGTGGACGGTACTACCGCCGGCACTCTGGGCACTACGTCGGACGGAACCGGTGTTCCCGGAGAGGACGTTCCCGTCCAGACCGGCACCACGCCCGGCTTTCACGCCGCGACCTGGTCCCTGGGTGGAGAAGTAGACGCCTCCGACGAAACTGAATACGACATAACCGAGCCGGAAGAGCTTTACGCCGAACAGGACGTTTACCTCAACTATCTCTCCGGCTATGAAAACGAAGAGAACGAGACTCTCGGCATCCGTCGCGTGACGGCCGTCTGCCTTAACAACAACTTTAAGGCCAGCCGTTTCCAGTGCGGAACTGCGGATGCGGACGTTATCTTTGAGATCCCAATGGACTACGGCACAACCATGCTTCTGGCCATGTATTATAACCCCAACAACATCCCAAAGCTCGGTGCTGTGCGCAGTGCCGTTCCCGCCGCTGTTGCCGTTGCAGAGGGCTTTGACGCTTATCTTCTCCACAACGGATATCTCGGGGGAGCAAAGACTGTTATGGAGCAGTTCGGAACGGATCATATCGACGCTGAGGTGGACTCGGACTGCTTCTACAGCGACTCTGCCATCAGCTATGCCTCCAGCTACGCCTACAGTATGTTTACCACCAGTGCCAGGATCGTAAAGAGCATTCCCATTCTCAGCGCAGAGGGTGCCCATTTCGTCACCGACGAGATCTACCGCACGCCTTTCGTGTTCCGTGAGGAGTTTACAAAGCCCATCGGCAATAACGCCAGCCGTATCAGAGTGTTTTTCGGAGGTTTCCAGCCCTATTTCCTCTATAACAGCAGGACCGGGCTCTACGAGCGCTATCAGCACGGTGCGCCCCACGTGGATACCAACACAGGGGAGACCCTTGCCTTTGAGAACGTAATTATTCTCTTTGCAGACTCCGAATACAAAAACAACCACATTGCCTACAATATTGAAGGTTTTGGCTCCGGGCTTTACGCCTCCGGGGGAAAGTACGTAAACGTGACCTGGACGAAGTCCTCTCCGGAATCGCCCCTGATCATCCTCGACGCCCTTGGAAACGAGCTTGCGATCAACAAGGGTCACACCTTTATAACCTTCACCTCCGGGATGTCCTCGGTGGAAATCAGAAATTGAAAGGATCAAACCTTTAAATGTTTGAAAAATTAAAAGCCATTTCAGATAAATACGACGAGATATCCCAGCTTCTTGCCGATCCGGAGCTCTATTCCGATCCGGCAAGGCTTGCCTCTCTTCAGAAGGAGCATAAGGAGCTTGAGCCCGTCGTTGAGCTCTACCGGGAGTATCTCGCCGCCGAAAGCGGTGCAAAGGATGCAGAAGAGCTTTCCGGCGAAGGTGACCCCGAAATGCGTGAGCTTGCCCGGGAGGAGTATAAGCTCTGCCGGGAAAAAATGGACGAGCTTACCGAAAAGCTCAAGCTTGCCCTTCTTCCCAAGGACCCCAACGACGATAAGAACATAATCGTTGAGATACGCGGCGGAGCAGGCGGCGAAGAGGCGGCTCTGTTTGCCGGAGTGCTCTACCGTATGTACGGAATGTATGCCGACCGTTGCCGCTGGAAGACCGAAGTTGTCAACGCCAACGAGACCGAGCTTGGGGGATATAAAGAGATCACCTTCTCCGTTGAAGGTCTTGGAGCATACTCACGTCTTAAATACGAGAGCGGTGTTCACAGAGTCCAGCGCGTCCCCGAGACCGAATCTCAGGGACGTATCCACACCTCCACGGTAACCGTTGCCGTGCTTCCGGAAGCAGAGGAGGTAGACGTTCAGATAGACCCCACCGATCTTCAGATAGACACCTTCCGTTCCGGCGGAGCCGGCGGCCAGCACGTAAACAAGACCGAATCCGCCATACGTATCACCCACCTGCCCACGGGGCTTGTTGTTGAATGTCAGGACGAGCGGAGCCAGTATAAAAACAAGGACCGCGCTATGAAGATCCTGCGCTCCAAGCTTCTGGAAAAGGTTCAGTCTGAGCAGAACGCCGAGATCGCCGCCGAAAGACGAAGCCAGGTCGGTACCGGCGACCGAAGCGAGCGTATCCGCACCTATAACTATCCCCAGAGCCGTGTTACCGATCACCGTATCGGACTTACGCTTTATAAGCTTGAAAGCTTTTTGAACGGCGACATGGACGAGCTTTTGGGAGCCCTTATGTCAGCTGACCAGGCGGAACGGCTGAGAGCATCGGAAGGTGGCCTGTAGACTTGAAAACACGACTTCTCGGCGTTGACGAGATCGACGTTGCCGCCGATATGATACGCCGCGGCGGGATCGTCGGCATGCCCACCGAGACAGTTTACGGACTTGCCGCCTCTGCCTTTAACGAAACTGCTGTTGCAAATATCTTCGTTGCAAAAGGCCGTCCCCAGGACAACCCCCTTATAGTTCACATTGCATCTCTTGACACCCTTTACGAGCTCTGCGAGTCCGTTCCGGACGTTGCCCTTGAGGTTGCAAAGCGTTACTGGCCGGGTCCGCTGACAATGGTCTTTAAGAAAAAGCCCGTCGTTCCCCACTGCGTCACAGCCGGAATGGATACCGTTGCGGTGCGTTTCACTGCACATCCCGTTGCTCAGGAGCTTATCCGCCGTTCCGGTCTTCCCATTGCGGCGCCCTCTGCCAACGTTTCGGGTTATCCCAGTCCCACGACGGCCGCCCACGTTATGCGTGACCTTTCCGGAAAGATAGACGCCGTTATCGACGGCGGAAGCTGTGAGTGCGGCGTTGAATCAACCGTGCTCAGCGTTTTCGGTCAGCCGAGACTTCTTCGACCCGGCTCGGTCACTCTTGAACAGCTCAGAGAGATCGTTCCGGACGTTGTTGTGGACAAGGCTCTCCGGGGCGAGGTGAGGGACGATGAAAAGGTCTCTGCACCTGGAATGAAATATCGGCATTACGCCCCCAGCGCTCCCGTTGTTGCTGTCTGCGGAAGTGTTAAGGCTTCTGCGGAGTACATTCTCCGGGAAATGAAAGCAGGGGAGCTTTGCATATGCTACAGCGACTGTGTTTCTCTTTTTGAAAACAGGCTCTGTGTTGAATTCGGAAAAAGCGACGACAAGGAAGCTCTTGCAAGGGGAATTTTCGGCGCTTTGAGAAAAGCGGACGAGCTTTCTCCCACCCGTATTTACGTTCAGTGTCCCGACGATGGGGGAGTTGGTCTTGCCGTTGCAAACAGGATCAAAAAAGCGGCCGGTTTTAACGTGGTCGATGCGGACGGGGTTTTGTCCTGTCTGTGAAGAAAAATAGGAGCGATTTGAAATGGTAATTGGCATTACCGGCGGAAGCGGATGCGGAACCTCTTCCGTCGGAAAGATTCTTGAAGAGGCCGGATGGGGCTTTATCGACTGCGATGCGGTCTACCACGGGCTTTTGGCTTCGGATGCCGAGCTGAAGGATGCTCTGGTGTCCCGGTTCGGTGAGGGTATTCTCTCTCCCGAAGGCCTGGTCAACCGCCGGGCTCTGGGAAAAATAGTATTTTCCTCGGAGCAGGCTCTTTCGGATCTTAACGAAATAACTCACGGCCGTATTACCGAAAAGGTTATTGAGCTTATTTCCGAATGTGAAAAGGTCGACATTGCCATCGAAGCGGTAGAGCTTCTGGAAAGCGGAATGAAGACACTTTGCACGGCGGTAATCGGCGTTCTTGCCAACCGCGAAAACCGCATAAACCGCATTATGATCCGGGATGCGATGTCCCGGGCAGATGCCGAGAAACGGATCGACGCACAGCGAAGCGACGGGTATTATCTTTCCCGTTGCGACAGATGTGTTGAGAATAACGGAACGGTAGAGGAGCTTGGAGAAAAGATTCTCTCTCTTGTGAAAGAGATCGACACCCAGCGTTTTTCCTCTATCGCCCGGAATAACTGAGTTAAAGAGGTGTTTGAAAGTGGAAGATATCAGAAAAGAGCTTCTTAACGAGCGGAAAAACGGCTACGACACCGTCTCAAAAGAGGATGCTATTGCCGCGGAGAGTTTCTGCGAGGGCTATAAGTCCTTTTTGGATAGGGGCAAGACCGAGCGCGAGGCCGCCGATGCCGCCGAAGCTATCTGCGCTGAAGCCGGATTCGTTCCCCTTGTTCGCGGCATGAAGCTCACTCCGGGTACTAAGGTCTACGCAGTTAACCGCGGCAGAGCTTTTATGTGTGCCGTTATCGGGTCCGAAAGCCTTGAAAACGGTGCCAACATCACCGCCGCCCACATAGATTCCCCCCGTATTGACCTTAAGCCCGCCCCTCTTTACGAGGATTCCGAAATGGCCTATTTCAAGACCCATTACTACGGCGGCATCAAGAAATACCAGTGGGTCACCATTCCCCTTGAGCTCCACGGCGTTATGTTCGATAAGAACGGCGAACGTATTGACGTTAACGTGGGCTCCGACGAGAACGACCCCGTTTTCGTCATCAACGATCTGCTTCCCCATCTTGGCCGTGAGCAGGCTCAGAAGCCCCTTGGCACTGCCTTCACCGGTGAAAGCCTGAACGTTCTTGCCGGCGGCACTCCCTACGCCGACGAGGGCTCCGACAGATACAAGCTCTCTGTGCTCAGCATTCTCAACGAGATGTACGGCGTGACCGAGAAAGACTTCCTGGTCTCTGAGCTCAGCTTCGTTCCCGGAGGCAAGGCCAGGGACGTGGGCTTTGACAGAAGCTTTGTGGGCGCTTACGGTCAGGATGACCGCGTTTGCGCCTACGGTTCTCTGCTGGCTCTCACCGAAGCAACCGAAATTCCCCGCCGCACCTCTATCTGCATTCTGGCAGACAAGGAAGAGATCGGTTCCGAGGGTGTTTCCAGCATGAAGTCTGCCTGGTTCGACACCTTTATGCAGGATCTCTGTGAGGCTCAGGGTGTTTCCTATCGCGCCTTCTGCGAGAACTCCGTCTGCCTCTCTGCGGACGTGGGTGCCGCATATGATCCCAATTTTGCCGAAGCCTACGAAAAGCGTAATTCTCCCTTTGTTAACGGCGGCGTGGTCGTCGTCAAGTACACCGGCTCCGGCGGCAAGGGTGCCGCAAGCGACGCTTCGGCAGAGCTTATGTCCCGTGTGCGCTGTGTTTTCGACAGAGACAACGTTCTCTGGCAGACCGGCGAGCTGGGCAAGGTCGACTTTGGCGGAGGCGGAACCGTTGCAAAATACCTTGCCAACCGCAATATCGACACCGTTGACATCGGCGTTCCCGTGCTTTCCATGCACGCCCCCTTTGAGGTCACCGCAAAGCTGGACGTTTACATGATGTACCGTGCGGCAAAGTCTTTCTACACACTTTAATTCGTTTATAATTATTTTATATAGTTATAAAAACAAAACACAAGGAGATGCAAAAGAAAATGTCCTTAGTCACTACTACCGAGATGTTCAAGAAGGCCTATGACGGCGGTTACGCTGTTGGTGCTTTCAACGTCAACAACATGGAGATCGTTCAGGGTATCACCGAAGCCTGCCGTGAAGAGAAGGCTCCTGTTATCCTCCAGGTTTCCAAGGGTGCCCGCGCTTACGCCAACCACACCTACCTTGTCAAGCTCGTTGAGGCCGCTGTTCTCGAATGCCCCGAGATCCCCGTTGCCCTTCACCTTGACCACGGCGACAGCTTCGAGACCTGCAAGTCCTGCATCGACGGCGGCTTTACCTCCGTTATGATCGACGCTTCCTCCAAGTCCTTCGAAGAGAACATCGAGATCACCAAGAAGGTCGTTGAGTACGCTCACGCCCACGGTGTTGTCGTTGAAGCCGAGCTCGGCAGCCTTGCCGGCATCGAAGACGAAGTCAACGTCGCCGCTGAGGCCGCTTCCTACACCCGTCCCGAAGAAGTCGAAGAGTTCGTCACCCGCACCGGCTGCGACTCTCTCGCCATCGCCATCGGCACCAGCCACGGCGCTTATAAGTTCACTCCCGAGCAGTGCACCGTCAACGAGGATGGCATCCTTGTTCCCCCCGCACTTCGCTTTGACGTTCTCGAAGAAGTCACCAAGCGTCTGCCCGGCTTCCCCATCGTTCTCCACGGCTCTTCCTCCGTTCCCCAGGACTACGTTGCCATGGTCAACGCCCACGGCGGCAAGATGCCCAACGCCATCGGTGTTCCCGAGTCCCAGCTCCGCAAGGCCGCTGCTCTCTCCGTCTGCAAGATCAACATCGACTCCGACCTCCGTCTTGCAATGACCGGCACCATCCGCAAGTTCTTCGACGAGCATCCCGACAAGTTCGATCCCCGTGAGTACCTCAAGCCCGCCCGCGCCAACATCAAGGAGCTTGTCCGTCATAAGCTCGTTAACGTTCTCGGCTGCGCCGGCAAGGCCTAAGTCTTAAAAATAACGTATTTTTTCACGTCTGTAAAGCTTTTGCTTTACAGACGTGTTTTTTGTAACCTGAAAACCACGCGATAGTCGCGTGGTTCAAAAGAGCTTAAGCGGTGAACCAGAGAAAAAACTCCTGATATGGTAGAATAGAGTTGTGACCTGCCAGTTACAACAAAACCATATCAGGAGGACATTAAAATGAATGGACAAAATAATGCCACAAATAGTTTAGCACATACGAAGTAGAATTGCAAATACCATATTGTGTTTGCCCCGAAATACAGACGAAAAGTATTCTATGAGGAAAAACGAATAGAGATACGAGAAATATTACGACAATTATGTCAGTGGAAAGGAGTAGAAATAATAGAAGGAGAAGTATGTGTAGACCATATACATATGTTGGTGAGTATACCACCGAAGATGAGTGTATCAGGATTTATGGGGTATCTGAAAGGAAAAAGTTCGCTAATGATATTCCAAAAGTGGG
>SVLY01000072.1 GCA_015067715.1 Oscillospiraceae bacterium | reverse complement strand
CTTTGGCAGTTATACCCCTTTGGAAGCTCTGCGGTAAGGTGGGACTGATGAAATGGGTCGCCGTTTGTGTTTGCGGAATGCTGGTGTTTTTTCCTGCTTTCTCCGGGGGAGCGGGATACGACCTCCACGAAAACTGTTTTCTTACCATGTTCATCCTATGGACCTTTTACGGCATAGAGGCAAAATGCCGCTGGCTGACCTACGTCTTTGCCGGGCTGACCCTGCTTGTGAAGGAGGATGCGGCGGTCTACGTCTGTGTTATCGCTCTGTGGCTGTGCGTGAGCGCGTTTACGGGGGATGGGCTTGACAGAAAGAGCCGGTTGATTGACGGGCTCTGCCTTGGGGCGGTGTCCCTGGCCTGGTTTTTGGGAATCACGGCGTGGCTGAACAAATACGGGGACGGGGTGATGACCTACCGCTACGGCAATTTTATGTTCGGGGATTCGGACTCTCTTTGGACGGTGGTGAAGGCTGTTATCATAAATCCCATGAAGGCGCTTTTTGAGTGCGTTGACAGCGAAAAGCTGAAATATATCGGGCTGACTCTGCTCCCTTTGGGGTGTATTCCGCTGTTCACGAGAAAATACGAGCGCTATATTCTGCTGATACCCTATATTCTCATAAACCTCATGTCGGACTACGCTTATCAGCACGACCTGTTTTTTCAGTACAGCTTCGGCTCAACGGCGTTTCTGCTCTATCTCTCCGTTGTGAATCTGGCGGACTTGCTCGGCGTTAAAAAACAGCTTCTTGCCGCCGGGCTGAGTCTTGCCGTGGGGGTGAGCTGTTTTTGCGGAGCCGTTGTGCCAAGAGCTGGGAGATATATGAGTCTTACGGCGGAAAACGCCGGACACTATGCTCGCCTCCGGGCAACCCTTGACGGGGTGCCAAAAGGGAGCAGTGTGGCCGCATCCACCTTTTTCACCGCTTATCTCTCCTCCCGGGAGGAGCTCTACGACGTGGGTAATTCATCGAAGGAGCATCTGCTGGGGTGCGAATACATCGTCATAGACCCAAAGGACGGCTCGCGGCTGAAAAAATACGTCTCCGGGGAGGAAGAGGACGCGCTTTCCCTTTTTGAGGAGTTGATGGAGGAAAACGGATACGAAAAGATACTTGCCTACGGAGATTCGGTCTGGGTGTATTGCAGATCTTAAATAAAACAAAGCTCCTGCAATTTTGGCAGGAGCTTTGTTGATGGCAAGGGAATTATTCTGCGAATTCGTCGATAAGGTCGCAGACGGCTTCAAGGTAGTAATCTGCGATGAAGCGTGCGCCTTCTTCGGTGGGATGGACACCGTCGGCGGCGTAGACGGTGGGCTCGGTGCCGATGTAGCCCGCGGCCAGAAGACCGTCGATGGGAAGATATGCGTCGGCGTATTCACGGGCGAGCTTTCTTACGATCTGGATCTTGGGGTCAAGGTCCTCGCGGAAGTAGAGCTTGTCCTCAATGGGAATGAGGAAGGGCTCGATCATGAGGATCTTTGCGTTGGTGCGGGTCTTGATGGCCTCAAGAACGGTGCGGTAGTTCTCTTCGAATTTTTCGTTTGAGAGCCAGCTTCTGTCGGCGGCGTGGTGCCATGTGTCGTTAACGCCGATGAGGATGGAGACGATGTCCGGCTGAACGTCGACAAAGTCGGATTCAAGCCTGTCCACAAGGTCCTTGGTCTGGTTTCCGCTGATGCCGAGGTTGACAAATTCGATATCAACGTCGGGGAAGGCTTCGCGGATGTTTTCTGCGGCGAATTTGGGGTAGCCGTTGCCAAGATCGTGGCAGTCTTCGCGGTTTCTGCCGGCATCGGTGATGCTGTCGCCCTGGAAGAGTATTTTCATGATGAACATTACCTTTCTTTATCGGATGAGTCTATTATAGCAAGGGCAGAACGCCTTGTCAATGAATGTGGAGCTCTTTTTTTCCGCAGGACAGAAGCGCCTCTTCTCTGGCAAGGTCAACGGTGAGGACGGCAGTCTCGTTTTCGAAGGTGCGCTCAATGCGCAGGTATCCGTCCCTGCCCCAGATATTGGTGGTTCCTTTTGCGAGAGCCGGGTTTTTGCGCAGGTGGGCAAGCTCGGTGTAGAGTCCGCGCAGGGCGCTGACAGAGTCAAAGCCGTCGGCAGGGAAGGGAACGCGGTTCAACGGGTCGGGGCCGCCCTCGAGGCCGAGCTCGTCACCGTAGAATATACAGGGAATGCCCGGCAGGGTGAACATAAGTGCCGCGGCAAGGCTGTGGCGGCGCAGTGCGGCGCGCCTTTCGTCGGGAGAGAGAGTTACACCCTTGACCTCGTCCCGCTTTGCCTGCTCGCTCATACCGCCCAAAATCGAGGTGATACGGGGTGTGTCGTGGGTGGAGAGGAAGTTCATCAGGGCGTTGTGAACGGGAGAAGGGTAGTTAGAAAGCAGAGCGCGGACGTTTGCGGCGAAGCTTTCGGGAGAAAGCCTGCCCATGAGAATGTCGATTATCCACCGGCGGAAGGGGTAGTTCATAACGCTGTCCAGCTGGGCGCCCAAAAGATATTTTCGCAGTGCACCGTAGCTGACCTTATTGGTGGCATCCTCCCAGACCTCGCCGATGATGAACGCGTCCTTTTCGGTCTTTGCCGCCCGGCGGAAGCTTTCGAGGAAGCTGTCCGGAAGCTCGTCCGCAACGTCCAGCCTCCAGCCGGAAGCGCCCCGGCGAAGCCAAAGTCGGGTGACGCCGTTTTCGCCGTTTATGAACTCTTCAAAGCCGGGATCTTCCTCTTCAACTTCGGGAAGGGTGATAACGTCCCACCAGCAGGCATAGTCGTCCGGCCAGTTTCTGAAACGGTACCAGGAAAAATAGGGGGAGTTTTTGTTGCAGTAGGCCCCCGGAGGGTCCGCTTTACCGTAGCGGTCGAAATAGACGCTCTCGTCCCCGGTGTGGGAGAAAACTCCGTCTCCGATAATGCGGATGCCGGACTCCATGGCTTTTTCGCAGAGAGCTCTGTAGTCCTCTGCAGTGCCCAGAACCGGGTCGGGCTGGGTATAGTCACCAACGTCGTAACGGTGGTTTGAAGCGGCGCGGTAGACGGGGTTGAGATAGATAAGATCCACGCCCAGAGAGCCGAGGTAGTCAAGTTTTGACTGTATCCCCCGGAAATTGCCGCCGTAAAAATCGTAGCCCGTGTATTCCTTTTTGCCGGGAAGGGGCTCGAAGGTTATGGGATCGTCCCAGGTGGGGTGGTAGATCCTTCCCGGAACCTCTCCAACGGAGGGGTCACGGGCGAATCTGTCCGGGAAGATCTGGTACATAACCCTGCCGCAGGTCCACTCAGGAACGGAAAATTCAGGGTCATAGACCGTGAGCTGAAAGCTTTCGTAGGCCTGACCGGACTTTACCTCTCCCACCAGGGGGTCTTTTCCCGGGACCACGGAGCTGCCCTCGCCAACGAAGCGGTACCAGACGATGCCCGGAGCGTCGGGGGTGAAGCTGTAGCTGTAACGGGTCAGACAGCCTCCTGCCGGGGCTTTTGAGAGGGGGGAGAGAAGCTTTTCTACCCCGTCGCACCAGATGCGAAGGGACATCTCCCTGTCCGACTCAACAGAGAGACAAACCTCGAAGCCCGCAGGGATGGCTCCTTGCGGGCTTCGGTAGTTTTGGTCGGCTGCGTTGTGGAAAGCACGCATCTTATGCGTTCCAGATATTTGCGCGGTATTCGGCAATGCTTCTGTCGCTGGAGAAGAAGCCGGAGCGCGCGATGTTGATAAGGGACTTTCTCTGCCACAGGCCGCGATTCTCGTAGTCGGAGAGAATGCGGTTGGTGGCGTTGCGGTAGCTTGCAAAGTCGGTGAGGCAGAGATAGGGATCTTCGAACATGAGGTAGTTCATAAGACCGGTGAAGGGACCCACGGTACCGTCGCCAAGGCTCTTGATGGCGCGGTCCAGCCAGGGGTCGTTGATGCAGAGCTCTGCGGCGGTGGGACGGCGTGTGAGGCTCTGGGTGACCTCTTCGGCGCGGAGACCGAAAATGTAGATATTTTCTGCCCCAAGGAGGCGGTGCATCTCTACGTTTGCTCCGTCCAGAGTGCCAAGGGTGAGAGCGCCGTTCATCATAAACTTCATGTTGCCCGTACCGGAGGCTTCCTTGCCGGCGAGAGAAATCTGCTCGGAAATGTCAGCGGCGGGGATAATGTAGCCTGCAGAGGTAGCGCAGTAGTTTTCAACGAAGACAACGCGGATAAGGCCGCGGGTACGGGGATCGTTGTTGATGAGTGCGGCGGCGTTGTTGATGAGGTTGATGATCTGCTTTGCGCGGTCGTAGCCGGGAGAGGCCTTTGCGCCGAATACGAAGGTGAGGGGACGGGAGGGCTCTTTTCCGCCTTCAACAAGCTGGAAATACATGGCCAGAATGCGGATTATGTTCATAAGCTGGCGCTTGTACTCGTGGAGTCGCTTGACCTGAACGTCAACCACGGAGTCGGGGTCAATGGAGAGGCCGGATGCCCGCTGGAGCTCGGCAGAGAAGCGGATCTTGTTTTCACGCTTGATAAGAGCCAGTCTGGAGAGCACGGATGCGTCGGTGACGTAGTTTTCAAGCTGGCCGATCCGGTCAAGGTCAGTGACCCAACCGTCGTCCCCAAGAAGCTCGGTAAGCAGAGAGGACAGCGCGGGGTTGGACTGGAGGATCCAGCGACGGGGGGTAACGCCGTTTGTGACGGGGATGGTGCGGTCGGGATGGAGCCTGTGGTAATCGGCGAAGAGATCGTTTTTGAGAATGTCGGTGTGGAGCTCGGAAACGCCGTTGAGCTTGTGGACACAGGAGAGACAGAGGTTTGCCATGCGGACGTTACCGTCGCTGATGATGGCAAGTCTTTCGGTGGGGGCTCCGGCGGCGTTGAGACTCTCGCGGTAACGGCGGTCGATCTCGCGGATTATCATGTAGATTCTGGGCAGGCGGTTTTCCATGAGGTAGCAGGGCCAGTTTTCCAGAGCCTCCCACATGATGGTGTGGTTGGTATAGGCAAAGACCTTGCCGCAAATGTCCCATGCATCGTCCCAGCCGATATGCTCGCCGTCGACAAGAAGGCGCATGAGCTCGGCAATGGCAATTGCGGGGTGGGTATCGTTGATCTGAACGGCGGCATAGTCCGGGAGGTCCATAACGGAGAGCCCAAGGGACTTATGGCGCTTTATCATGTACTGAAGGGTGGCGGAGGTGAAGAAATACTGCTGACTGAGACGGAGGCTCTTGCCCTGGTTATGGGAATCGTTGGGGTAGAGGACCCGGGAGATGGTCTCTGCAAGGTCGCGCTCGGCAACGGCGCGAACGTAGTTGCCGGTGGAGATGGCGCCCAGGTTTACCGGTGCGGGGGAAGAGGCGCTCCAAAGACGCAGAGTGTTGCACCAGCCGTTGCCGTAGCCGCAGACGGGAATGTCGTAGGGCGTGGCGAGAATGCGGGTGCAGTTTTCCTGGCGGTAGCAGAGCCAGCCGTTTTCGTCCACGTAGGAGGTGACGTTGCCGTCGAAGAGGACCTCAAAGCGATCCTCAGGCACGGGGATCTCCCATGCACAGCCGTCGGCAAGCCAGTCGTCGGGCAGCTCGACCTGTTTTCCGTCCACAAAGCGCTGGCGGAAAAGACCAAGGTCGTATCTGATGCCGCAGCTCAGAGTGGGCAGACCGGCGCAGGCCATGGAATCGGCAAAGCAAGCCGCAAGGCGCCCCAGACCGCCGTTGCCAAGGCCGGGTTCGGCTTCGGTGTTTTCAACGGCGGCAATGTCGGTGCCAAGCTCCTTCAGAGCGGCGGCGTAGCTGTCGTAAAGACCCAGGGCAAGGAGGTTGGTGCCAAGGAACTTGCCGGTGAGGTATTCAAGAGAGAGATACCAAACGGTCTTTTTTCTGCCTTCGCGGATGGCGCGGTTGGTCTGCTGGTACTGCTCCATAATACGGTCGCGGACGGAGAGGGCAACTGCGTTGTACATCTGAAGGGGGCTTGCGTCCGCAACACTGCGTCCGCAGGAGTGGGTGAGGTTTTCGATTATGCTGTCTTTGATGAACTGAATATTGGATTCCATTTAACTTGATGGCAGCCTTTCTGTCTTTGTCTGTGTGGTGTGAATGTATTGGGAAATTAAAGAACCGTGGAGTACATTTCCAGGTATTTGCCTGCGGAGGCCTTCCAGGAATAGTCCTTTTTCATGCCGCGAACCATGAGCTTTTTCCATACGTCGCTGTGATCGGTGTAGTAACGGATGGCGCGGCGAAGGGTGAACTCAAGAGCCTCGGCAGAGTAAGGGGCAAAGGTGAAGCCGGTGCCGGTTCCCGTGCCGCTGTTGTAGGAGGAGACGGTGTCGTAAAGACCGCCGGTCTCGCGGACAAGGGGAACTGTACCGTATTTCATGGCGATGAGCTGGGACAGGCCGCAGGGCTCGAACCGGGAGGGCATGAGGAACAGATCCGCGCCGGCGTAGATCTTCTGAGCCAGGTCGGCGTTGTAGCCGATCCATGCGGCGGCCCTGGTGGGGTAACGGGCGGAAAGCCCGGAGAAGAAGCCTTCGTATTTGGGGTCGCCGCTGCCAAGCACGACCAAAGCGCACTTGCCCTCGGCAACAACGCTTTCAATACAGCCTGCCAGCAGGTCGAGACCCTTCTGGTCTACAAGGCGGGAGATGACCGCCGCAACGGGAATGCCGTCGGCCTCGAGACCGAACTGCCGTGTAAGAGCTTCACGGCAGGCTTTTTTGCCGTCCAGGCGCATATAGCTGTAGTTTGCGGGGATATGGCGGTCGGTACGGGGGTGGAAAACCCCGTAGTCAAGGCCGTTGAGAATGCCCTGGTAATGGTCGCCCTTGTCGGCAAGAACGCCCTCAAGCTTTTCGCCGCACTCGGCGGTGAGGGTCTCTCCGGCGTAGGTGGGGCTTACGGTGTTTACCCGGTCGGCGTAGACTATGCCCGCCTTGAGAAGGTTTGCACCGCCGTAGAACTCAAGACCCTGCATTGTAAAGGCCTCGTCCGGAAGACCGGTGAGGTATTTGATCTTGCCCAGAGAATAGATCCCCTGGTACTGAAGGTTGTGGATGGTGAGCGCGGTCTTCAGACCCAGATGGGGATAGTGGAAGCGGAGCAGGGCGGGGATGAGGGCAGTCTGCCAGTCGTTGCAATGGACGATCTGCGGCTCAAAATCAAGCTTCGGAATAAGCTCGCAAAGGGCGCGGCAGAAGAATACGCTCTGGTCTGCGCCGCTTTCGCCATAGCCGTAGATGCCGTCGCCGCCGAAATACTCTTCGTTGTCCAGCAGGTAGACGGTGACGCCCCGGTGGACGAGGCGGTAGAGTCCGGCGTATTTATCCACTCCGCCGATGTTGATAGAGGTCTCCAGCATGAGCTGGGCATTTTCGGTGAGGGCTGCGGGGATTATGCGGTATTTGGGCATAAAGAGCCGGACGTCCGCACCCAGCTTGTTGAGCTCGGCAGGAAGTGAGCCCGCAACGTCGCCGAGACCGCCGGTCTTGGCAAAGGGGGTGGCTTCGAAGGATGCAAAAAGAATGTTCAAATAAATCTAACTCCCGTAAATATCGTGTGTGTTTTATCAGACCATGGCGTTTTTGCCGATGACGATGGGATAACTCTCCTGACCGATGAGGCGTTTGTTGTGGCGTACCACGACGCTCTTGTCAAGTATGGCGCAGTCAAGGAGAACGCCCTTTTGGATCTGGGACTGCTGCATGACTATGGAATTTGAAACTATCGAGCCCTCGCTGACCTCGACGCCGCGGAAGATAATGCTGTTTTCAACGGTGCCGTTGATGGTGCAGCCGTCTGCGATGATGGAGTTGCGGACAACGGCGTTGGGACCGTAGATGGTGGGTATCTGGTCCTTGACCTTGGTGTAAATGGGGTTGCGGGGGTTAAAGATCTCGGCGTAGACGGCGGGCTCCAAAAGCGCCTTGCTCTCCCGCATATAGGAGGAGACGCTGTCTATAAGACCCACGTGGCCGTTGAAGGGGCAGGCGTAGACGTTGAGCTCGTCGGTGCCGTGGAGCAGTATGTCGCGGATAAAGTCGTGGTGCCCCCGGGACACACAGCGGGAAATTGCCCGGCAGAGAAGCTCTTTTTCCAAAAAGTATACGCCCATGGAGGACTGGGGATCCCGGAAGGAGGCGGCGCCCAGCTCGATCTCTTTCACCTTGCAGTCGGTGCCGCAGTTAAGCTGAACACCGGTGGGGGCGGAGAGATAGTTGGGGTTTTTGGTGGTGAGCACGGTTATGTCTGCGCCGTGGGCGATATGGAAATCCTTGAGAAAGCTGTAGTCGGTGTTATAGATGGAGTTGCTTCCGGTGAGCAGAACGTATTTCTGCTTTGAACGGACGAGATAGTCCATAACGCCGTTGAGAATATCAATGTCGCCGCAGGTGTCGGCAGTCTCTCTGTTGAGGTAGGGGGGGAGAATGAAGAGACCGTAGAGCTTGCGGTTAAGGTCCCACTCCTTGCCGGAACCAAGATGGTCCATAAGGGAGCGGTAATGGGTGGTGGTGGGAACTCCAACGTTAGTTATGCCGGAGTTGACCATGTTTGACAGGGTGAAATCTATGAGCCTGTATCTGCCGCAAATTGGAAGTGCCGCACGGGCGCGGACCTGAGTGAGCTCGCCCAGAACGGAGTCGCCAAAGCCGGTCATAATAATGCCTAAAGTATCGTTCATCTGTGCTTCTCCTTTTCTCTTAGTAAGGCGTGGGTCAGATCGTGTCTTCCTCGCCGGAGGCGTAGGCTTCGATAGAGCGTACGACGGTGGTTCCGCGGCCTATGCGGACGTTGCCGCGAATGGTAACGCCGTCGGCAACAAGGCTGAGCCCGTCGGTGCAGAGGGGATCCGGGGGGAGGGGATAGTTGGGGTCGTCACAGCCAACACAGACCTCTTCGCCTATCTCAACGTTGTGGGAGATAAGGGCATGGTCCACCTTTGCGCCCCGGCGGATAACGCTCATGGGAAGAACGATGGAGTCGCGGACGATCGCTCC
Source organism: Oscillospiraceae bacterium (assembly GCA_015067715.1). Classification (GTDB taxonomy): domain Bacteria; phylum Bacillota; class Clostridia; order Oscillospirales; family QAMX01; genus SIG499. Next base: position 3,459 of record SVLY01000072.1, on the reverse strand, counting down.
GGCCTCGACGGTGACGCCGGAGAAAAGAACGGAATTTTCAACGACGCCTGCAACGTTGCAGCCTTCGGTAACTGCGCTGTTGCGAACCTCGGCGGTGGAGGCGATAAACTGGGGCGGCAGGTCGATATGGCGGGAATAGATGCGCCAGTTATCGTCGTTGAGGTCCAGCTCAGAGCCGCTGATAAGGTCCATGTTGGCGTCCCAAAGGCTCTTGATGGTACCAACGTCCTTCCAGTAGCCGGAGAAGGTGTAGGCAAAAATGGGAAGCCCGTCGGCAAGCATGGCGGGGATAACGTCGTGACCGAAGTCGTTTGAGCTGTTGGGGTCGCTTTCGTCGGCCTCAAGATAGCGCATCATGATCTCACGGTCGAATATGTAGATGCCCATGCTGGCAAGGTTGCTCTTGGGTTTTTCGGGCTTTTCGGCAAAATCGTAAATGCGGTTGTTATCGTCGGCGGAGAGAATTCCGTAGCGGGAGGCATCGTCCCAGGGAACCTGGATGACCGCGATGGTCAGAGCAGCCTTGGTGGCCTTGTGCTGGCGGAGCATTTCCCGGTAGTCCATTTTGTAAATGTGGTCGCCGCTGAGAATGAGGATATTCTGGGGGTCAAAGCGGTCTATGAATCTCTTGTTCTGGTAGATGGCGTTTGCGGTGCCCTTGTACCATTCGCCACTCTTGCCCTTGACGTAGGGCGGAAGGATGAAGGCACCCCCGTTCAACCTGTCCATGTCCCAGGGCTGACCGCTGCCGATATAGGTGTTCAGCTCAAGGGGCTGGTACTGGGTGAGGACGCCCACGGTGTCTATGCCGGAGTTGGCACAGTTAGAAAGTGCAAAGTCGATGATTCGGTACTTTCCACCGTATGGGACGGCAGGCTTTGCCAGGGTCTTTGTCAGCGCACCGAGCCTTGAGCCCTGTCCGCCGGCAAGTATCATTGCGATACAGTCAGAGTGGCGCATATTGTTCATCCTTTCCGTGTACTTCGGTAATTTTTTTATAGTGGGGTTATCTGTTTCCCTGCTCTGTCAGTCTGTAGATAAGGACAGAGCTTGGAGGGAGATCGACTTTTATCAGCCGGGAATGGTTTCCCTGGCGGCGGGGGAGGGAGCGGAGCTGTTTTTTAACGTGCATTCCGCCGCCGTAAAATTCGGGGGCGTCGGAGTTGAACACAAGCCGGAAGGGGGCGGTCTCGTCCGTGCCGATGAAGTAGTTTGGGCGGGCAACGGGAGCGGTGTTTACGATGACCAGAAGAGTCTCGCCGTCTCCCCGGCGGAAATAGCTGTACACGTCGAAAATGGCGTCGTCCGCATTGGACCACTCAAAGCCGTTCCACGAGCGGTCGTCCGCCCATAGGGCGGGATGGCGGCGGTAAAAACGGGTGAGCGCTTTTGTGAAGCGCATCAGACCTGCGTGGCTGTCGTAGGCCAAAAGCTTCCACTCCAGAGGCTCGTAATACCGCCATTCAATGAACTGGCCGAATTCCGTGCCCATGAAGATGAGCTTTTTACCCGGGCAGGTGAACATATAGGCAAGGTACATCCGCAGAGAATCGAATTTGTTTTTGTATTCTCCGGGCATTTTGTCCAGAAAGCTCTTTTTTCCGTGGACACACTCGTCGTGGGAGAGGGGCAGAATGAAGCTCTCGTTGAAGGCGTACATCATGGGAAAGGTCATCAGCCCGTGACAGGCGCTTCGGTAGAGAGGGTCGGTCTCGATATACTTAAGGGTGTCGTTCATCCACCCCATGTTCCATTTGTAGGTAAAGCCCAGTCCGCCGCAGTCCGTGGGGGCGGTTATGCCAACGTAGTCCGAGCATTCCTCGGCGATCATCAGGGCGTTGGGGTGAGCGTCGTGGACGGCGTTGTTGAGCTCCCGGAGAAAGTCAATGCCTGCGGGAACCAGTGTGTCCGGCGTGGGAAAGCTCATATCCCGGTAGAGTATGGCGGACACAGCGTCCACCCGGAGCCCGTCGATATGGTACTCGTCGAACCACCACAGGGCGGAGGAGATGAGAAAATCCCGGACGTATTCGTTTTCGAAATTGAAACGCAACGTGCCCCAGACGGGTGCTCGGAGACAGCGGGGTCGGGATGCTCGAAGATGGCACTGCCGTCGAAAATGCGGAGTCCGGCCTCGTCCCGGGGGAAATGGGCGGGCACCCAGTCCAGAATAACGCCGATGCCGGCGTTGTGGAGAGTGTCCACAAAATATTTGAAATCGTCGGGGGTGCCCCAACGGGATGTGGGCGCAAAATAGCCTGTGGTCTGGTAACCCCAGGAGCCGTCGAAGGGAAACTCAGTCACGGGGAGAAGCTCAACGTGGGTGTAGCCGAATTCCTTTGCGTGGACGGAAAGGGCGTCTGCCAGAGCCCGGTAGTTTTCGGTGCCCTCCCGCCAGGAGCCTGCATGGACCTCATAGACTGAGAGGGGGCGGGAATCCCGGGAGGGGAGCGCCTCGGTGCGGCGGCGGTGGGCTCTGTCGTGGCGGAAGCGATAGGATGAGCGCCATGTGAGAGAGGCTGTGCCGGGGCGAAGCTCGGCGTAGCGGCCGCAGGGGTCGGCGCGGAAGTATACCCGGCCGTCCGGCGTGACGATGCGGTATTTGTAGAGCTCGCCGGAGGGGAGCTTTGGAATCTCGGTATACCATATGCCGTTTCCCCGGCGAACCATGGGCTCGGCATCGGGAGACCAGCCGTTGAAGTTTCCCACCACGGAAACATAGGCGGCGTTGGGCGCCCAGACGGCAAAGGAGAAACCGTCGGAAAGAGGATGGCATCCCGGCGAAAGCTTGGATGACTGCCTGAAAATACCGCGATACATGGTCTGACCTCCCCAAAAACTTAAGATATACTGTCCCTTCATACTATATTATAATACCGCGTAAATATTTAGTCAAGGGAATATAGGTTTTTTTTGTCGTTTAAGTTATTTATTGGAGTCTGAACAGCCGTGTGGGGCAGGAGCATAGTATGTAACGGCGGAAGGGAGGTTCGGTTTTACGGAAATCTATGTTCTTGTGAGAACGGTGACTTATGCCCGTTCTGTTGTTAAGCTGCTTGAAAGCCGGGGATATTCCGCCAGACAGGTGAAAAGCCCCAGATCGATCGGAAGCGGCGGGTGCGGTTATGCGGTCGTTGTGAAAAAAGCTCAGCCCGGAGATATCGCGGACTGTATCGGAGGCGCCGGACTTCCGAATTTTAAAATATACGTCACTTCGGACGGAAAGAGTTTTGATGAGCTGAGAAGCTGAAAAACAGGGGAAAGAGGGTGAGCTTTATGGCAAAGGTATATCTGGACAGCGCGGCCACGAGCCTGTGGCGTCCGATCTGCGTTGCGGAGGCGGTGGCGCGGTCGGTGATGATCCACGCGGGCTACGGGCGGAACCGATCTGCCCCGTCGGACGCCGCCGCAGGGGAGATATTTGCCGCCCGGGAGGCCGCGGCGAGGCTTTTCGGCGCC
>SVLY01000071.1 GCA_015067715.1 Oscillospiraceae bacterium | reverse complement strand
GTCGGGCAGCTTCATTATAAACTCGTGGGCGTTTGCGGCCTTTGCGGCGGCGACGACCTCTTCGTAGGTGGCGTCCTCACGGGCGTAGGTGATATTTTCGTAAACGGAGCCTGCAAAGAGGAAGGTCTCCTGGAAAACAACGCCCATATTGTCGTGGAGGTCGCGCTGGGCAATGTCCCGTATGTCCACGCCGTCCACAAGAATGGCGCCGGCGTTGGGGTCGTAGAGGCGCATGAGCAGGTTTATCATGGTGGTCTTGCCGGAGCCCGAGGGGCCGACGAGACCTATCATTTCGCCGGGGTTGATCTTCACGTTCACGTTTTTAAGCACGGGCTCGTAGGCCTTGTAGCCAAAGCGCACGTTTTTGAACTCTATTCCGCCGGAGATGGGGCGGTTTTCCGGAACGCCGGGGTCGGTGATCTCGGGCTTTTCGTCCAGGATCTCGAATATCTTCACCATGCTGGTCATGGCTCTTGCAAGCCATCTGGGCAGGGAGGAGAGCCATCTCATGGGCTGGTAGATATAAGACAGGAAGAGCACGAACTGCACCAGCTCGCCCAGGGTCATCTCGTCTGCAAGCACCATTCTGCCGCCGATGTAGAGCACGAAAAACTCGCCTATGCCAACGAAAAACTCCAGAGGCGGGAAAACCAGACCCCAGGTCTTTTCGTTTGAGGCAGATATCTGGGCAAGTCTGTGGGAACAGTCGGCAAATTTCTTTATCTCCCGCTCCTCGCTGCCAAAGGTCTTGACAACGCGGATGCCCTTGATTATATCGTGGAGAATGGAGTTTGCCCGTGACTCGGCGCGCCACTGTTTTTCGTAGCGCACGTGAATGAACTTCCAGAACTGGCGGATGAGGTAGATCATTATGGGCACGGGGAAGAGTACCAGAAGGGTGAGCTTCCAGTTGGTGACGAAGAGCACCACCAGCACGAAGATCAGCTTTGCGGAAAGCTCGATAGCGTAGCGTCCCTGGTTGGTCATAAAGTCCTTTACGGTCTCCGTGTCCCCGGTGATACGCTTCAAAAGGTCGCCGCTGGTCTTCTTTGAGATGGAAGACATGGACAAAAGCTGAACCTTTTCATAGAGCTTTGCGCGAAGGCTGTCGGAATATTCCGAGCCGACCTTGTTTGACATTCTGGTGGAGAAAATGTATATCAGGTCGCCCAGGGCTCTTGCGCCGATCATAAGGCCGACGATCACCAGAACGCCGGTGATGGGGTTTGCAAACCAGTTTTTGGCCTTTTCGGTCTGAGCCAGAAACTCGTCGGTGAGGATACGGTAGAGTATGGGGTTGAGGGCGTAGAGGACGTTGGCAATGCTCACGATAAGGGCGGAGATCACCACTCTGGGCAAAAAGGGCTTTGCGGTCTGGAAGGCGCGCTTTAAGATATAGCCCTTGTCCACGCAGAACATACAGATATCCATACCCTGCATATAGGGTCGGCCGCATTTGGGACAGCGGGTCTGCTCGGTGTGGACGATGCGGTTTTCCTCGCCGGTGGAGATATAGTAGTTCACCACCTTGCAAAGCTCTGCGGCCTCGTTTACGTGGGCCATGGTAAAGCGGCACACCCGGACGTTTTCGCTGTCCGGCAGGGCGGCAGGTTGGTCCCCCTCTTCAACGGGCTCAAGAGCGTGGGCAGGGTCCCGAAGGGCAAGCTCCAAAGCGCCGCAGCCGATGTCCGTAAGCTGTTTCAGCTCGGCGCAGTCGGAAACGCTGCGGGAAAACACCGTCTCTCCGTCGATCTCCGCCCGGAGAATGCCGGAGTCAAAATACAGACTGCCCCGGCAGAATTGCCCGTCGGCAGTAAGGTCAAAACCGATGCGGCTTACTGTTTCTGTTGCCGTTTGCACAGGTTTTTTCACCTCCGAATCAGTTTCTTGGTTTTTCAGTAAAGATAGGGCTCGATCTTTCTGCGGGACTTGGAGTCGATCTTCCAAACGTCCTCAATAAGGTAGCGCGAACCGTCCACGTCGGTGATGACGATGCACTTTTCGTCTATCTGCTTGATGGAGCGGGAAATGTCCTTTACGGCAAAGATCTTTTTATAGTCTCCAAAGGCCACGTCGAAGTAAAAATAGCCCATTTTTTCCTTTATGGACTTGATTGCGGTGACCTTGGGGCAGTAATATCTGGCAGAAAGCTCTTCCAGGGCAAGCTCACGCTGAGCCTCGGTCAGCTCGGCAAGGTCGCGGATTATGCCGAGCTCCTTTGAGTCCATGTCGGAAACGGTGATATATTTTTCGGGCTGGGCAAAGGGCAGAATGCGGGAGAGCTTGACTCTTTTGAAGTCCTCTTCTCCCTTTTTCATGGCCAGAAAGCCCTGGGGATTTTTGTAGAATTCAATCTCTGCGGGGGCAAGAATGCCAATGTCCATAACGGACTGAGCCCCTGCAGGAGCGTTTTTGTTTTCCATATATTCTTCCTTTCTGTTAAGTTAAAGGCAGATTTTTATGTTTAGGGATCGGCGACGTCAGTTCCCTATCAATTAATTCCGCAGCGGGTTATGCGTTTGCCGCAGGCAATTCCGCGCGATGCTTTATGCGCGGAAAGCAAAACCCGTAGGGATCGGCGACTTTTAGTCGCCTATCCCGACATATTTCAGGGCTTCGGCCTGGATCTGATAGAGCTTGTAATACTCGCCCTTTTTCTGCATCAGCTCGGAGTAGGTGCCGTATTCGACTACCTTGCCGTCGTCGATAACGCAGAGCTCGTCGGCATCGCGAAGGGTGGAAAGCCGGTGGGCAATGGCCAGGGTGGTTCGTCCCTGCTGGAGCCTGGTGAGAGATTCCTGGATGTTCCGCTCGGTCTCAGTGTCCATGGCGGCGGTGGCCTCGTCCAGAATCAGAATTTTGGGGTTCTGAATAATGGTTCGGGCGATGGAAACTCTCTGGCGTTCGCCGCCGGAAAGATCCTGTCCGCCGGCGCCCACTCTGGTCTCGTAGCCGTCGGGCAGGCGCATGATAAACTCGTGGGCGCTGGCGGCCTTTGCGGCGGCAACCACCTCTTCAATGGTTGCTTCGGGCTTGGCGTAGCGGATATTGTCCGCAATGGTGCCCATGAAAAGGTAAATATCCTGGCTGACGAGGCCGATGTTCTCTCTCAGCTGGGCAAGCTCCATATCTCTCACGTCCACGCCGTCTATGGCGACTGAGCCTGCCTTGGGGTCGTAGAGACGGGCGATGAGGTTTGCGATGGTGGTCTTGCCGGCGCCGGTCTTGCCCACGATGCCAAGCATATGCCCGGCCTTCACGTGGAGATCCAGCTTTTTGATAATGGGCCGGGCGGGCTCGTACTCGAACTCCAGCTCGGAGATGTCAATGCTGCCCTTGAGATCGTCAATGTGGACAGGGTCGGGCTTTTCGACCACGTCGGGCTCGGTGTCGATTATCTCAAACACGCGCTGAGCCGCGTCAACGCATCTTGCCCACCAGTTGGACACCCAGGACAAAAAGTCCAGAGGGCCGTGGAGCATATCCATATAGACCACGAAGGTGAGAAGCTCGCCCATGGTCATCTCGCCCTTGACGACCATAATGCCGCCCAGGCCGAGGATGACGGTTGTGACGGTGTAGATGAAGAGGTAGAGCAGAGGGTAGGTGGTGCATTCGGTGTTGCCAGCCTGGATCTCGGCGCCCATGAACTTGTTGCTGGCAACGGCAAAGCGTGCGCTCTCCTCTTTTTCACGGGAGAAGGCCTTGATAACTCTTGCGCCGTTGATATTGTCGCTTACCATGTTGCTCATGCGGGCGTTGTAGACCCATCTGCGGTGGTGGAGCCTGCGCCAGACGTCGTCCAGCAGGCGGAAGATCAAAAAGATCACCGGCAGAGCCACCAGAGCGATAAGGCTGAGCTTCCAGCTCATAACGAACATGATGATAACGATGCCCACGATGGTCAGGCCGTTTGTGAACACGTAGGGAAGACCGTCCACAAAGAACCAGTAGATGTTGTTGGCGTCCCGGGTGACACGCTCCATAAGGGAGCCGGTCTGCTTTGCGGTGTAGAACCCAACGCCAAGGCGCTGCATTGCCCGGAAGATCTTCAGCTTGATGTCGTAGACCACCCAGGGCAGAATGTCCGCCAGAATATAGGTGTAGGCCATGCGGAAGAGCAGGTTAAACAGCCTTATGCCGAATATGGCCAGCACCACAAGCCCCAGAGAGACCACCAGCTTTGCTACGGGGGTCATATTGTCCGTGTTGAGCACGTTGTCGTAGAGGTAGTTGGTGCTTATCTGGGGTGTGAAAACGCCGATAAGGGTGCTGAGCAGAATTGAGCCGATGATGACGGCAACCTGCTTTTTGTACCCTCCGAAGAAGGAGAACAGCCGCCGTATGGTGGAGCGCTTGTCCATGCACTTGGGGCACACGGGTCTGCGGGGGTCGGGATAGCGCATTCCGCAGTGGGGGCAGACGGGAGATTCGTGGAAGGTCTTTTTCAGATTTTCAAGGTCTTCGCCTTTTTTGACGGCGTTAAATGCCTTTGCAAAATCGTCGAAGAAGGCGTTAATGCCCAGAGTGAAGCGGATTATGGGGTGCTCTTCTTTGTCTTTGATTCCAAGGAGCCGCCCGGTTGAAACGTAGCGCTCAACCTTGAGGGAGTCGAAGTCCTCCATGGGGTAGGTGACGAGGCTGTCCAGCCGCCACCGCGTGGTAAGGGCGTGGGCCTTTTTCTTTTCCTTTTTGCCCACGGGAATAAGCTCTTCTGCGCCGGTGGCAACGTAGAGCCCCTTTTGGTCAAAGGCCAGCCAGGCAGAGGCAAAATCGCCCTCGGCGTTCATGTCGCCGGTAACGGCAAACAGGAAGCCCTCGGGATCGACTCCGTTGGCGCGGAAAAGCTCTCTCACCCCGGAGGGCAGAGTTCCGATGTTTTCCATTTATTTTTAGGATCCTTTCCTGATATTTGTAAGCTGTGCGCCCGGGATAAAAAGAACGCCCCGGAGGGAAAAATTTTCTCTCCGGGGCACAGAACCGATATTTCACACAGACTGTAATTCCGGCCCGGGAAGACCGCGTAATCAGTATATCACCCGGGGGACGGAAATGTCAATAGCACGGCATACATTTTGGCATGCTAATGGATTAACTTGTAGTTGAACAGACCGAAAAACGGATTTTTGATGTTTATTTGCAGACGGGTCAGTCCTGGGGATAGTCCAGATTTTCGGTGGCGTATTTGCCCTTTGCGGCGGACTTTATGACCCTGCACTTTGCAACGGGATAGGGAGCGGGGGGATTGTCCGGCTGTTTGTCAAGGCGGACCTTGATGATCTCGGAGAGCAGCTGGACCTCCGTCACAACGCCCCGGCCGTCGGGGGTCTCAACGATGGAGTCGATGGGGGGCACCCGGCGGTAAAGATCCTCGTAGGTGGCCTGCTCGTACTGCAGACAGCACATAAGCCTTCCGCAGGTGCCGGAGATCTTCACCGGATTGAGAGAAAGGCTCTGCTCCTTGGCCATTTTTATGGAAACGGGGTGGAACTCGCTCAAAAAAGAGGAACAGCAGAAGGGTCTGCCGCAAATGCCCAGACCGCCAAGCATCTTTGCCTCGTCCCGGACGCCGATCTGCCGCAGCTCGATACGGGTGCGGAAGATACCGGCAAGATCCTTTACCAGCTCGCGGAAGTCCACGCGGCCGTCGGCGGTGAAATAGAACAGAAGCTTGCTTCCGTCAAAGGCGTATTCCACGTCCACAAGGCTCATTTCAAGACCTCTGCGGGTGATGCAGTCCTGGCAGATGCCAAGGGCTTCTTTTTCTCTTCTGCGGTTTTCCTCTGCCCGGGCAACGTCCTCGGGAGTGGCTATCCGCACGAGCTTTTTAAGGGGGGAGACTATCTCGTTTTCGCCCACCATTTTGTTGGCCACGGACACCTCGCCCAGCTCAATGCCCCGGGCGGTCTCCACCACGACCTTCTGACCGATCTCCACGGAAGCCCCCGAGGGATCGAAATAATATACCTTTCCGCCTTCTTTAAAGCGGACACCAATGATTTCTGTCAAAGCTGATTCCTTCTTCTAAGTTCACGGCCGCCGTGAGGGGGCCTGTTGGTTATTTGCAAAGATCCGGGCAAGCTCCGCCGCGGCTCCGGCAAGCATATTCCCCGGAGAGATATAAAGCGCACTCCGCTGATAGATCTCCGCCGCCGCGGCGGCAGAGGCGGCAAGCTCCGCTTTGGTAAGGGCGCAGGCCTTTTCGGTGACGGCGGCAGAGGCAAGGGTACGGGAAAGGGCGCAAAGCTCCCGGCGGATCTCTTCCTTTCCGGCGCGCTCAAGGCTCATCAAAGCGGTGAGCAGCCCAAGCTCGTCCCGTGAAAATATCGCCGCGGCGGCCTCGGCGGCAATTTCGCAATTGCCCTCTCTTCCGGCGAGCCTGTCGGCGGCGCGGCCGATGAGCCCCTCGGAGGCGCGGAAGGCCGCAGAAAGGGCAGAGTCCGGCTCTTCGGGGAAAAGCTCGCGCAAAACGGGCAGAGCCTCGCTTTCGTTCACCGGGCGAAGCCGGAGCTCGACACAGCGGGACCTCACGGTCTCCGGCAGAGATGCCGGATTTTCCGCGATAAGTATCATAACGGCGTATTCCGGAGGCTCCTCGAGGATCTTCAAAAGAGCGTTGGAGGCGGCCTCGTTCATGTGCTGGGCGTCGGGGAGAATAAAAACCTTGTGGCGGCCTTCGTTGGGCAGACGGGAAGCTTCTGCCCGAAGCTCGCGGCTCTGGCTCACAAGAAAGCTCTCTTTGCCTTCCATTTCCAAAACCCGGACGTCGGGATGGGTGCCGTGATCCGTTTTCCGGCAGGCAAGACAGCGCCCGCAGGGGCGCAAAGCCTCATCCGAGGTGCAAACGAGCGCAGAAGAGAGCAAGCGGGCCGCGAGGGTCTTTCCGGAACCGTCCGGCCCGCTTATTATATAGGCGTGAAAGGGGTTAGAACCCCCTGCGGCTGATATTGCCCGGACCACCCGGGCATTTCCGGCAAGCTTCAAAGAGGTTTAGACCTTTTCAAAGCGGTCGACGTTGAGAACGAAAACGGTGGCGCCGCCAACGGTGACCTCGACGGGGGTGGAGGGGAACATCTTCAGGCCGACCTCGGACATGGAGGGCATGACCTGCTTGCGGCTCTTGGAGTATTTGTCGATAATGCGGATAACTGCGTTGACCTTGTCATCCGGAACACCGATGAGAACGGTCATATTGCCCACCATAAGGAATCCGCCGGTGGTGGAAAGCTTGGTCACGAGGTAGCCTTCCTTGGTGAGGTTGTGGACGACAACGTGAGCGTCGTCATGGTTGATAATGGCAACGATAAGCTTCATGTGTTGTACCTTCCTTGATACAAATTTTTATTCACAGCCCCCTTCCCGTAAGGGGCGGATAAACTCAGATATACTTCTTGGGGAGCATCATGCCCGCCAGAATGGGGTTCACCTCGAACCTCACGGGGTCGCCCACGGAACAGTCGATGTCCGTAACGTCTACCACCACGTGCTGCATTCCAACGTGGCCAAGCACCCGGGCGGTTACGCCGTTGACGGTGCAGGTGAACTTTTTTCGGGTGAGCCATGCCTTGACAGCGTGACCGCTTTCCAGGAAAGCCTCCTTGAAGCGGTGCATATCGAAGGACTTTTCAAGGCAGATACCGTCGGAATAGCCGATGGGCACGATTGCGGCGCGGACGTTCCGGTGGCATTTGTAGTCGGCGCTGTAGCCGACGGTCTGGTTTTTACGGAGCCAGTGGATCTCGATTATGCCGGCCTCGGCATAGCCTGCGCGCATGAGGCCGAAATTGCCCTTAACGGGGATGCGCCCGGTGAAGGCAGAGCCGACGCGCACGGCGTCCAGCACGGTATAGGGGTATTTGAACAGGGCAGAGGAGTTTGCGCAGTGCACCGTGCCGGGGTCAAAGCCCGCGGCGCGTACGTATTCCGTGACCTCCCCAAGGGCGTTGAACTGCTCGCTTACGGCGCGGGAGCTTTCGTAGGCGCGGTTAAAGTGGGTGTAGGTGCCGGTGACGTGGAGTGAGGTGAGGTAGCGGTAGACCGCAAGGATCCTGTCCACCTCGGCGGGAATGAACCCGTAACGCCCCATGCCCGTGTCGATCTTGATGTGGGCGGCAAGGGTGGAAAGGTTCTTTTCCGCGATGCTGTTCATGGCAACGGCGGTGTCATAGGAGCCGACGGTGGCGGTGGCGTTGTATTCAATAAGCTTTTCTATCTCCTCCGGGTCGGCGGTGGAGCGCATGACGAGGATCTCCTCGTCGATAAAGCCGGAATTTCGCAGGATTATAAGGTCACGGGGCTCGGTGACCGCAAAGTGGGAAATGCCCTCGTCCCGGAGCATATCGGCCATGTCCAGCAGACCGAAGCCGTAGGCATTGCCCTTGAGCACGCCGTAGATACGGGCGTGGCCGGCGCGGAGCTTGACCTGTTTAATGTTTTCCCGGATCTTATCTCTCTCCACAACAAGATATTTTGCCATTGGCCGTTCTCCTTTCTGACGGATGTGGGCGTTATCTGCCGGTTATTTTGCCTGCAATGTGGCGCGCCTTTTTGGCAAGGGCGACGATCTTCGCCGCGCCGGGGCGGAAGGTGAGCTCGAACTCGCCCAAAAACTCGGTAAACTCGCCGTTGAAGCCCTTTTTGAAGCGGTAGAGACCGTAAAGGGGATTTTCGGGGGAGGTATCTCCGGAGACGCCCCGGAAATCGTAAACGCGGCAACCGGTCTCTATGGACCAGCGGATCATCTCCCACTGGAGCAGGTAGTTGGGCATGACGTTTCTGTGGGCGTTGGAGGATGCGCCGTAGAGGTACCAGACCTTGTCGCCAAAGTGGATGGCGATGGTGCCGGCGATGGGCGCGCCCTCGTAGAAGGCCATGTAGAGCCGGGCGTTTTCTCCCAGATTATCCAGCATGCTGGCAAAATAGGCCTCGTTGCGGACGATAAAATCGTCACGGGCGCCGGTCTCGTTCATAATGCGGCAGAATTCGGGCAAAAGCTCCTTGCCGCAAAGCCTGACCTCAACGCCCTTTTTCCGGGCAAGACGGAGGTTGTAGCGGGTCTTGGACTCGAAGGAGTCGAAGATCTCTTCCTCGCTCCGTCCCTGAAGGTAGAGGCGGAAAACGTAGCGGGGCTGAACGCTTTCGAAGTTTTTGGTGTCCGGAGGGGGCGTGAAGCCCTGGGAAACCAGCTCGTCCCGAAGGGCGGTGTCCGAAGAGGGGACGTCCGGGTCAAGCTTAAGGCAGTAGGCCTTATATTTTTTTGCAAGCTCCCGTGCGCCGGAGATAAGCTCGCGGAGGGTAGCGTAGTCACCCTCGTCCCAGACGGGACCCCGGGCGCTGTACATAAGGCTCCAGGGCATCATGGGCATTTTGCGGATGAGCAGGCCAAGGCTGCCCTTGATCTTTCCGTTTTCGTCCCGGCAGATAAGACCCTCCCAGGTCCAACTGTCCTTATGGACGCCCCATTCTCTGGTCTGCATGAAATGGCCCTTGGGGTGGGCGGCGATGAACGCATCGTATTCGGCGTAAAGCTCCGGAGTAACTCTTTCGATCATATGTGCAACTCTTTTCTGATAAATGGGCTATCTTGCGGCGGGAAGGCTTACGGTCACGGAATAGCGGCCGTTTTCGGAAAGCTTTGTGAGCGTGCCGCCGTTGATGGAGATATATTCTCTGGCCATGGTGAGCCCCGTGGAAATGGCAGAGCCCGCCGTGCCGGAGTGGGCGTAGGGCGACTCGTCGTTTTCGACGGTGTAGACCCAGTTCTGACCGTCCTTTTTAAGGCTGATCTCAACCTCGGTGCCGCTGGCGGCGTACATTGCGGTGTTGGTGAAGAGAATGTCAAGGGCGCTCTTGATGTGGGCGTAGTCTGCGGTGATATATGCCGGGGGATCGGGAATGTCCACCTTGAGCTTAAGCCTTGCGGCGGAGAACTCGGCGATCTTGGCGTTGAGCACGTCGTCCATAACGTCCAACAGGTCGATGCGCTTGAGCACGGGAGCGGCGATGGGGGTGTCCTGGAGCAGGCGGGTCTGCATTTCGTCCATAAGGGACGCGATATGACGGGCGCGGCTGCGGATATGTGCGGTGGACTCTTCGTCCAGGTCGGAGATCATGTCCTGGAGAATGTCGATCTGCATTTTCATCTCTTCCAGAGAGGCGCTCATCTCGTGGAAGCGCTTTGAGGATTTGCGGAACTTCATCTCGGCGGCGGCGTCGACGGCGTCGTCGAAATGGGAGATATTGTCTGCCAGCTGGCGGATATCGTCGTTTTCCTTAAAATTGGTCTCCGGCAGTCTGGCACCAAGGGCAAAGACGGAGGTGAGGCTGGTGAGGTTGCAAACGTCGTTGAGAAGCTTTCCGTAGCAGCGGAAGAGGTAGATCTCAACCAGGCAGAAGAGGATAACGTAAACGCCGATGCTGATCCTGACGGCCTGAAGTCCGAAGACAACGTCTGCCAGAATGAAGAACAGCACGGGGAACACAACGCCGAAGACCATAAGGGTTATGGCTCTGCGGCGGAAGCGCACCCGGGGCTCGCTGACAGGGGCGACGGTGTCGTAAAGCTCTTTTGCAAGACTGTAGCCGATGTCCAGAAGGCTCATCTTAAAGAATTTGCCCCGCTGGTATCTGGCGCAGCAATAGGTGATATAGGCGCAGGGGATGAGGGTGAGCACGGAAAGGGTGGTGAAGGCGGCAAGGTTTCCCCGGACGAGATGCCCCAGAGCAAACCAGACCACCAGCGCCACGGCGCCAAGCTTTATCTCGCAGAAGACCCAGGTGAAGATGCTTGCGATGAGCTTATCCACCTGCCTGCGGCGACGGGGAATGCTGAGAAGGGCGGAAAGGCAGATGAGGAATATGCCAAGGGCAATAAAGAGTATCTGCGCGCCGTTTTTCAGGAGGGCAAACTCAACCCGGCTGTAGGAATAGCCGGTGAGGCCGTAGTCCGGGGGGAGCACGGCGATGACCATTGCGGCGTCGGAATAATATTTCTGTTCGTTGTTGAAAACGGTGCTTGCGGCGTCGGTGTAGATATATTCAAAGCTCTCTGCAACGCCGGAGGCCTTTGAGTTGCCCCGGAACTTGCCGTAGGAATAACGCAGGTAGTAGGGGTAGGCTTCGCTGTCCATATAGTGTCCCTCGAAGGAGGGCATATCGGACAGGGTCTTGTCGCTGCAGTAGACCCGGTTGGTGTCCAGACCGTAGGCGAAAAATGCGATATCGTCGTCGTAGGGCATTTTAAGGGGCTCATCCCCGGTGACGGAGGCATAGAGCGCGTCCATGTATTCCCCGGTGACGCGGCGGAAGGACGCGGTCTTGGTGTAGTCCGCGACGCTGTCGGGGTTGTTTTTTATGGCAGAGACGTAGCCGATGCCCACAAGGGCCAGCAACGCTCCGGAAACGTAGGTGGCCAGAAGCAAAAGCAACATCAGCGACGTGATTATTATGTTGTAAACGCGCTTTGTCATGAGCGAGACACCTCTGAAACGTCTTGAAAGGGTACGGCGAAAAAGGGCAAGCCTCCCCACGATTATTATACCACACTTTCTTTTCCAACAAAAGGGGTTTTCCCGGCTTTGGCCATTATTTTTTTGGAGGCGGGAGGACTTTTGCGTAAATCGGGATTTTTCCCCGGGGGCTTATGGACAAATGTGAAAAGCCGTGGTATAATCTTACCGTAAAATATATCAAGGGGGACAAAATAATATGCTGAAGCTCACCAATACCGCCGTTATGAATTTTGAAAACGCCTTTCGCGGAATGAGGAACCCCCTTTCCAGCTGGGCAAAATCCGACAGCACCGTGGACGAAAACGGAAACTTTATCGCCGGAGAGGCCGACCTGGGTCTTGCCTGCCGCCTTGCCGGTGCCGGAACGGACCACAGAAAGTTCATCCGACAGATCTTCGTCTCCGTGGACATCGAAGCCCCTCTTTACTGGTGGAAGGAGTTCGACACCTATAAGGTGGGCACCGTTGCAAATTCCACCAGCACCATGCACAAGATCCACTCCCGACCCATAACCCTGGACGACTTCAGCGTTGACAGGCTCGTTCCCGAGAGCGTTCCCCACATGCAGGCCTTTGTGGACTATATCGAAAGCGTCCGCCTGCGCTACCTTGAGACCGGGGACAAGGCCCTCTGGTACACCCTTATCCAGCTTCTCCCCTCAAGCTACAACCAGCTCCGCACCGTCACCATGAACTACGAAAACCTGGCCAATATCCACCGTGCCCGCCGCCACCACAAGCTGGACGAGTGGCACGTGGTCTGCGACTGGATTGAGCAGCTGCCCTACGCCAAAGAGCTTATCCTTTTCGGAAAAGAAGAGTGAAATGTCGCCCGTAGGTTGGATTTAGAGAAGAGTGAACAGTGAATAGAGAAGAGTGAAGAGTTGAGGTATGGGCGATTTAAAAATCGCCCCATATATAAACCTCCCCCTCTCGGGGGAGGTGC
>SVLY01000070.1 GCA_015067715.1 Oscillospiraceae bacterium | reverse complement strand
ATGTGCAGGGCACAAAAAAGTTCCTGAAATTTCGCTGCGGTTGCTAAACTTGGTAAGTTTTTCTTGTTCAGTTCTCAGGGAGATATTCCTTGAAAACAGTAGGTGTTAATGACGACGAGGGTCCACCCGTTCCCATCCCGAACACGGAAGTTAAGCTCGCTCGTGCCGACAATACTTGGCTGGAGACGGCCCGGGAAGATAGGTCAACGCCTACACTAAAGAAAAGAACCGATGTGATATGCATCGGTTCTTTTGTTTTTCCGGGATTTGCAGCCGGGATGATACGCAGGAGGAATCCCCCCTACCCCCCCCCTACCCCCCCCTTTAGACAAGGGGGGCATTTTGTTACTGCTAAAGTAATTTTTTTGTCTGTAGGGACGCCCCTCCCGGGGCGTCCGCAAACGTTACCTTTGGCAGAATGTTGCCGGAAAAGGCAACCGGGATGATACTCACTGACGGGATCCCCCCTACCCCTCACCCGGCAAGGGGGGCTTTTGTCGCCAAAAAATCTCCCCCCGGGAATTGCCGGGGGGGGATGAAATGTTATTTAGGCCTTGTATGATGCGGCGTAGATGCCGTCTTTTTCCAGAAGCTGGGCGTGGGTGCCGCTTTCGACGATCCTTCCTTCTTCCAGCACCAGTATTCTGTCGGCTTTCTTGACTGTGGACAGCCTGTGGGCGATGACGATGAGGGTCTTTTGGCCGATCATGGCGTCGATTGCGGCCTGGATCTCTTTTTCCGTGCGGTTGTCCACCGCGCTGGTGGCTTCGTCGAAGACGATAATGGGGGTGTCCCGCAAAATGGCCCGGGCAATGGCAATGCGCTGTCTTTCGCCGCCGGAAAGGCGTGCGCCTCTCTCGCCGATGACGGTGTCAAGGCCCTTTGGAAGCTCAGAGATAAACTCTTCGGCGTGGGCGGCCTTTATTGCGGCAAGCAGCTGTTCCTCCGTTGCTCCGGGGTTTGAGAAGAGCAGGTTTTCCCGGACGGTGTCGTTGAACAAAAACACGTCCTGGGACACAAGAGAGATATTTTCTCTCAGGCTTTTCTGGGTGACGGTGCGGATGTCCGTGCCGTCTATGCGGACTGCGCCGGAGAGGGGATCGTAAAAGCGCTCAAGAAGTGAGATGACCGTGGTCTTGCCAACGCCGGTGGGACCGACGAGAGCCAGCATTTCGCCCGGGGCGACGGTGAAGCTGATCCCATCCAGCACGGGCTCGCTGTCGTAGCCGAAGGTGACGGAGTCAAACTCAATCTCCCCTTTGACATTTGAAAGTGTTGCGGCATTGGGGCTGTCGTTAATTTCGGGCTGGGCGTCCAGGATCTCAAAAACTCTCTGGGCTCCGGCAAGGGTGTTCAGAACGTCCTCCACAAGTCTGGCAAGGGTTGAGAGGGGAGTGTAGAACAGGGAGAGGTACATCATGAAGGCGACTATGTCCGAAATGGACATTTTGCCCTCCATGGACATATAGCCGCCCACGCCCACGACGATGAGGGTGCCCAGGGAGGTGAGAAGCTCAACTCCCGGATGGTAAACGCCGTTGGCGTAGTTTGCTTTTATGTTCACCCAGGAGTAGTAAACGCACTTTTTTGCCACCGTGGAGTGGATCTTTTCCTCCTGAACGAAGGCCTTTATCTCTCTCATGCCGGAAAGATCGTCCTGAAGCATACCGGAAAGCTCGCCAAGCACCCTTGCGTTGGTGCGGAAAAGGGGAGCCACCCAGCGGGAGAACATTATGCTCACGAAGACCACGAAGGGCACGGGGATCATGGTAAGGGCGGCAAGCCTGGGATTCACGATGAAAAGCATTACCGTTACGCCGATAACCACCAAAACGTTTGTTATCAGATCCGGCAGAGAGTGGGCGAAGAGCTGTTCGAGCCCTCGGGTGTCGTTAACCATGCGGCTCATAAGGTTACCGGTCTGTTTATCCTTGTAATAGCCAAGGGAGAGCGACTGGAGCTTGTCGTAGACCATGAGAATAACCTCGCCCACCAGCTTCCAGGCGGCAACGTGGCTTATGCTCATGGCGACAAAGCGACAGCCCATGCGCAAAACGTAGGCAAGACCCAGCACCCCAACGAACAAAAGCAGTGTTCTGACGGAAAGCCCGCCAAGCTCAAGGGAGGCTGTGAGCCGGCGCATTATCTCCGGGGATACGAGGTTCAGCACCGACGCGCCAAGTATGCCCAAAAGGGCAAGCCCCAGCGTTGGCAGATGCTTTTTGCCGATTACGAGGATGCGGAAAATCATTTTCATAGGATGTTCTTCCTCTGTGTATTTTCTTTTTCCGTTCAAGGGTATCACAAGCCGCCGGTTTTGTCAACAGTAATTTTTCTCCGGCGGTTGACAGCGGCGGAAAAATGGGATAGAATAAATATAATATATGGAAGAAGATTTTTTGGGGAGGTTGGTTTCCTGTGAAATATATCGTCAACGGCAGGCTGATTTTGAAGGACAGAGAGCTCTCCGGCTATGCCGTGGGTTTTGAGGAAAAGATCTGCGATATTTGCCCGGAGAGCGCAGTTCCCGCCGGGGCGGAAACTGTGGATGCAAAGGGCGGATACGTTCTCCCGGGGCTTATCGACGTTCACATCCACGGCTATCTGGGGGAGGACACCTCCAACGCAGACAGCGATGGCATACGCAAAATGGCCGCAGGCCTTGTGAAAAACGGCGTGACAGCGTTTTTGCCCACCACCATGACCGTGGACAAAGCCCGAATCGACGCATCCTTTGAGTCTGTGCGCGCTGTTATGGCCGAAAGCCTTGGCTGGAACGGCTCTCAGGTTTTGGGCGTTCACGCGGAGGGACCATTTATCAACCCAAAGCGCAAGGGCGCTCAGGACGAGCGGGCGATAATTGCTCCCGATGCAGAGTGGATCATCAAAAACGCCGACGTTGTGAAATACATAACCCTTGCTCCGGAGACGGATCCCGGCTTTGAGGCCATCCGGGCAATGACCGCCGCCGGAATTGCCGTTTCCATGGGACACACCGACGCCGACTACGCCACAGCCGCCGCGGCCGTTGCCGCAGGAGTCCGCTCCACCACCCACCTGTTCAACGCCATGAGCCCCCTTTCCCACCGGTCCCCCGGTGTTGTGGGCGCGGCGCTTACAACGGGAGTTTATGCCGAGCTCATTGCCGACACCTTCCACGTGGACAAGGCCCTGTTCCCCCTTGTTGCAAAGGCCAAGGGCGACAGGCTGATCATCGTCACGGACTGCCTGCCCGCAGGGGGACTTCCCCTTGGCACCTACACTCTCGGCGGTCAGCCCTTCGTTGCAACGGAGACCGTCTGCCGCCTGCCGGACGGAACCATCGCCGGAAGCATTATGCCTATGAACCGGGGAGTCAAAAACCTTTGGGACAATACGGATCTGCCCCTTTGGGAGTGCTTGAGATGCGCAAGCCTCAACCCTGCCGAAATGCTGGGCATAGACGGTAAAAAAGGCTCCCTTGAGGTGGGCAAGGACGCGGACGTGGTTATCGCCGACGGCGAGCTGGCTGTTAAGCAGGTTTTCATCGGCGGAAGTCTTCGCCACAGCGCATAAAAATAAGGGTATTGCTCCGGACCGATCCGGACAATACCCTTTTTGATTTACACACAGCCCTCCAGGGCCTTGAGCTTTTCTTTTGCGGCGACGAGGTCGATAATGCGGAAGATGGCGTTCTCCAGGGGGCTTTGGGGCGAATAGTCCGCCGGAACGCCAAAGTCGATGCGCCCGTCGGCAAGAAGCTTTTCAACCAGCTTTTTCTCACCCTCGTAAACCGCAACGGAGTGGCCGCCGTTGACCCGTGTGAGCTTCATACATGGCACGTCGGTCATGCCGTCGCCGATGTAGACCATGTTTGAAAATGGCACGCGCCGCTCTTCGGCGGGCATGTATTCGTTCAGCCTTCTGTCGGAGGGGTCGGTGACGCCCTTGTTTATGCGGAAGAGGAACTGGGTCTTGCTGGTGTAGTTCACGGCCTCTGCCGGCCAAAAGGGCACGCCCCTGTCGTTACAGCAGAAGGAGGAGGCAAATATTCCGGTGAACCTGTCCGCAATGGAGGTACCCTCGATTATTTCCCGGAGACCGGAAGAGATGAGATAGTGCTCGGCCTTCAGCCCGCAGGCCTCTGCCCTTTGGTTAATGCGGTCAAACCATGTGTCAACCCCGGGGAAAAGCTCCACCTGGGCGCCGATGGCGCGGAGGGTGCTCTTGGTGACAAGCTGAACCCCCTGGGACTCCTCCAGCATAACGTGCATGTAGGCCAGAATATCGTCCATGGCGTATTTCTTTGCGGCCTGGTCGCACTTCGCCCAAAAGCTTGCCGGGTCCATGCCAAGCCCGGGGATAAAGGCGTATTCCTGCATATTTTTGGGGGAGAGAGTGCGGTCAAAATCGTACATCAGTGCGATGATGGGCTTGTTTTCCATGGATAAGCGCCTCCCGGAGGTGAAGATTTTTTTCTTTCCGCTGAAAATTATAC
The DNA here is from genome assembly GCA_015067715.1 of Oscillospiraceae bacterium. Classification (GTDB taxonomy): domain Bacteria; phylum Bacillota; class Clostridia; order Oscillospirales; family QAMX01; genus SIG499. Next base: position 8,764 of record SVLY01000070.1, on the reverse strand, counting down.
CACAATCCCCCGGCAGGTGCAATATTATTCCGGGAGTTTGACGGGAGAATTGCAACACCATCGCTCATGCCGTCTATTCCGCATTTCTGCAGTGGGGGTGCTTCGAGAGCTCTGCGGAGAGCTTTTCAAGGGCTTTTTTCTCAAGCCGGGAGACGTAGCTTCGGGAGATGCCGGTTATTTTTGCCACCTCGCGCTGGGGCAGGGGAGGATTTCCCGAGAGGCCGTAGCGAAGAGAGACTATCTCTTTTTCCCTTTGGTCAAGGCAGGAGTCAAGGGCGGCGCGGACGAGCTTTTCCCGATCGGCGCGGACGAGACTGTCTAAAACGTCCTCCTCAAAACAGGCCTCGTCCTCGGGCTCGGGTGTGGTATTTTCCCCTTCCGGGTCGGTCTGCTCGCAGAGGGAGACCTCCGCGCTCTGGCGGCGGAGGGTGCGGAAGTGCATGAATATCTCGTTTTCCACGCACCGGGCGGCGTAGGTGGCGAGCTTTGTGTTCTTTTCTATGTCGAAGGTCTTTATGGCCTTGATAAGTCCGATAACCCCGATGGAGATAAGATCGTCCTGGTCTCCGGAGACGGCGTAATATTTTTTGATAACGTGGGCAACCAGCCGCAGATTGTGCTCGATCAACTTGTTTCTGGCCTCAACGTTGCCCTGACGGGCTAAAAGCAGGTATTTCCGCTCTTCCTCCGCGGAGAGGCTTGGGGGAAAAGACCCGGTGCGCTCCAGCCGCAGAGAGATAAGCACAAGTCTTGACAGAAGGGAAAGGATGGACGAAAGCATAGGCGCACCTCCGGAAAAATGTGGGGACGGTATATTCCTATGCGGCGCCGGGGCTGTCCCTTGCAGAAAAAAGCCGTTCTCCGTTAAGGATAACACGCAGTCAAATCCGTCTATATACAATCCTGCTTCGCAGGGTTGTATTCAGACGGATTTGATTTCATCCGAGGACTTGTCCTTGGATTTCATCGTTGCCGCGCAACGATTTCATTAAACCAACAGAAAAAGAGATAACATTTCGGCTACGACCCGATTTGTTATCTCTTTCTGTCGTTATAAGGGTTTGGGCAACTGCCCATATTTGCGTTTGACTAGTCAAATGCGATGCTTGCACTTGGCTCAAAGCATAAATTCTCCGCTAAGAACATCACCCCTTTTGGGGAGAACGGCAGTTTTTTTGTTTACAGCTGGTGCCAGAGGTGGAGCTTGGGCTCGATCTCGGCAAGGGGGAGGTCAAGCTCTGCAAGGGAGAGCTTGCGGATACGGGTGCGGGAGAGGCAGTTGCCGTCCTCCGGGCCGCCGGCGCAGTAGGAGAGGAGCACGCTGTCGTCCCAGGTGAAGAAGGCGGAGATATAGCAAAATCCCGCGTTCAGATCGTTTTCCAGCACGAGGGGCTTTGCGGTGTTAAAGGTCTTGCCGTTGTCCGAGGACAGGGCGCAGACAAGGGGGGTACGGCCTGCGTTCAGGTCGATATGTCCGTCGGCGTCCCGGCCGTTGTAGTTGGGCTTGGGGTTCCATATGGCAAGGAGTCTGCCGTCGGGCATGCGCTTTACGGTCATGGGAGAGCAGGGGGAGGAGAAGGCCGAGGGCTCTGCCGCGGACCAGGAGAGGCCGCCGTCTATGGAGAAGGTCTCGTACTGGTAGCCAAGGTCGGTTCTTGCCCAGCACCAGAGATTTCCGGGGCTGAGCTCCACAAGCCCGGGCTCCTGAAGGCCGCTGTGGCTGTGGCGCAGGTGGGGCATTACAACCAGACAGGGGTTCTCCGCCCAGGTGAACCCGTCGTCCCGGGAGACGAAAAAGTGGATCTCGCCGCGGCCGTCGTTGCCGATGGGACCGTTGGGTCCGTAGAGGGTGCGGTGGAGCGCGGCGGGGATGATGATGGAGCCGTCGGAAAGGCGGACGACACGGTCGTTGTTCACAACGAAATAACCGGAATAGGGCATGCAGCACACGGGCTCCGTCCAGGTGCGGCCGCAGTCGTAGCTGCGCTTGAACATGGTGCGGAGGTCGTGGGGGCCCCATTTCACGAGATAGAATATGCCCGTGCTTCCGTCCTGCATTTTCAGAAGAGAGACGGACATGACGTTCTGGGAGCTGTAGTCGTTGTGGTCAACGATAATACCCAGCTCTTCCCAGGTGTCGCCCTCGTCAGAGGAGACGATGCCCCATATATCTCCGGGGGCGTGGTCGTCGTTGCTGTCGCCGCAGTATCTTGAATAGGCGTAAAGAATTCTTCCGTCGGAAAGGCGGATCATTGCGCCTTCGCTGTTGCGGGGATTGCCCGGAGCGGGGGCAAGGTCGAGTATGATTTTTCCTGGCATTGTGTATTTGTCACCTCTTGGTGTGGATTGGCTTAGAAATTATAGAACTCCCTGGGGTTGTCCCGGAGCATTCTGGTGCCGTGGTGGACGGCGCGCTCTAAGGTCATTTCCCGGCGGCGGATCTTTTCTGCAAGGACGGAGGCGATGCACTCTCTTGCCATGCAGAGGTGTCCGTAGACCTTGTCGGGAACGTAATAGTCGCCGCCAAAGCCGAAGATCTTGTTGTCCGGAAGCATTTCCAGCATTTCGTCCAAAGCGTCGAAGGCAAATTTGCGGCTGATGAGATAAGTCCAGGCCATGTTCACCCGAACTCCCGGCCAGACCTTGCCCAGCATGATGGCCTCACGGACATAGGGGTAGCCCACGTGGTAGAGGTCGATGCGGTGGAAGTGGTTTTGGCGGATAAAGGGCAGAAGCCCCGCAGGGTTAAGCTCGCGGTAGTCGTTCCAATAGCCCGTGTGCACACAGCAGGCAAGCCCGAGCTCTCCGGCGGCGTACATCTGGGCAAGCTTTAAATACCGGTTAAAGGCGTTGCCTCTGGGAAGCTCGGCGTCGGGGGAAGAAGCCAGTATCCGGAACGCCTCTTCGGCCTCGGTCTCGGTTGCAGGGGTGGTGTCAAAGGCAAACATCTTCATGCCTGCAACTCCCGCCTTCGCGGCGGCGGCAAGGCGCTCCCGGGCGAGAAAGACCGCCTCGGCGGCGCTTTGAGGCACCTTGCCGAAATATTCGATAAGGTCGCCGTGGTTGGTGGCGTGGGCGATCCACACGGTCTGGGCAAGAAGCCCGCCCTCGGTACAGTCCCATTGCCCGTCGCAGTTTATGGCCTTTTCAATTCCGCAGGCGTCCCGGAGAAAACGGGAATAAACCCCCGGAGTTGCATTTGCGGCCACGGCTTCGGACACGGCGCGGTAATTGTCCCGGGTGAGCTCGGGGACCCCGTAAAACTTTTCAAGGGTTATGTGGGCCGCGCGGCAATAGCAGGTGTCCTTCATGGCGTTGTAATAGGGCTCGAACTGCTGCCATTTCCGGTCAAGGTCTCCCGCCTGCCAGAGAATGCTGTTCATAGTCTCCCTGTCCATGCCGCCGGTGTAGAGATCGTGCTGGCAATAGTGGGAGAAAAGTGTGAAGGCGTCGTGATTCTGGGTAAGCCACTCTTTTTCGGAGGGCAGATGCTCGTGACAGTCGTAGATCTTCAGCTTTTCAAGCTCAGAAATGATCCCGGCTTCAAGGGAATCGGTATCAACGCGGTATATCATCGTTTGTTCCTCCCTGTCGGGACAGAGTGATGGGAAATTGCCACATATATATGATAGCAGAAATATGTGTGATTATCAAGTGAATGGATGAAAAAATATTCGCGCCGTCCCATAAAAATACATCAGGGGCGGCGCGGATGAGAATATCTGAAAAATTATGCGAAGGAGCTGCCGAGGATCCTGCCTGTTCCGGAGACGACGGGGTCGGACCCTGTGGTTATGACGCTTGCGTTGAGATTTTCAACGGTTCCGGAGACCTTGAGCAGGGGCATCTCTTCGCCGGTGAGGTTTTCGGTGTAGATGCGGCTGAGGTTGAGCTCCCTGATTATGGCCTCGGGCTCAACGTCGATGGCGGCGTAGGGGTTGATCTTTTCCTTGCGGTGGAAGTCGGAGATGGAAACGTCTGCCACACGGCAGCCCTTTTCGAAGAAGAACAGGGCAAACACGCCCATGCCGTCCTTTTGGTAAATTGAATGGCGCTCTGCCTTTGAGGCGTAGATATTGTTTATGCTGATATTGGCGAAATGTCCGGTAACGGGGCGGCCGAACTGGTTGGTGAAGCCCACGCAATACTGGAAATAGGTGCCGTAGATATCGTGGATGTGGACGTTTTCAACGATATTCCGGCCGGTGAGCAATCTTACGGCGCTGTGGCAGTCTTCGGCCCAGATGCCGCTGACCTCAACGTCGGTGATGGGGCCGTCGGAGCCCTCGTCGGCGTTGAGGGCGACGGTGTCGTCGTAGCAGGCGCCCTTGAGGTTGCGGATAACGCCAAAGCGGCAGTTGCCGTTGAGGTGGATGCCGTCCATGTTCACGGGCACGGGGTTACCGTGGTTGAAGTCAAAGTCTATGTTTTCAACGGTGAAGTTTTCGACTCTGTCCAGGGTGGCGGCAAAGTTGACGGGATCCTTCAGAGTGAGGTTTGAGAGCTTAAAGCCCTTGATGGCGTAAAAGACCATGCCAAAGCCGGTGTAGCCTCTGGGCTCGGAGACGGGAGTCCACATGGGGTTTGGCTGCTGACCGAGATTGTTCAGATCCCAAACGCCGCCGCAGATCTCGATGTTGTGGCAGTAATCCTCGGGAGGGCAGGGCTCTGACACGTTCCAGAAGCCCGTCTTTTCCTCGTTGGGACGGCGGTTGCGGAGCATAAAGCAGTTGGAGCCGTCCGCCAGGCGGATTCGGGCAAAGCGGGGGAGCACGAGGCGGAAGTTTGAGGGGAGCACGAGAGTTGAGGAGATGAGATAGAAGTTCTCCGGAGCGGGAAGGATGAGCTCACACAGCCCGGAGTCAATGCGCTGCTGAATGGCGGCAGTATCGTCGCGGACACCGTCGCCGTAAAGGGGAAGAAACTCGTTTCTCATGGGGAAAGACCTCCCTTGGGAAAATTCAGATTTGTATCCGGGACAAGTATATCACAGGTGCGCGTGGATGTAAAGAGGGGAGTATTCAGCCTTCGGCTTCAGATGAAATTAAATCCGCTCATATTCGCGTCAGCGAATATTTCACATTTGCGGAGCAAATATTTCATCGCGAAGCGATTTCACTTGCCCGCAGGGCAAATTTCACTGAAAAAGAAAACACCTTTTGTCCCAGACAAAAGGTGTTTTCTTTTACTAAGCCCGTAGGGGCGTCTGTGAACGCCCGCAAACGTCGCCTTTGGCACGGTGTTGCCAGGAGGCAAGCGGGATGATGCGCCGGTGCATTCACTCCCTCAGTCTCGGCCTTTGGCCGATCCAGCTCCCTCGGAGAGGGAGCCTTGGGTACGTGCTTTTATTTTTAGCACTATCCTATCTTTACATGAGGTACGGGCGAATAGAGATGAACTTGCCCACATTCGCGTCAGCGAATATTTCACATTTGCGGAGCAAATATTTCATCGCGAAGCGATTTCACTTGCCCGCAGGGCAAATTTCACTGAAAAAAGCCATTCGCAAAAGCGAATGGCTTTTTTCTAACGGGGGGATCATTATTGTTTTGATTTAAAAAGTAATAACCGCTCTCCGGGCAGGAACTGCGGCTTCTGACCGGACATATTATTTTCTATATTGCTGTTTTTCAGTCGAAAAACGTTCTGGCAATAACTGCATCCTTAAGTTCATCGCCGAGATTACAGAAATAGTCGGAATATCCGCCGACGCGAACGATGAGATCACGGTAGCTGTCGGGGTCTTTGCGGGCTCTCAACAGGGTCTCGCGGCTGGTTGCCGTGATCTGAAGCTGAGTTCCGCCGAGGGAAAAATAACTTTCAACCAAAGCCCGAATGATGGACGGAGGATAGTTTTGGTTGACGGACATGTTTGTTACAGCCATTCCGTAGATGTCTTTTTGTTCAAAACAGGATGCGCTGGTAAGCATTGCGGTCGGACCTTTGACTGCCTTGCCGTTTACGGGGGCAAGTGAATCTGCCAGAGGCTTTCCTCCCTTTCTTCCGTCGGGAGTGGGGCCGACTACCCAGCCCGTGTGGATGTGTCGGGTAAACTGGTGAGCAGTCGGGAAAAATCCCAGACCAAGGTCAAGTTTTCCCGTCAGATAGTGTTCGTAAAATCCTGTTGTGAAATCCCGAACCAGTGCGTCCGCTCTTTCGTCATCTATGCCGTAGGACGGACAGGAGCGGAGCTCGGAAAAAAACTCAGGATCTTCGGCAGATAAGAGGGCAAGAAATTGCTCGGGGGTATAGCGTTTCTCCTCGAAAACAAGGTGGCGGATGGCAAGAAGCGAGTCAAGAGTGTTGGGGATTCCCGAGTCGGAGTGTATCGAGAAGGTATAGCGTGCCCCGCCCTGAAACCAACCCGTCTCGTTATCTATGCAATCGTCGATAAAAAGTGTTCGGATCGGCGCAAAACAGGTCTGTGCTCGCTCGTTCCAGTAGTTGTTTATAGTTTCCATCTGCTGATCCTGTTTTTTTCTCAGGAAACTGACAAAATTATCGTAAAACACCTCAAAGGAAGGGCTGGTGGGAAGTTCTGCGTGCATGAAATTTTCAAAATGTTTTAAAACGTTGATGTTAAGATCTGTTCCGCCGGAGTAGGTGCAGCCGGCAAATGCCGTTTCTGTGCAGCCTCCACCCGAAAATTCCAGAGCATCTGCCTCGGTAAGGTGGGGAATACGTCCGCGGAGACGCTGCTGGATCGCCTTTTCATTGTAGAAAGCGGGTTGTCCGCCGCCTTCGAGAATTCGTTTCGCTGCGAGCTCCCAAAGGTCTTCGGGCATTTTGTCTGTTACACGAAGCTCGGTCAGCGGGCGGGCAAGCCCGAACGAGGCTTCAAGCGCCTGATAGGTAACGTCGTTGTAGTCGGGGCCGAGGGTTATGCTCCAGCGGTCGTTGGTCTGCATGTTTTCCATCAGGCAGCGAAGCCAGGGACGAAGGTCTTCGCCTTTGTGATAGGGGGCAAGAATTGAATCAAGTCTGCCAACGTTGTCCCATTCGTCGAGAGAAAGACAGAAGTTCAGGGAAACAACCGCCTCATATGCTGTTTTTGCGGGAGAAAAGGGAACCCTTGTAAGTGCGTCAACAAGCTCTTTCGGTGCGCCGAGACCGGGAAGCGCCTCCAATGCGCGCTTGTGATAGGTGCGGATGCCGGCAATAAGGTCGAGGAGCGCGGTTTTAAAGTCGCTGTCTTTCTTGGCAAGAAGACGTTTTTCATATTGATTGATGCCTTCTGCAAGTATCCGCTTGTAGTTCAGCATACTGTGGTTCCATTCGCCTGCATAGTGATATATTTTTGAAAATTCCAGAATGATCTCTGCGGCGCGGGGACCCTTTTTTCTGAGCTCGTCCCAAAAAATAGAATATTGCTTTGCATACTGGGGAGTAACGGTAACCGTTTTTCCTGTTTTTACGTCGGTGTACATTCCGACGGTGAGTCCTGCAGGAAAAAGCGGCGCTCCCGCCTTATAAACGATGGGACAGGTCTCGTAATACCTGCGGTAACCCCTGCAGAACACAGCAGGAAGCGGTCCTTCGGGAAATTCCAAAAGACCGGATGCAAAGGGTTCGCCTATGTCGAGAAGATATTGTGCATTGGGATTCATGAGAGGCATCCTTTCGTGGCATGAAATATCGGGTTAATCGTTTTGCATATTTGAGGTGAATTCCTGTCTTAAGCTCTTAACGGCTTTTTTATATACGAAAAGATAGATAATAATCGCGAAAAAGGCGCTTATTGCATAGCTTGAAAAAAGCATGGGAAGGGACGGAGCACCGGCGGCAAAAAGTTTTACAGAAGCAGGTCTCCGTGCCCTTTTGACCAGCGGGCGGCCTCGTCATAGGCAGAGAAGCCCATGCCGCCCACGGCGTTGGTGTGGAGGATGAGCCCGGAGAGGCTTCCGTCCTTCAGATATTCAAGCCCCCTGTCGAGCTGGTACCGGACGGAGCCGGTTGTGGCGGGGCACTCTTTTCCGAAATTGTAGAGATAGCACCCCAGCATTCGCTTTTGGTTGGGGGTCTGGGAGAAGAACCAGCGGCATTTCTCATCGAATTCCCCGTTCGTGGGCTCGTCCCAGAGCCAAAGGGTGACGCCGTCGAAGATCCGGAGATATTCCTGCCACACGCTGAGCCCGATCTGCATGGTGTAAAAGACCACCCACATCTCAAGCCCTGCGGCGTGGAGCTTTTCGCGCATGGCGAGCATCTTTTCCGGGCTGTATCGGGTGAAGTTCCGCTCGGCATTGGCCTCGCTGAAAAAATCGTCGAAGATCCCAAGGGTCAGGCTCGGAAAGCTCTTTTTCTGGGCGATCAGGTCGTCAACGTCCTCCTCGGACTCGATGCTCCAACCGGTCCGGGCGGCAGGGGACATCTCCGCGTTGCAGGCCCTGCGGTCACATTTTTGCCCCATGGGAACGTAGATTATGCCCGTTGCCCCAAGCTCTGCCATGCCCTCTGCGGGAGAAACGGCGGAATCGCCCTTGAGGCCGAAGGCGTTTTTGAGGGAATTCGTGGGGTGTCCCCAGATCCAAAGCTTGTTTTTCAAGGGTTCCATGTGCGAAGACCTCCTCGGTGTTTTTTTTCGCGGGACAGATCATATTTGAAAAAAAGCCATTCGCGAAAGGCGAATGGATTTTTTCTTGTGTAAGGACTATAAAAAAGATATTTTCGGCAGTTTTGCGTATGACTTCGAACTCTCGCAGTTTTTAGTGAAGTATCGGCTAACGCCGAAGTGAAGTTATGCCTTACGGCATAATGAAGTATT
>SVLY01000005.1 GCA_015067715.1 Oscillospiraceae bacterium | reverse complement strand
CCCCTGCGGGGCACCTCCCCCGAGAGGGGGAGGTTTATTTGGGTCGATTCGTGAATCGAAAATATGGGCGATTTAAAAATCGCCCATACCGCTTCTCTTCACTTTTCTCTGTTCACTATTCACTCTTCTCTAAATCCACCTCCTCCCCCTCTTCGGCAAACAACTCTCTTGATTTTCCCTCGAAATAGTGATATTATTATTCTGTTAAAACACCCCTTGGAAAGGCAGAGACAAAAATGGAAAACTCCCCCGTTCCTTCCCTGAATTTAAAAGCCGAGCGCAGATATTCCTCGAACATCGGCATGGCGCTGCTCATCTACGCCGTGCTGAGCCTGGTGCTTCAGTTTGCGGGACAGTATCTGCTCGCCCAGTTTGCTCCAAAGCTGCTGGACAACTCCTTTGTTTTTTATACGGCACTGCTCCTGCCCACCTACCTTTTGGGCACGCCCATATGCGCCCTGACCATGCGCTTTTCACGTCCGGAGAAGATCGAAAAGAAAAAGCTCCGTCCCCGGCATTTCTTCATCGCCGCGCTCATGTGTTTTCCCATCATGTACGCCGGAAATATGCTTGGAACGCTGGTGGGCACTCTGGCGGACAAGCTCTGCGGCGGTCAGAGCGGCATTGCAGAGCTCATAACCGATTCAAACCCGCTGGCAAACCTTATCTTTGTTGTCATTCTCGCCCCCATCGTTGAAGAATTTATCTTCCGCAAGCTTGTGGTGGACCGCTTCGTGCGCTACGGCGAGCTCACCGCCGTGCTCTGCTCGGGACTTCTCTTCGGGCTTTTCCACGGCAATTTCTACCAGTTCTTCTACGCCGCAATGCTCGGTATGTTCTTTGCCTTTATTTACGTCAAGACCGGCAGACTCCGCATAACGATTCTGCTTCACATGATAATAAACTTCTTTGGCGGACTTGTTGGACCTGCGGTGCTTGAGCTTCTGGGTCCCGATTACGAGATCACCCTGACTTCCGCTTTGGAGATACTCGCTTCAGAGGAGGCCTTCGCCTCTTCCGAGGCCATGCTTGCCGCCATGGAAGAGTTTACAGAAACGGTTCTGCCCCTGTTGCCAGGAATGCTGGCGCTCACGGTTTACGAAACTCTCTTCTTTGCCGCTATCATAGCCGGCTTCGTTTTGCTCATCGTCTTCCGCCGCCGCTTTAAATTCTCCCCCGGTCAGGTCCGGCTTGGCTCTTCCGCTTTCTCCGTTACCTGGGTCAACTGCGGAATTATCCTCTTCTCAATTATGTGCGCCGTGCTCTTTGCCCTCAACCTCACCGCATAAAAGCATGAGGTTTTCCGTTGACAAAGCGCCCGCTTTGTGATAAACTTTAGCAAGGGAAATCCCACATCACACAGATAAAAAAACTGTTATAAAAAAGGAGCGAAACCTCTATGCCTCTTAAGTTTGCCGTTATCGGTTGCGGCGGTATGGGCCGCAGCCACTCTCACAACTTCAAAAACATGGGTCCGGACGTTATCACCATGGCCGCCGCCTGCGACATCGTTCCCGAAAAGGCCCAGAAATTCGTGGAAGACTTTGGCTATGAAAAGGCCTACACCGACTACAAGCAGATGCTTGAAGAGGTTCGCCCCGACGCCGTTCTGGTCACCACGTGGAACGCCGCCCACGCCCCCTGCACCATCGCCGCTCTTGAAGCCGGCGCAAACGTCCTCTGCGAAAAGCCCATGGCAATGAACGCCGAAGAGGCCGCCGCAATGAAGGCCGCCGCCGAGCGCACCGGCAAGCACCTGCAGATCGGCTTCGTCCGCCGTTTCGGACGTGACGCCGCCGAGGCCAAGAAGCTCATCAACGAAGGCTGGCTTGGCGATCCCGTCTACGGCCGCGCATTCTATCTGCGCCGCCGCGGCTGCCCCGGCTCCTGGTTTGGCAACAAGACCCTCTCCGGCGGCGGTCCCCTCATCGACATCGGCATTCACGTTCTCGACCTTGCCCGCTACCTCATGGGCAATCCCAAGCCCGTAAGCGTTTTCGGCACCGTTAACGACAAGATCCACCAGTACTGCGCCATCACCGGCAGCACCTCCCCCTGGGAGACCGACGATCCCGGCGTTACCGTCTACAACGTCGAAGACTTCGTCGCCGCCGAGATCCGCTTTGACAACGGCTCCTGCCTCCACGTTGAGACCAGCTACAACATGAACCTCCAGGACGAGGCCAACAACGTCGAGCTCTACGGCACCAAGGCCGGCCTTATGCTCAATCCCCTTGAGCTCTACAAGGAAATGGGCGAAAAGCTTGTGAACATTCCCGTCAAGCCCCAGAACCCCTACAACGGCGACGCCCTCAACGACGAAGACCTCCACTTTGTGGACTGCATTCTCAACGGCACTCCCTGTATCGCCGACGCGGACGACGGTCTCCAGGCAATGAAGATCATCGACGCCATCTACGAGTCCGGCAGAACCGGAAAGTCCGTTCAGCTCTGAACCTGACAAAAGGAAAACGGCACCGCATTTTATCCTGCGGTGCCGTTTTTAACGAAAGGAGAGATATTAAAGTGGTTAAAAAGCTTCTGTTCGATAAGCACCACGTATCCAACCACGGCCTCAACTGGGGTGCAAAGGGAGAATTTTCCGTAAAGGTAAATCCCCCCACCAAATCCGACGGTCCCTTTCTCATCCGGGAGAAGCCCTGGGAGTCCAGGGGCGTAAACTGGGCTAATCTTCACATCGAAGACGGCGTCTGGCGGCTTTGGTACGAGAGCTTCGACGGAAAAGCCAAAAACGACATGAGCTCCTACCTCTGCTATGCGGAAAGCCGTGACGGCAAGACCTGGGTAAAGCCCGAGCTTGGCATAATTGAATACAACGGCTCAAAGGCCAACAATATCGTCATCGACCGCGCCGTCACCCAGGGGCTGGGACTTCACGGCGCCTGCGTTTTCAAGGATCCCACATCCTCCCCCGAGGCAAGATGGCGCATATGCTTCTTAGGCGAGCACCCCGACCACTACGGCCGCCAGTGGCCCGTCATGTGCTACGGCTATTCCCCGGACGGTCTCCACTGGACCGCCGGAGCGCCGGAGCTGCCCCTTGACTTCAACCACTACCCCACCCAGAACTTCGGAAGCGACACCCAGTGCGTTGTCCGCTGGGACAACCGGCTCCGCCGCTACGTTGGCTATTTCCGCACGTGGGAGCCCAACGGCGCGCGAAGCATCGCCCGAAGCGAGACCAGCGACCTCACCAGCTGGCCCATGCCCAAGCCCATTATCCGCCCGGACTTTTACGAGGACTTTCAGGTGGACTACTATAACTCCGCCGCCTCCAAGGTCGAGACCATGGGGGACACTGCCCACTATATTTTCTACTCGGTCTTCAACCACACCACCGAAAAGCTGAAGGTCTGCCTTGCCACCAGCCGGGACGGTGTCCACTACGACCGCTACGACCGCACCCCCTACCTGGCCAACGACCGGGACTTTGACTCCGGCTCTATCTACGTCTCCCCCGGAATCCACGAGGTGGACGAAGATACCCAATGCATAATCTACAACGGCTCGTCCAAGACTCACGCCGAGGCCGAGGTTCAGATCAGTATATCCAAAAAGCCCCGTGGCGGCCTTTGCATGGCCACCTTCCCCCGGGACAGACTCCAGGGACTTGACACCAAAACCGCCTTTGAATTCTGCGTTATGGGCAAGGTCGATCCCATGAACCCGGAGGTCGTGCTCAACGCCGACATACGCGGCCGCGTCCGCGCCGCCCTTATCGACAAAGAGGGCAATTTCATTCCCGGCTTCACAGCGGATGACTGCACCCCCGTCACCGGGGACAGCCTGCGCCACGTGATCTCCTGGCCGGGGGGAAAGACCGACGTCCGGGAGGCCGACCTTAAGCTCTACGCCGAGGATGCAACCCTCTATTCCGTCACCGTGAACAAATAAATATACGTTCAAAAGACCTGAGAACAAAGCCGTTTTGTTCTCAGGTCTTTTATTTATTCTGCGGGAGTCAGCCGGAACGCGGCAAATTCCACGCCAACTGTGTCCTCCCCGAATTTCAGCTTAACGCATCCGTTTTGAATGCAGTCTGCCGGAACGGTGAAGAGCTTTGAGCAGTACTCCGGGCTGAGCCATTTCGCGTCAAAGGCTTCGTCGTTTGGATACTCCGTTACGTTTCCCCGCCAGATCTGAGCCCCGTCGGCAAAGAGATAAAAATCCGTGTCAAAGGGTCTGCGGGGACGCGGGAGAATAATGCGGAGAATATAGTCCTTCTCCGGCAGAAGCCCGGCTACCTTCGCCTGGAAGAAATAGTGGTCGTAGACCCCCAAAAGCTCCATGGGCACGGTCCCGTCGTTGATCCTGCCGTCTCCCTTGAAGTTCAGATAGGCGTCGTATGGCTTTCCGCCGTAGAGCTCACAGGTGTCCTCCGAAACGGAAAAGCGGTATTCTCCCTCTCCCGGCATGAGCTCTGCGAGCAGCTCCTCAAGATCTTCATCCGTTTCAAGCCTTTCTGTCCTGAAGAGCAGACAAGCTCTGTCGGTTATGGGTTTGTCGATTGTTTCCAACGTTGCGCCCCGATCCGGAGCGGATGCGCCGTAGTTTTCCATATTTAACTGCATTCCGATCAAATTGTAAAGCAGTTTCGCCTTCTCGTCAAGTCCATTCCGTAAAGCAACATAGCTTTCGGGGTAGGGCTTTTTAAGTATTTCAATTGCTTTTTCTGTGTTTTTTGCTTTAAGATATCTCTTTGCTTCTTTCACTAAGCCCAGCTCAAATCTCCGCCTTGCACGAACAACTGCATCGCATTCCCCACGGAACAGGCAGAGAACAAAGCGCCAGTTTTCCATCATTTCCGGATGGTTTTTTCCCAGCTCTTCCCAAAGGGAAAGGGTGGCGTCTATCCCCGGGTTCTCCGCCGGGTCGCCTATCCAGTTGTGTTCCAGACCCAGAATGCCGTTTGCAACAGTCTCGGGAGGCAGTCCCGGGAAAAAGAAACGGGAGTAGTCTGAGAGTATCTCTTCAACGTCCGTCTCCGGATCCCAATCCAGAGCGCACCATATGGCCTTGTTGACGTCGTCGTTGGCGCCCTCGGAATAGCTCACCGAGCCACGGCAATAGGGCGAGACCAGCCTGTGGATATGGCGGTATTCAAGGGGTCTTGGGTTGGCGCTCTCCCGGCCGAGGGTGGATGCAATGGCGTAGTGCCAGTCGTCCCGGGGGAAGTGGACGGGGAAGGTACAGCGCACGTTGTGAGTTATATCCGGATAATAGCGCAGAGGGTACGTGATGGGCAGGCGGCGGCGAAGGCTGTCGATATCCATGGCCTCGTTTGGGCCGGCAACGACCCCGTCGATCTCCGGGGGGAGCTTTTCCATACAGGCGATAAACCTGTCGCCCCAATCTGCCATGCGCTTTGGCTTTTGGGCTGAGGGGAACATTTTTGCCCCGGGGTGGTATTTTTTCATCTCCCTTGCGGCAAGAACAGCCCTGTCCAGAAACTCCTCCGCACAGTAATGCCCCGGGTCGCCCCCGGGAGGAAAGACGTAATCAAGCCTTTTCATTTTTGAAAAGACCTCTCCCCGAAGCAGAGCTGACTCCTCCGGGGTGGACTCCTCACAGTTGGGATACCAGACCGAAACGTCTATGTCCACGTCGTCGGCCATTTCGGAACAGAGGAAGAGCATTTCGTTTTCGCTCCAGCCCATAAGGGCGTTGCGTTCTCCGTCGTCCGTGCCACCGGGCATGAGCTCGGCTGTGTTGGCGCCGAAGGCCATGGCATCCAGAAAGGCCTGACGGAACTGCTCCGGAGTCCATGCGTCGCAGGTGTTGTTTTTGGGGCGGTAGCCGTACTGATGTCCCCGGTAGGGATATTTTGGCGAAAAGCTTCCGAAGAACCCGTCCAAAAGCTCAAAGCCGTCCCTCCGGCGCTCAAGCTTTCTCAAAAAACGGAATCCGGCGTACAAAAAACCGCAGAGCGAGGAAGCGGAAAGAATTATCCTTCCGCCCTGCTCTGCGGTCTCAAAGCTGTCACAAGCCAGATCCTTTTCTTCAAATACGAGTTCCGTGCCCCCTGTGCATGGAATGCCCCTTTTGGCAAACTCAGCCTCAAGAATTTGCACGGCCTTTTGTCCCGGGGAAGTGTTTGCTACGAAATCTACAGAAAACAGTTTCACAGATCGGTGCACCTCTCTTCGGAGTTCATATTTGGAGATCGGTTTTGATATTGAATTTACTTTGCCGTCCCGTCCGGCTCCAGAGTGCCGTCCGGCAGGAGCTTAACGGGGTTTATCTCTACCTTACAGCAGCGGATTATGTCCTTGAGACGGGCAGATTCCGTTGCGTCGTAAAACACGAAGCTCACGCCCTCCTTCCTGGCGCGGCCTGTGCGGCCGATGCGGTGGAGGTAATAGGGGTTATCGTCGGGAATGTCGAAATTAAAAACAGCCTCAACGTCGTTTACGTCAATGCCCCTGGCGGCAACGTCCGTTGCAACCAGTATTTTAAATTCGTGAGCCTTGAAGGCGTCCATAATACGGGAGCGTTGCTGCTGGTTTACGTCGCTGGAGAGGGCCTCTGCGGAAAAGCCAACTCTTTTCAGCTCGGCACAGAGCCGGGCGGTCATGCCCCGGGTGTTGCAAAAGACAATGGCGCTGTCGTATTGGTTGGTCTTCAGCAAAAGCTTCAGCGCGGCGGGCTTTTCCTCCCGGCGCATATACAGGCTGTACTGGGTTATCTTCGGCCGGGACTCCTCAACGGGCTTGACCTCTATCTCCTCGGCATCCCTCTGGTATAGCCACATAAGGTCCATGACCTCCCGGGTGATGGTGGCGGAAAAGAGGCAGAGCTGTTTTTCCTTGGGCATACGGTCCATTATCTTGCAAACATCCTTGAAAAAGCCCATATCCAGCATTTCGTCCGCCTCGTCAAGAACGGCAATTCGGACGCGGCCGGTGCGGATGGTCTTTCTGCCCATGTGGTCCATAAACCTGCCCGGAGTGCCGACGATAATGTGGGGGGCTGGCTTTAGGGCCTTGAACTGCTTTGAAATGGGCTGGCCGCCGTAGACAACGGCGGTGCGGAGCCCCTCAACGTATTTGCCGAGCTTTGAAAGCTCCGTGTTTATCTGTACCGCAAGCTCTCTGGTGGGGGCAAGGACAACGGCCTGAGTCTCGTTCAGGCTCACATCCACAGAATCTATAAGGGGAATACCAAAGGCAAAGGTCTTTCCCGTGCCGGTGGGGGCTTTTGCCACAAGATCGGCGCCGGAGCGCATGACGGGAATGGATTTTTCCTGGACCTCGGTGAGCTTTTCAAAGCCCATCTCCTCAAGAGCTCGGGCGATCGCAGGGGAAAACTGAATATTCTCCATATTTACGCCTGCACCTCCGCATATTCGGCAAGGCGGAGCTTTGCGCTCTCCAGCCTCTTTGCGGCCTCGGCAGGGGCAGGACCGCCGTAAACACTCCTGCCCGCAACGCATCTGTCAAGGGAAATTGCGTCGTAAACGTCGGAGTCAAACTCTTCCCGGACGGCGCGGTATTCTTCAAGAGTCATGGTCTCGAGGGTCTTGTCGTTTTCAATGCAGAACTTCACGATACCGCCCACGGCCTTGTAGGCATCCCGGAAGGGAACACCCTTTGCCGCAAGATAGTCGGCGCAGTCGGTGGCGTTGATAAAGCCCTTGCCCGCGGCGCTTCTCATGCGCTCTGCATTTACGGTCATGGTCTCACACATGGGGATGAAGGCGGAAAGCCCAAGGCGGACGGTGTCCACAGCGTCGAACACGGCTTCCTTATCCTCCTGCATATCCTTGTTGTAAGCCAGGGGAATGCCCTTCATAGCGGTGAGCAGAGTCATAAGATCGCCGAAAACACGGCCGGTCTTGCCGCGAACAAGCTCCGCAACGTCGGGATTTTTCTTCTGGGGCATAATTGAAGAGCCCGTGGAGAATGCATCGTCCAGCTCGATAAAGGAAAACTCAGTTGAGCTCCAAAGAATGATCTCCTCCGCAAGGCGGCTCATGTGCACGGATGCTATGGAAAGGTCGGCCAGAAGCTCAAGGGCAAAGTCCCTGTCCGAAACACCGTCCATGCTGTTTTCACAGGGGGCGGAGAAGCCCAGAAGGGATGCGGTGAGCTCACGGTCGATGGGGTGGGTCGTGCCTGCAAGAGCGCCGGAGCCCAGGGGGCAACCGTCGGTACGCTCGTAGGTGTCCGTCAGACGGGAGCAGTCCCGCAAAAACATCTGAACGTATGCCAGCATATAGTGGCCGAAGGTGACGGGCTGGGCGCGCTGGAGGTGGGTGTAGCCCGGCATGACGGTGTCCAGATTCTTTTCTGCGATGGAAATAAGAGCTTTCACAAGTCCC
The DNA here is from genome assembly GCA_015067715.1 of Oscillospiraceae bacterium. Lineage (GTDB taxonomy): Bacteria > Bacillota > Clostridia > Oscillospirales > QAMX01 > SIG499. The sequence continues at coordinate 70,131 of SVLY01000005.1, read as the reverse complement.
GCAAACTCTGCCCGGAGGTTGAGACACTCCTCTCTCACCCAAAGCTTAAAGTCCGTTGCCACCTGGTCGTTACGGGATCTTGCGGTGTGAAGGCGCTTGCCCGCATCCCCCAGACGGGAGGTGAGCTCGGCCTCGATAAAGGTGTGGATATCCTCCGCGTCGGCAGGGGGCAAAAGCTCCCCACGGGCAACCTCTCCGGCAATGACCTCAAGCTCGTCTACAAGGGCGGCGGCCTCGTCGGAGGGGATAATGCCCTGGCGTCCAAGCATTGTGGCGTGGGCAATACTGCCACGGATGTCCTCAAAAACAAGGCGGAAGTCAAAGCGGATGGATGAGTTAAAATCGTTAACTCTGCTGTCGGCAGACTTGGATGCCCGGCCTGCCCAGAGCTTGTTGGAATTCTCGTTCATGGTATCTCCGTATAAAAATAAGTTGACCTGTTTATCCAAATGTAATATAATGTAATTATACAATATTACCGCTCTCTTGTAAAGAGGTGTTTGCCATGACTGAACTCAGTGCTAAAGCAAAAGCCCGAATTGCCCGGCTTCGCGATCACGCTCTCAACACGTATCCCTCCGGGATTCGTTCTGCACATCAGAACTATTGCTGGCTGGTGGGATGGCTCAACAACACCTGGTGCGGCTCCACGCTCCACCGCCATGGGCTTGCTCAGGCCGCGATCTACGAAAACCTCATTCCTGTCATTGACCCCGGCGAGCTCATCGTGGGCAAGCCGGACTTTCTCCCCTTAACTGCCGAACAGCAGGATTTTTCAGATAAATTTGACCTTGCCCGGGGCCACGACGCCCTCCATCCCTTTAACTGCGGTCAGGCTTCCCACATGGCAGTCAATTACGAAAAGCTCCTTTCCCTCGGTCTGGACGGTGTTATTTCCCAGATCGAGGCATACCGCGCACCCCTTGACCGCAAAGAGCCCCGTGACCTTGAAAAAGACGAGTTCTATCTCGGCTGTCTTGCCGCCCTTCGGGGTGTCAGGTGTGCCCAAAAGATATATTCCGACCACGCTCTCGCCCTTGCCAAAGCCGAGGCGGACCCCGAAAGGGCCGAAGAGCTTTTCCAGATCGCAGATATTCTCACCCGCGTGCCCTCAAAACCCGCCCAGACCTTCCGCGAGGCTTTGCAGAGCGTGCATTTTCTCACCTTCCTGTTAAACGGACTTTACCAGCTTGGCCGTCCGGACAGGTACCTGCTGAAATATTACCGCGCCGATATCGAAGCCGGCAGGCTCACCCCGGCAGATGCACTTGAGCTTATCTGCTGCCGGGACATTCTGGACACGGAATATATTCCCCGCAGTCTTGCCATAGGCTATATGGTCGGCGGACGCGACAGCAAAGGCGAGCCCGTTGAAAACGAGTTAACTCATCTTTTCATCGAGAGCATCGGGATCGTACGCATGGCCTATCCGGGAACGGGACTTGCGGTGCATAGCCGGACCTCAGAAGAGCTCTGGGCTCTTGCTGTCAGGCAGATCGCCGCCGGATGCTCCCACCCCGCAATTTTCAACGACGAAGTCATAACCCGCGGTCTTATCGGCTACGGGCTCCCTCCCGAAAGAGCCTGCGAATATGTTCAGAGCACCTGTGTTGAAATAACTCCCTGCAGTTGCAGTGCATCATGGGTGACTTACCCCTATATCAACCTCACAGAGATCCTTCTCAACCAGATCTCCGACATTGCTTCCGGAAAAGAAGCGGTTCCCGCCGACTTTGAGTCTTTCATAGAGGATTACAGACGCCGTTTGAAAGCAAAGATCGACCTCGAAGCGGAAAAAGCCAATCTGGATCAGCTCCGTCGTTACGAGCGTGGCGGAGATCCCCTTGTCTCCTGTTTTGTGGACGGCTGCCTTGAAAGCGGACGCGATATCGACCGCGGCGGCGCCCTTGTTAACTGGATAATGCCATCTTTTGTTGGTATGGCAAACCTTTGCGACTCTCTCATCACCGTGCGCGACATGGTCTACAGCGGAGAACTCGACTTTGCCGCTCTGAAAAATGCCCTTGACATGAATTTTGACTGCTGTGAGGCTCTTCACGCTAAAATTTCAAACAGCCTGGTTAAATACGGCAACGACACCGACTCTGCCGACGACCTTGTAAAAGAGATGACCGCCTGGATACCCACCGCCCTTGCCGGCAACACCACCTTCCGGGGAGACAGATTCATCCCCGGCATGTTCTGCTGGATAATGCACGAACAGCTGGGCTCTCAGACCGGCGCCACCCCCGACGGAAGGCTCTCCGGTTTTCCTCTGGGCGACGGAAGCGGTCCTGCCCAGGGAAGAGAGCGCAAAGGCCCCACCGCATCCATCCTCTCCTCCACAAAATGGGACCACACTCCCTATATCGGGGGCATCGCCGTGAACCTTAAGTTTGCAAAGTCCTCTTTCGGTCCACGTTCCGAAGAAAACCTTCTTGCCCTTATAAAGACCTATATCGCCCGGGGCGGCTTTCAGGTCCAGGTAAACTCCGTGGATGCCGAGACCCTTCGGGATGCCCTTAAAAACCCCGATAACCACAGGGATCTTGTGGTTCGCATCGGCGGCTACAGCGACTATTTCGTCGGACTTAATCCCAATATGCAGCAAGAGATCCTTCTGCGCACCGAGCACGGGATCTGAGCTCCATGTACGGATACATTCGACCCTTAAAGCCCGAACTGAAGATCCGGGAGTTTGAGCTATACAAGGCGGCTTACTGCGGACTCTGCCACAGCCTTGGGAAAAGCTACGGCCCTCTTGCCCGCTTTGCCGTGAGCTACGACTGTGCCCTGCCCGCCCTTATGGCCAGTGCAGATGCAGGCGAGCTGTGTAATAAGCGCTGTCCGGCGGCTTTTGGCAGAAAAAAGCCCTGTCTCTGCCAAAAAGAAGGCATGGAGCTTTCCGCCGCCGCAACCATGCTCCTTCTCCGCCACAAGCTGGCAGACACCGTGCGGGACAGCGGCTTTTTCAAAAGAACCGTCTCCAAAACCCTGCTTTGGCTCTGGAAAAGAAAATTTGCCCGGGCAGAGCAAACCTGGCCGGAGTTTGCCCAAAACGCTGAGGCCTGTCTTGCCGGACTCACCGAGACCGAGCTTTCTCCCCCGGGAAGAGCCACCGTGCTGGACGGCTCTGCGGACTGCTTTGCAAAAGTCACCGCCGCTTTTTCTCTCATGCGCCCCGAGGGCACGGAGAGACGGCTTTGGCACGAGATCTACTACCACATCGGCAGGGTGGTTTACATTTTGGACGCGGCAGACGATTTTGCCCGGGACAGAAAGACGAAAAGCTATAACCCCGTGCTTCTCCGGTACGATATTCCCGAAGGCGCGGAGCTTTTGCCGCCGGATATCCGGGAGAAGCTCACCGAGACCCTTGAGCTCTCCCTTGCCTCCGCCGCGGCGGCCTTTGAGCTTCTCACACCAAATGCGGCAACGCCCATCGTTGGAAATATCATCTATCTCGGTCTTCCGGAAACGGTCAGCCGGGTCTTGAACAAAACAGAAAAGGAAAAAGCATAACCATGGACCCTTATAAGGTGCTTGGGGTATCCCCAAACGCAACGGACGACGAGATCCGCTCTGCTTACCGCGCACTTGCAAAAAAATACCATCCGGACAACTACGTCAACAGCCCCATTGCAGACGTTGCCGCCGAAAAGATGAAGGAGATAAACGCCGCCTACGACCGGGTGCAGGAGCTTCGCAAAGCCGGAAAGACAGGCTCCGCCGGCGCCTATTCCGGCGGCTATTCCGAAACAAACGCCGGCAGCGACTACGCTTTCATACGCACCCAGATAAGTCTTGGCAACATCGACCGGGCAGAAGAGCTTCTGAACGCCATTCCCGTAAGCGCCCGCGGTGGCGAATGGTATTTCTGCATGGGCTCGGTACACTACCGCCGTGGCTGGATGGACAGCGCCGCAGAGCATTTCCGCACCGCCGCGGAAAACGACCCCCACAACCGGGAATACGCCGCCGCGGCAAGCCGTATTAACAATTCACGTCAGGTCTACCGCGAACGCCGGGGGGATGACTCCGGTGCACTTGGCAGTCTTTGCAGTATATGCACCTGTCTCGTGTGCACGGACAGTATCTGTGACCTTTTGGGCGGAGACCTTATATCCTGTTGCTGATATGAAAAACTCCACGAAAAAGCTTGCCCTCACCTCCGTGCTCTGCGCGGTAAGCCTTGGGCTTTTGATCCTCGCCCCCTATATTCCCACGGTCTCTGCCTCCGTTTCGGCAATTGCCGGACTGGCCGTGGCGGTGATGTTCATGGAATGCGGCATAAAATACGCCGCCCTTGGGTACGTCACCGTCTCAATACTCTCACTTTTGCTGGTCAGCGACAAGTCCGTTGCCTGTATGTACGTTTTCTTTTTCGGTCACTACCCGATCTTCAAGGCCTGGTGCGAAAGCGTGCGCCGGGTTTGGGTGGAATATCTGCTGAAGCTTGCCTGCTTCAACGCCGCGGTCTACCTGTGCTGGTATATTGCCGGGGTGCTGGGCGTGCGCCCTGCTCTGCCGGATATTCCCTTCGTCTACCCTTTGGCGGTGATACTTATCAACGCCGTGTTTTTGCTCTACGATCTGTGCTTCTCCAAGGCCATCGTTCTCTACAGAAGATATTTTGACAGGAGATTCCGTAAATGAAGACCCTTTACGCCGCAGACCTGGACGGGACCCTGCTTTGTCCCGGAGCTGTCTTAAGCCCCTTTTCCCGGTCTGCGCTCAATAAATTCACCTCCCACGGCCTGCTGATCACCGCGGCAACCGCCCGAACCCCCGCCACCGTTGTGGACATTCTCGCCGGAACCGGTGAGCTTGCCCCGGCGGCAATGATGAACGGCGTTTTGCTTTTCGACATGGCCAAAAGAAAGATAATCTCCGCCGAGACTCTCTCAGCCGAAACCAGAGGCCATATCCTCTCCTGTGCCTCCCGTCACAGGGTGCCGTCCATGATCTACACCCTCTCCTCCGGAGCGCTGAAGGTCTTTTACAGGGACGACGGCTCTGAGCTCACCCGGGGCTTCGTTGAAGCCCGGAACAAAACTCCCTACAAGACCTGGCAAACAGTTTGCTCCTACGGTGAGGTCAAAAACGAAAACGCCATCTATCTTGCGGCCGTTGGCCCCAGAGAAGAGCTTTCTGCCCTTGCCGAGGACGTAAAAAAAGACACCTCTCTGAAGACGGTTCTCTACAGAGAGGTGAACTACGACGACGTCTGGGTCTTCGAGGCCTTTTCCGCCTCGGCATCAAAGGCCAAAACCATTCGCCGCAGTGCCGGGCTTTGCGGCGCGGACAGAATAGTTGCCTTTGGGGACAATTACAACGACCTGCCCCTTTTCGAGGGTGCGGACGTCAAAGTGGCAGTTGAAAACGCCGTGCCCGAGGTCATTTCCGCCGCAGACTTTGTTTGCGGCTCAAACCTTTCCGACGGTGTCGTCCGCTGGATCAGCGGCGACAGCGGCATTCTTCTTTGAGCGCTTTTCCCGGAGCCGCGCAAAAAACTCCTTCAAAAGGTCGGAGCACTCCTTTTCCATAACGCCTTCGACCACCTCCGGGCGGTGGTTGAGCGGATATTCAAAGAGGTTGAACACCGACCCCACAGCTCCTGCCTTTGGGTCACGTGCTCCGTAGACCACCCGGCGGATGCGGGAGTTGACTATCGCCCCGGCGCACATGGGACAGGGCTCCAAAGTCACGTAGAGGTCGCATTCCCAAAGCCTCCAGCCCCCAAGGCGCTTGCAGGCATTTTCTATCGCCCGAAGCTCCGCATGAGCTGTGGCGCATTTTCCGTTTTCCCGGCGGTTCCATCCCCGGCCGACTATCTCACCCCGGCGAACCACCACGGCCCCCACGGGCACCTCGCCCTCCCGGGCGGCTCTGGCGGCAAGCTTCAGAGCGGCGGCCATATATTTCTGATGGTTTATCTCCATGGAGCATCCTTTCCGAAAACGTCGATAAGTCTGAAGACCTGGACGGCTGCAGCCTCCAGGTTTTTTTCCGCATTTTCCTCTTTCAGCGCCTCTTCCAGTGTGGTAACACCCCGGACGATGGGGAAAAACGCGTCTATTCCGGCCTCGTTGCAGGCTTCCGCACCGGGAGCGATCCCGCCCGCAAGGGCAATTACGGGTCTGGAATATTTCTTTGCCAGCCTTGCGATCCCCACCGGGGCTTTGCCCATGGCTGTCTGACCGTCCAGACGCCCCTCGCCGGTTATCACAAGGTCCGCAGAGGCTATTTTTTCCTCAAGCCCCGTCTGGTCAAGCACTATCTCAATGCCGGGCTCAAGGCTTGCGTTCAGAAAGTTCAGAAATGCAAACCCAAGTCCCCCTGCCGCACCGGCGCCATGGGCGGTGTCCACACCGGTCTTTCCGGTAAAGCTTTGGGCAAGGCGGGCGTAGTTTGCAAGGTCGGCGTCCATTTTTGCAATATCCTCCGGCGACGCGCCCTTTTGGGGAGCAAAGACCGCACTGCACCCAAGCTCTCCGCAAAGGGGATTTTTAACGTCGCAGGCCACCCGGAAGGAGCACTCTGCAAGCTCCGGGACAAGCTTACCCGGGAGAATTTTTCTTATCTCTCCAAGCCCAGATGCCGTGGGGCGCACGGGAAGCCCCTCGCCGGTCAAAAACTCAAACCCCAAAGCGCTGAGCATTCCGATCCCCCCGTCGTTGGTGGCGCTTCCGCCGATGCCAACGATAAACCTGCGACAGCCCCGGGAGACCGCGTTCAGTATCAGCTCGCCAACTCCGTAGGTCGTGGTGTGAAGGGGGTTCCGCCTTTCCGCCGGCACAAGGGGAAGACCCGAAGCCTGGGCCATTTCGATCACCGCGGTGATACCGTCCGGGAGAATGCAGTATTTTGCCGTCACGGGCTCAAAACAGGGTCCCGTGACCTCCTGGGAGACCATCTGCCCTCCAAGACCTGTGCAAAGAGCCTCAACCGTGCCCTCGCCCCCGTCTGCAACGGGGCACACGGTCACCTTTGCCTCCGGCCACACCTTTGCGGCGGCTGATCTCACGGCATTTCCCGCAGAAAGGGAGGAAATGCTCCCCTTGAACGAATCCAAAGCGGCAACTATGTGCATTTATCTCCCCGTCCTTTCAACGATCCGCTTTAAGTGAATTTATAATACCACAAATCCCCCCGTGTTTCAAGACAAAAAGAAAGAGAAGACTCGTTATGATACGAATCTTCTCTTTTCTGTGGCTCGGCGGGTTTGGGCTGCTGGTTCTTTGAAATGTAGGGACGCCCCTCCCGGGGCGTCCGGAAAAGGTCTCCTTGGGCACAATGTCGACGGGAAAGGTAGCAGGGATGATACGCCAAACGGGCGAACGCAGTTCGCCCCTACGGTGTACGGCTTTAAGTGAATTTATAATACCACAAATCCCCCCCGTGTTTCAAGACAAAAAAGAGACTCCCAAGGCATCTTGGGAGTCCTTGCCGTTTTGATCCAACTCAGGAGAACAGGATGATTATGAACTGGGAGCAGAGCACTACGCTGATAAGGGCGATGGGATAGGTCGCGGCGTAGGCAGAGGCAACGTCCTCAGTGCCGGTGACATTGATAAGAGTGCCAAGGGCGGGGGTGGAGGTCATGCCGCCGGTGAGAGAGCCCAGGTTGTTGAACAGGGGCAGCTTAAAGACGTATTTTGCAACAATGAAGCCCACGATCATGGGAACGACGGTCATAACAATACCGTAGACGAAGTAGACGGCCTCGAAGAGCTCGATAAACCTGGAGCCGCCGGAAATGCCGGCGCCCATGAGGAAGAACACCAGACCCAGCTCACGCATGACCTTGAGCGTCGTGGCCTTGGGCATGAGGTTGACCGGGCCGATATGGCCGAAGTGGCCGAAAACAAGACCTGCCAGCAGGCATCCGCCGGTGGTGGTGAGAGAGAAGTTGCCAAACTTAAGGCTGCCCACGGCAACGCCGATGAGAATGGCAAGAGCAAGGGGCATGAGACCGAAATCGTCCATGTCAAGAAGCTTGCCGGTGTAAACGCGCTTTTTGCCGGTGTCGGTGGCGGTGATCTTTTCACGCTCGGCGGCAACGTCCGCACGGAGGAGCTTGGGAATGAGCTGAACGAAAAGCACAACGCCGATAACGCCGAAGAGATAGGAAATGCCGTAGCCCGTGGAGACGATGCTGTCAAGACCCTCGGCAACAGCGTCCTTTGCGGCGGAGAAGGCGGGAGTGGAGGTGAGCGCTCCGGAGAAGAGGCCTGCCATCATGGCGGTGAGCTCGGAGTTGGAAAGCTCGGTGAAGTTGCGTCCCACGAAAATGCACCCAACACAGGCCAGCGCACCGGAAACGATGACGATCAGACCCAAAAGCACGTAGCTCTTGAAGTTTTTCTTGAAATTGCTCACAAAGCCGGGGCCCGCAATAAAGCCAACGGCGGTGACGAAGAACATAAGCCCTATGTTTTCCACGATCTTAAGGGCTTCCTTCACAAAGGTCTGACCCTCAACGGTGAGGGCGGCGGAAAGATCCTTGTAGAAAACACAGCCGAAAACCAGCGCCACGATGAAGACCCCTGCAGTGCCAAGAGAAATACCCTTGACCGTAACCCGTCCCAAAAGATACCCCACGGCGACAACGGCAAAGAGGCAGAGCATCATAAACGGCACGCCCGTTGCGGCGGAAAAACTGAAATCCATTTGACAAACCTTCTCTCTGTAGATCAAGCCAAAACAAAAACAGGCTGTTTCAGCGCTTTTGAGCGATTATGCGTAATTATATACCCCGTGGCAAAATAAGTCAATAGGCATAACTGCCATACCTTTTGTTGACTCCCCTCTTCCGATATGATATAATTGCGGTGTATGCACAACAATATTCGTTATTTATTCAATGATATAATGCTTTGAGGGCTTTTCCATGAAAAAAATCATCGGCATTTTCTTACCTCTTTCTTTACTGCTCTGCGCGCTGTTCTCCGGCTGCGGCCTGCTTTTGCCCTCCCCCGAAGAGACCACCGCCCACACGTGGATCTCGATCCCCTCCGTCTGGGGCAGTCTGACCGCACCTCCTGAGACCACAACCGAAACAACCGTCACTTCTCCCCCGGAGACCACCACCCAGACGACCACCACGGCGCCTCCCCCGTCCCTGCTTTCAGATATCACCCCTGCGGGAAGCCTCGGCAATTCCTTCTACGTTCCCTGCGCCGCTTTGGAAAAACACAATTCCCCCCGGATCTCCCTTTTCGGAGAGGATCTGCTTGCCCATTCCGTTATCTTCGACGGGGAGCGCTATTTTACTCTGATCTCCGTCATCTCCCTTTACGACGGAGGCGAGCTTGCAAGCCTTCGGCTGGACAGCGACTTTTGCATGGTCCGCACAGGGGACGGCGAGATCGGCGTGTGTATGCCCTTTGAGGGCAAGGTGATGATCTATGACGGGGAGCTGAACCTCAGAAGAGAATTCGACCTGCCCCCGTCAAACGGCTCCTGGTACTTAAGCCCCGATCTGACTCTGGTCTACTCCGTGGACTGGGACACCGGGCTTACCCTGTTTGACCTGCAAATGGGCACCTCAGAGGAGCTTATCCCCGGAGCAAAAAACCTCTACGTTGCAACGGAACTTCCCGACCAGCTCAGCCTTTCCTATATCGACCCCGAAACTCTGCGCTACACAGGAGTTAATATAGACCTTGCCACAGGGCTTTTCCGCTCCATTCCGGTAAGCGGCGACGTGATCTCTGCCACCTGTCACGACGGAACGTGGCTTATCGGAAGCGGACAGGGCTGGGGAAACTATTATTACGTGACCCCGGAGGAAAAATGCACCGCCTACTGGTCGGAAAACGCCCTTAAACTCCTCACCCACTCGGGCAGGCTTGCCACGTGGGACAACGCCATGCGGGAGCTGGATCTTTACGATCCCTACGGAAGCTATATCTCCACCTGCCGTCTGCCCCAAAACGACGAAGCCTACGTGGGAATGGATCTTTTGTGGAGCGAATTCTGGAACGGCTATTTCCTCACGGACAACACTCCCCAGGGCGCCAGACTCGTTTTCTGGGATATCTCCGCACCCCTTGAGCACGAAGATCTTGAGCTCGTCCCCTATACCGAGGACGACCCCATCGGTACTGCCGCAGAGCGGGCGCTTTACGAGCGGGCCCACGAGATGAGCCTTCGCTACGGCATCGAGATAATGATCTCCGACAAGTGCGCCCTTGACTACGTGGATTTCACCGCCAGCCGTCAGGACGACCCCATTGAGATAACAAAAGCCCTTGACACTCTGGAGTCGGCCTTTTCCGCCTATCCGGACGGGTTCCTTGCCCAGCTCTCCTACGGAAGCATTGAGTGCATAAGGGTGGAGATAGTCACCGAGCTTCTCCCCAAGGATACCGGCCTCTATTCCGAGTCCTACTCCGCCTTTGCCCACGAGGGCACGGACAGATACCTTGTGGTCATGGAGACCGAGACCGTCTACGAGGGTACCGTCTACCACGAATTTGCCCACATTATCGACCGCAAGCTGGAATGGAACAGCTATTACACAGAAAACGCCCTTTTCAGCGAGGAGGCATGGCTTTCCCACCAGCCCGAGGGCTTTGAATTTGCCTACACCTACGGCGAGACCTCCGTCGACATTTACGATCCGGCCTACGACGCATGGTTCGTTAAGCCCTACTCCCGCCGCTACCCCACCGAGGACCGCGCCACCCTCATGGAGGAAGCCATGATCCAAAACAGCTATATCTTCGCGGAAAAGCCGGGGCTGGCCGAAAAGCTGGCCTTCTACTCCGCCTGCATCAGAGATTGCTTCAACACCGAGGGCTGGCCTCCCACGGCAAAGTGGGAGACCGTTCTCACCCAGTCAAACTAAAAAAAGGAGATCTGAAAAAATGGAACCCAAAGACTATACCGTAACCAGGATCGAAGGCGAATACGCTTACCTCACCCCCGACGACAACTCCGGCGACGTCTTCATCGCCCTTGCCCTTCTCCCTCCGGGAGCAGACCTCGGCACAAAACTCCACTACGAAATGCTGAGCTATACCGTTATCGACTGAATACAGGACGGAGATAACAGAAAACAAAATATAAAAAAGGAACAGGTCAGATCTGACCTGTTCCTTTTTTATGACTCTACACCCCGAAGACGAATCGAACGTCCGACCCTTCGCTTAGGAGATACCGAGGGAAACGATAACGGCATCCCTTGCGATACCTAAAAATCCCCTGCTGTCAGGAGATTTTAAAGGTTAAAGTATCATCTTCTGTTACGCCGTTACCGTTGATTTTATGTTGTTTTACTGTATTTGATTAGCAAGCAATTAGCAGAAGGCGTGATTTTAGGGTGGCGATAATAAGCGTAAATCGTGTTTACTAATGTCGTACCATGTTAATGTTTATTCTGTCATAGAATATAATCGGTGATACAATCGTACCAGTGAACATAGGTCGTACCGTTTACGGTAAGTCTGTCGTTCTCCGGTAGCTGCTCACTCCACGGCTTCTTATAGCGATCAATAGCCCAATCATCACGATTAAATCTGCGCCAAAGAATCGTCTTTCCGTTTTTATCCAGGAACTGCTCCGATACAACACCGCAATTATAGGTTTCGATGTCCATAACACAGACAGTGTCATAGCTCTTTCCGCCAATCGTAACGGTGTAACGGCCTACAATGTCCAACAGAAAATCTTTGTTGGCGCTTGTAACAACTGTATCCGTTCTCTGGATATCACCCTTGACTGCCAGATTAGTTTCATTGCCACAATTATCTTCGCCAAATCCCCAGTTAGGCAGAAATTCATCCCCATCGAGGAATGTAATATAATTGCGAACATCGCCGTCATTTCTGAGTGTTGCCAGATAGCGGCAATGTGTATCTGTCAGTTGGGCCACAAAGGTACGATTGATCACATCGTTCTTATCTGAGTATGATGCTTCTCTTGCGGTTAGCTCTACGCCCTCAATACCGTGAACCTTTGCTTTGCCGGAAACTTGCATATCGTAAATATGGCTGCACTTACGGGACGGGATATCGTACATACCCCAAGACAACTTTTCACCGAGCTTAGGAACCAAGAACCATCCCATAAGTTCTTCCCATTTGACTGCAAAGGGAGCTTCGGTACTCGCTTCGATTTTATATTCGGGAATAAATTCAGGCAACTTTTTCATATAGAGTTCTCCTTTCGATACATCGGTGCGATATGGATACTTATTTTTGAAGTTTTGTTTTGCTGTATGAAGTCTGCTTTTTACAGTCCCAATAGGGATGTTCAGTTGTTTTGCGATTTCTGACTGCGGCATCTCTTTCCAGAAGTAAAGGTAAAGGATCTGCTTATCCTTATCACCGAGCAAACTCAACGTTTCTCTTACAGTATTAACTACGGAAACACCATGTCTACCGTCTGATAGTTCCTTTTCTGTCAACTCATCAATTGGAATTTCGTACTGAGTCGCTTTCTTTCTGAAATAATCATTGCATTTGTTTCTTGCGATGCTAATGATCCACGCTTTGAATGAGTCCTTATTCTTCAGCTGAGGAAACTTCTGATACGCTGTAAGGAATATCTCCTGCAGCACATCGTCTGCATCCGCTTTAGAACTCATCCGAAATCTCACAAACCGTTCCACAGAAACACGTTCTGCTTCCAGCAATCTCTCAAACTCATCCACATCATCACCTCCTTTTTTTTATGAGTGATTAAAACCGGTTTCACTTATATAGACGGGAGCCGGCATCAAAAGGTTCAATTTTTACTTTATTTTTTCACGTAATATTATAACATAGATAAAACGATAATAGCATAATTTATGCAAAAGTCTATGGATGGAGCATACGCCTGCGCAAATTAGCAGGATTTTGCTGAAAAACCGATTAGCAAAACGCCGATTTTCTGCTAAATTCCTGCTAATTGGGATATGTTAAAAGTTTGAGTTTATTCTACTCTCCAAAATAAAATACTCACTTAAGAAAATAAGTGAGCGAAGAAAAGTAAAAGCCCTGAAAACGTAGTGTTTTCGGCACTTTTCGGCGCGCTTGCCCGGATTCGAACCGGGAGCGTTCCGCTTAGGAGGCCAGACTTATCCCCCTTGAAGGGATCTGCAATATCCGTTTCTTGCGTAAGATCCGTATTTTTCGGGGTTTTAGGGTCAAAACCAAGCTGTTTTCCATAGCTTTCGCAGATTTCGCAGCCAGTCCTGAACGCGTGGCACCATTACACGAACAGAGCGGGTAACCTCATTACAAAACTGTCCACTCCAACGCATGGAATGGTCAAAAATTACAATAAAAAAACCTTTATCAAAAATAAAATATATGATATTATGATGAAGATAAAGGTAATTTGCAGCTTTAGGTGGAGCAGAACTTTTGCAAGTTTCTCTTCACCCATTGATTTTTCTCGTCAAAGATGATATAATTGACGAGAATAGATTATGGAGGTGACGAGATGCGCTGTTTTGATTATACGGGTCTGGAAAACCGGACGTGGGATAACGAGGTCATTAACTTCCTGTCTCTCATTCATGAGTACAAAGGAAGACATTCCGTATATATAGAGCAGAAGCCGCAAGAGCTTGAGCGGTTGGTTGAGATCGCCAAGGTACAGAGCACCGAGGCATCCAACTCCATCGAAGGAATACGCACAACGGAGACCCGTTTGCGCCAGCTTATGAGCGAGCGCACAGCGCCCCGTAACCGTGACGAGAAAGAGATCGCCGGTTACCGCGACGCGCTGAACATCATACATGAAAACTTCGATTATATTCCGCTGACACCGAATTACATTCTGCAGCTTCACAGGATATTGCTCAGCCATACCGATTCCGGCTTCGGTGGTAGTTTCAAAAATGTACAGAACTATATCAGCGCCACCGATGAAGCAGGCAAACGCTTCACCCTGTTCACCCCCATGGCGCCTTATGAAACGCCGGAAGCCATGCAGGTGATCTGCGACGAATATAACCGTGCCATTGGCGAAGGCAAAGTGGATCCGCTGCTGATCATCCCCGTGTTTATTCACGACTTCCTTTGCGTCCACCCCTTCCTTGACGGCAACGGCAGAATGTCCCGTCTGCTTACGACCCTGCTGCTGTACCGCGCAGGCTATGAGGTCGGTAAGTATATCTCGCTGGAAGCTAAGATCGCAAAGAACAAGGATGCCTACTATGCAGCGCTGGAGGATTCACAGGTCGGCTGGCACGAGCAGCAGGACGATCCCACTTCGTTCGTCAAATATCTGCTGAGCACCATCATCGCCGCATACCGCGACTTCGACGATCGCATCCGGATCGTCAGTCCCACATCTCTTGATACCGTGAAAAACGCCATTGAAAACAAACTGGGCAAGTTCACTAAGAAGGAAATCCTGGAGCTGTGCCCCAGCCTTAGCGCCTCCACAGTGGAGCGCCACTTAAAGAAGCTGGTTGCAGATGGCTATATTTCCAAACACGGCGCAGGCAAAAACACGTTCTATGCTCCAAAATGATGTACAGACCGTTCAAAAAAAAATGATCAGGACAAATTTCAAGACAAAAAGAAGCGCTCCTGCTCTTTGTGGCAGAAGCGCTTCTTTTGTTTTAACACACCCCGAAGACGAATCGAACGTCCGACCCTTCGCTTAGGAGGCGAATGCTCTATCCCCTGAGCTACCGGGGCATATCATACCCGAATATTTTAATACAAGCGCCGGGTTTTGTCAAGTCGTTTTTTGCGGATTCGCGGTTTTCAGCGGCCGAAGACGTTTTTTTCGCTAATTCCCCGGATATGGCGGGCATCGTTCATTATCTCAAACCTCGGGGCAACGGTGGTTTCCTTACCCTCGGCAAAGGTGACCACTGTGATCGCGGTGCACTCCGGGCAAATGGCGGAGGTTACGAATGGCAGGGGCAAATTGAACACACGGGAGAGCAAAACGGAGGAAGAGCCGCCGTGGCTGAAAAGCGCCACAGCCGTGTAGGGGCAGTTTTTCACCCGGTAATACAGCCCTTCCCGGACGACTCCCAGCCCTGCGAGCAGAGCGTCGATACAGGGAATCATGGAATCGTAGTGATCCATGATATAGTTGTTGGCAAAATACTCGCCGTCCCGCCAGTCCGGGTCCATAAAGTCCCTGTTTTCTGCGGCCATTTTATCCGAAACGTCCCAGGGGTGGCCGTGGGAATAAAGCTCCTCTCCGTACCTTGCTCCCCAGGATATCTCACGCATAAAATCCAGCTGTTCCACCTCCGGGATGCCAAGAGCACGGGCGGTATACTCTGCCGTCTCCACTGCTCTGCCGCAGGAGGAGGAATAGATCTTTTCAATGCCCTCCCCGGCGAGCCGCTCCGCGGCGGCACGGGCCTGAAGATGGCCAAGGGGCGTAAGACAATCGTCGGCGTAGTTCGGGTCGCCGTGGCGCACGAGAAAAAGCTTCATAGCTTGTTTTTCCCTCCGGTGGTTTTATTTTACGGGAAATGCTCCGGCGTGGGCAACGCATGCCGCACCGCTCCGGTTTCCAAGGTCAAGCGCCTCTTTGGGAGATGCGCCGTTCATAAGTCCAAAAAGCACTCCGGCAGAAAATGCATCTCCGGCGCCGACTGTGTCCACAACGGGAGTGTCCACACCGCCGGCGGCGGCGCATCCGTCCTTCCAGAACATTTCTGCGCCCTTCTCCCCCTTTGTGACCACAACGTATTCGCAGCCGTATTCTGCAATGGCGCTTTGGGCAAAGCCCCGGATATCCAGCTCTCTGCCGAAAAGCATGGGGGAAAGAATTTCGACCTCACCGTCGTTGAGCTTCATTACCGTAGAGCGGGATGCAAGAGCAGAGATGAGTTCTCTGTCGAAATAGGTCTTTCTGAGGTTGACGTCGTAAAGGCTGACGGCATTGGGGTATGCCTCCAGGGCGGCGAGGACCGTGCTTTTCACGCTCTCGCTGCGGTAAGCCCCAAGAGAGCCGAAAACAAGGCCGTCCGGATAAAAATCCGGAAGTGCTCCCGGAACGATGGCGTCGTATGCCACGGGACATGGAAGCTCAAAGCGCTCGTTCCCGTCCAGCTCCGGGTGGACGATGGCCGTTCCCGTGGGCAGACTGTCCGAAAAGGTCACAAGGGAGATATCCATTCCGGCCTGCTTCATTTTTTCCGCCGCAAGGGCGCCAAGCCCGTCTCTGCCAAGGCAGGAGACCATATATGCCTTCGCGCCCATGGCCGCAAGGTTTGCTCCGGCATTTAATGGCGCACCGCCAAGGTATTTCTCACCGCCGATAATATCCCAAAGGACCTCGCCGATACAGAGAACCCTTTTCATACGCATCTCTTCCGGAGGATATCCCTGAGCTCGGGCTCGGTTATGACCGAAACGGCGTTGCCCACGTTCTTGACGGTGATGGTACGTGCGGCGTATTTGTCCGCAAGGTCAGCATCGAACACATGGCCGAGGGGCATTGCAGGGCAGGCTCCAAGGAAGCGCCAAAGCTCTTCCGAATCCTTAACTCCGCAGAGGGCAAAGACCTTTTCGGCTCTGATGGGATTCTCACGGGACATGAAGCCCACGAAGTCTGCCAGGAAATAGGCGTTGGCGTGACCGTGGGAAAGACCGTGGTAATAGGTGAGCATATAGCCCGTGGAGTGAACGAAGCCCGTGCCCGTACGGGAGATGACCATGCCCGCCATGGACGAGGCGTAGAGCAGAAGCTCCCGTGTGTCAAAGCCCAGATCTCCGGCAAGAACTCTTCTCATGCCCTCGCAGAGCATGGGAATACACTTTTCCGCCAGAGCGTCGGATACGGGGTTGGCCTTTTTCATAAAATAGCCCTCAACGGCGTGACAGAGCGCGTCCACCGCCGTGGCGTAGGTCTGGTCAAGGGGAAGGCTGAGTGTATAGGCGGGGTCGAGGAAGGCCACCTTGGCGTAAAGATCGTCCCCGGCGAAGGATTTTTTGTTCTCAAGGCTGGGAACGGTCATTATGGAATAGGGCGTGACCTCGCTCCCGGTGCCCGCGGTGGTGTTCACTGCCAGCAGGGGCAGAGCGGGCTTGCGGGGCTTTGTATAGATATCCTCGGGCTCGAAGTCCGGGTTGGCGGCAAAGGCCGCAACAGCCTTGGCCGCATCAAGGGGGCTTCCGCCGCCGATGCCGATAACAAAGTCCGCTCCGGCTTCCCGGGCGATGCGTCCGCCCTCGTGGCAGGTGGAGACCAGGGGGTTGGGCTCGACACGGTCGAAGATAAGATATTCCACACCGCACCCGGTAAGTCCGGCGATTGCATGGTCCAGCGCTCCGCAGAGCCGCGCCGAGCGCTTTCCGCAGACGATAACGGCCTTTTTGCCCCAGCGGCCAAAGTCGGCGTAGTTTTTAAAACAGTCCTTTCCGGAAAGGACCTTAACAGAGTTGAAAAAGTCTATGTTCATTATTTTTTACCCTTGAGCATTTCATGCTTGATGTCCCAAAGCTTCTGTGTCAGGTCAACGTAGTAGCCGTGGGGGTTTTCAAAACGCTTGACCTCGTCCCAAAGCCTGTCCACAGACTCGTCGCAGTAGCGCTTGACCTCGTCCAGAGGGGGCAGATCGTAGACCAGCTGACCCTTATCGAAAATGCGCACCATAAGGGGAACTGCCTCAAAGTCTTCAACCTGCTTCGTCTTCCAGGTATAGTCCGGGTGGAAGAGCAGGAAGGGCTTGGAATCGTCGATGACCTCGTCGTGGAGGGAGAGAACGTCCGCGATGGCCTTGCCTGTGGAGCGCTCGTAGAAGCGCCACAGCTTTTTGAAGTGGGGGGTGGTTATCTTTGCGACGTTTTCGGAGATTTTAATTCTGGGGATAAGGTTGCCATCTTCGTCCTCCACGGCGCATAGCTTGTAAACGCCGCCGAAGACGGGCTCGCTCTTAGAGGTGATAAGCCGCTCGCCCACGCCAAAGGTGTCCACAGGGGCGCCCTGGAGAAGCATATCGCGGATGATATACTCGTCCAGAGAGTTTGAGACCACGATCTTACAGTCGGGATAGCCGGCCTCGTCCAGAGTTTTGCGTATCTTTCGGGTGAGATAGGTGATGTCGCCGGAGTCTATGCGGACGCCCGCAGGGCGGACTCCAAGGGGATCCAGAACCTCACGGAACACACGGATGGCGTTGGGAAGGCCGCTTCCCAGAACGTCGTAGGTGTCCAAAAGCAGGGTGCAGCTCTGGGGATAGGTCTTTGCGTAGGCAAGGAAGGCATCGTATTCCGTATCGAACATCTGGATCCAGGAGTGTGCCATGGTGCCCACTGCGGGGATGCCGAAAAGACGGTCTGCCAGAGTGTTTGAGGTGACGGGACATCCGCCGATGTAGGCGGCTCTTGCGCCGTAGAGGGCACCTGCATAACCGTGGGCACGGCGGGCGCCAAACTCCATAACGGCGCGACCCTTTGCGGCGCGGGAAATACGGGAGGCCTTCGTTGCGATGAGGGACTGGTGGTTAATGGTGGCCAGAAGCATGGTCTCCACAAGCTGAGCCTGGGGTGCGGGACCGCGGACGGTCATAATGGGCTCGCCGGGGAAAACGGGCGTGCCCTCGGGAACGGCCCAGACGTCACACTCAAACTTAAAGTTCTCAAGGTAGGCCAAAAACTCCCCGGAGAAGATATTCTTTTCTCTCAGGCAGGCAATATCCTCAGGAGAAAAGTGGAGATCCTGAAGATACCTCACGGCCTGCTCAAGTCCCGCCGCAATGGCAAAGCCGCCGCCGTCCGGAACTTTTCTGTAAAACAGGTCGAAATATGCGATCCTGTCCTTCATGCCGTGGTCAAAGAAACCGTTGGCCATGGTAAACTCATAAAAATCCGTCATCATCGACAGATTCATTCCCTGGAACATCTTGTCCATATCAGTAAAATTCCTTTTCTTCTATTCCTTCTTTTCCAGCACGAAAACCACCGCGGCAAAGGCCAGAACGAATATGGCCGCCAGACAGCCGCCGATATAGGCCGCCCACTCCAGCACCACGGCTGTGGTAACGCCGTTGCCCCAATCTATGCCCGAGGCCGCGGCATCTGCGCCGAAACAGCAAAATGCAAAAGTCGCAAACACCGCCGCGCACAAAACAAACGCGGCGGTGTGGCGAAAGACCTTTTTAGTCTTCGTTTTCATAAGCTTTTATTCCTCTGTAACGCAGACAGCCTCTTCGCAGGCAGGCTCCTCACAGACGGGCGCTTCTGCCTTGGGCTTCATAAAGCAGAGGATAACAAGACCCAGCCAGCCAAGCAGGCCGACCCACATCATGTTCTTGCCAAGACCCTTGTCTTCGCAAAGCTTCTTAGCGGCGATAACGCTGACGGCCACAACGACGGCAAAGACAACGGCAAAAATGCAGATGTAAACAATGCTGCCCAGAATGGTGAGAATGATGGGAAGTACTTCCATAAGTATTTGTCCTCCGTTTTAGAGTTTTTTCTGTCTATATTATACCCCCAAGAGCGGTATAATGTCAAATAAAAAAATCCCTTCCGGGGATCGAAAATTTTTTCTCTTTTTCTCCCACCTTGTGTTGACATTGTAAACAGTCCGTGTTATAATACTGTTGACAATGTAAACACAATTACAGGAAAGGAGCGCGACCCCGTGAATCTCACAGCAGAGCATATCACCATGAAATTTGGCAAAAGGGTCACGGCACTCTGTGACGTCAGCTTTTCCATACCCGGCGGGATCTTCGGCCTTATCGGCAGGAACGGAGCCGGAAAGACCACGCTCATGCGTATCATGGCAACGGTCTGCGACCCCACAAACGGGCGCATACTCGCCGACGGAAAGCCCGTCTCCGCCGATTTTCCCGCCTTTCGCAAAAAACTGGGCTATCTGCCCCAGAACACACGGCTGATGCCCTATCTCAGCCTGACAGAGTTTCTGGACTATTCCTGCGTTATAAAGGGCATCACCGACCCTTATCAGAAAAAGTCCGAAATTGCACGCTGTATTTCCGCCGTGGGGCTGGAGCACGAGGGCAAAAAGCGGCTCTCAAAATATTCCGGAGGCATGCTCCGCCGTGCCGGTATTGCCCAGGCACTTCTTAGCGACCCGGAGCTTCTTATAATCGACGAGCCCACGGCAGGTCTCGACCCGGAGGAGAGGCTGTATTTTCTCAACCTGCTCTCAAAAATGGGCAGGGAAAAGACCGTTGTCTTTTCCACCCACATCATCCGGGACATTGAAAACCTCTGCCCCAGCATTGCAATTCTGGAAAAGGGCAGGCTCATCTATACCGGAGACGTTACCGCCCTGCTCTCCACACTTTCCAACCGAACCTTCGAGGCAGAGCTTTCTCCGGGCACGGAGGAAAAGCTGAAAGCCCCGGCGACGATCACCGGCATAACCTACGTTTCCGGCCGCCCCCGCGTGCGCTACGTGTGCGACGAGCCCATTCTTCCCGGCAGCCTGCCCGTCACACCGGGGCTTGAGGACGCCTACGTATGCACCCTCGGGGGCATACGCCGACAGTAAAGGGGGGACGGGATCATGCGGATATTCCTCCGTGAGCTGATATTCGGTCTCCTCCTTGCCCCCTTTGCCTTTGTCCTTTCTCTCACGGTAAGCAGGTTTTACGGGCTTGAGCCCCGTCAGATCGAGGAGAACATGATACTTCTCCCCGTACTGGTCTGCTTTTTCGTCTTCCGTTCCGAAAGCGAAAACGAGCTGTTTGCCGCCGCACCGATGCCCTCGGCAAATATCCGCATGGCGCGGTTCTGGGCGGTGTTTCTCGGGTTCTGCCTGCCCCTGTCGGCAACCTTTCTTCTGCTTAACGGCATCTCCGCCCTTCGCTTTTCCGTTTTCGTCCTTTCCCTCTGCTTCTCGGTTTCGGCGCTGACGCTGGCCTTACGAAGCATTATTCCCGGAAACGTCTCCGCGCCACTGGTTTGCGGCGCTCTGCTCTATCTGCTGAAAAACAATTTCAGCCCCGTGGGCTCGCTCCGGATCTTTCAGGTGTTCGGCACAATGGACATCCTCTCCGGCAGGCTGTTCTATACGGGCAAGGGGGTTCTGGCAGGTGTTTCCCTTTTGCTTTTGGCCGCGGCGTGGACGGTGCTGTATTTCAGAGAGCGCAAACAGAGCTTTTGAGAAAGGAGAAAAAACGTGACGGCAAAGATATTTTCAAACACGGTGCTGTCCTCTCTGCGCCGGGCGGTATTCGCGGCGGCAATGCTGGGATCGGTTCTGATGGTGCTGAACGCTCTGGACGTTACCGTAGAGATAACCGGCTTCACAGCAGATATGCTGGCAGAAAAGCGGAACGATCTGGGCTTCAGCGCGGCCTATTTTCCCTACGCCTACGTAATGCACTTTTTCTGCGGGATCGTCATCTCATGGGACTGCATTGAGGATTTTTCCACCAACAACGCCGAGCTTTTGGCCGCAAGCAGGCTTCCCGCCCACAAATGGTTTTTCGGAAAGCTGATAGCCTACGCTCTGCTCTGCTTTACCTTTTCCCTTGCCATCTCGGCGGTCTATTTCACCTTCAGCGTTTTCAAAAAGACCGACTACGGATTTTTTGAAATTTTGGATGCAAACACCTTTTTCCGGCTTTTGATCCAGTGCCTTCGGATAGGCCTGGCAGGCTTTCTCACCTACAGCGGCCTTGCATTTTTCTTCACCATGGTTTTCAGATCTCCTGCGGCAGGTCTGCTTACCTGCACGGCCTACCGCTACGCCGTCCACGCCTTTTCCCAACAGGGCGCCATGGGCTTTTGGTACAAAACCACCGTCTTTTTCCTACCCGAGCGTACCACCTCATTCTTTTTCGGCTACACCGGAAACACCGTTGAGGATATATGCCGCGGGCTTTCGGTTTGGGGAGAATACAACGCCCAAAGGGCGTGGACGGGCTACCTCACAGTCTGCCTCATCGGTGTCGGGCTTCTTGCCGGAGGCTACCTTCTGGCGCGTTCCCGCCTGAAAAGGCTGAAATGATCTTATCTTACACCCAAGGGAGGATACAATGAAAAAGCTGATACTCTTTCTTTTGACTCTTCTGTGTCTTTTGGCTCTCTGCGGATGCTCCGGGGGTGACCTTGAGTTTTCCACGGGGCAGGTGATGGCATTTTCCCCGTCCCCCGAAAGTGACGCCCTCTACCCCTCTGAGCCCATTTCACACACCCTCATCACCACGAAACTCGGTACCTACGGGGTTTTTTCCCACGGAATAAACCTCAACTCTCCCGCAAACGTAAAATACCGGCTTATGCGCCTTGAAGACGGCCAGTGGAAGAGCGTGGCAGAAAACGGAAACACCCTTCGCATGAACACTCTTCGCCTTTGCAGCAACGAAAAGGGCGCGCTTATCGTAACGTCCCTCACCGACAAGGGCATCTCCTTTGGGCTGTTTGACGAGGCCACCGGCGAGTTCACCCAGACTCTCCACCGCATCGGCTCCCACTACAACGACTATATCTGCGGGATCGAACCCAACCGGGGCGAAGCCGGAACTGTTTTTGCCATCGCCACCCACAAGACCTTCGACAGAGAGACCGTGCTCCTCTCCTTTGACGTTGCCTCCCGGGAGATATCCGCCCAGACCTTTTGCAAAGAGCATTTTCCCGGAGCTCCCGGGGCGCTGATCTTTGACGGAAGCTCCCGCGGTCACGCCATTATCGGAGACGACGAAAACGGAAAGCTTTGGTACTATGCCCTGTCAGAGGAGCTCACGGTGAGCGACCCTGTGGAGATTAAGTCCGAGGCCGGCAAGATATATTTCGTTTCTGCGGCTCAGGACGGGAACGGGCTTCTCCACGTTTTCTGTTACACCGAAGGCGCTCTCCGCTGTCTCGCCGTGACCCCCGACGGCGTAGTCAGCGAATATCCCCTTCCGGAATTTGCGGTCTCCGCAAGCGCCTTTACCGCTCCGGACGGGAGGGTGTATTTTGTCTCCATGTCCCCGGGAACCACCGAAGGAGTCATCTGCCGCTCAGAGGACGGAAGGTGGACGGAGGAGCTGTATTTCGACCTTCCCGGCGTTCCCAACGTGAATTACCACCACGGCATCTCCTCCACCGTGGGCTCTAACCCGGAGGACAGCCTGTGGATAGTCTATCTTGCGGAAGACCGCCGGGAATTCGTCACCGCAGAAATACTCATCAACTGACGAAAGGAGTGCTCCCCGTGAAAAAGAAACTGCTATGTCTGATTCTGCCGCTCATTCTCGTGATGCTTGGCGGATGCGCCGGTTCCGGATTTTCCCTTGGGCGCACCGAGGCCTTCCGCATTGCCGCTGACGAAAGCACAGACGCACCTCTTTACTCCGCCCTTGGTGGAAGCAACGGCGTTATCATCACGGACTACGGAACCTATATCATCCAGACCGACGGAATGCGCCGGAACGGCTCCTCCGGCCTGGGTCTGCCGGAGAACTATACCGTGCTCAGACACACCGAAGATGGCTGGGTGCCGGTGTTCGGCGGAAAGACCTGCGGCAAAATGCCGGATCTTGCCCTGTGCTCGAACCAAAGGGGAAAGCTTATCGCCCTGTCTCCCGAGGAGTTCGGCCTCGTCTTTGGGATCTACGACGAGGTCACCGGGGAGTTTCACGAGGTCAGGCATCCCAAAACCGGCTACGCCCTGCGGAAATACACAGTCGGCGCAGACCCGGCGTCGGGGGCAGAGGGAAAAGTCTACCTCATTGCCTCCCAGGCAGGGCTGGACGAAAATACGCTCATCATCACCCTTGACGTGGCCTCCGGCACAGTGAACGAGCAGGAATTCTGCAACAGGGCCTATCCCGCCTCCCGGGGATACATGGTCTTTTCCTCCCCCGGGAATGCCCACGTGGTTCTGGAACACGAGGGAACGCTGGTCTGGTTTTCCGTTTCGTCTCCGGGAACTGCGGAACAAAGGGTCAGCGACCCGGAGGTGATCCTGGATAACGCCGTTCCGAACACGGGATTTTTTGACGTTGCCCTGGACAATGATGGCGGTCTTCACGTTTTCTGCCTTACAGACACCGACCAGATCGCCCACACCATTCTAAAAGACGGAAAGGCGATCTTCAGCGGAACCGTCTTTTCAAAGGCCTATCCCTTTGCCTGCTTTTCCCACCCGGAGGGGGACGTTTTTCTCGTCACAATGCAGGACTCCCCCGAGCTGAGCTTTGAGGCCACCGTGTTCCGCATAAGCCCCGACGGCACGAAAACGGAAGAAGCGACTCTTTCCTCCAGGGAGCTTCCCGGAACGAAGACCTATTTCAACCTTGCCACGTCCCGCCTTGGGGGAAAAACGGAAAACGGAAGCTGTATTTTCTATCTCTCCTCCCAAAAGGACCTGTTCGTCACCGCGGAGCTTGAAAAAAGCAGATGAATATTGTACAATAAAATCAAGAATTCTTTACTGGAGTGATAAACTTGAAAAACGGAGCAATATCTCTTACCCCGGCAGAATGGTATCTTATGGAGAGCCTCTGGGAGCGCTCGCCTCTCACCGGAAGAGAGATCTCGAAATATCTTGAAGCAAGGGTCTCCTGGAGCAGGAGCACCTCTCTCACAATGATACGCCGCATGACCGAAAAGGGCTATATCCTCGCCGACGATTCCGGCGCAGTCACACTTTACTCCCCCCTTATCCGCCGGGACGATGCCCTTTTGGCCGAGACGGAAAGCATTTTAGACAGAGTCTACAAGGGCAGTGTGAGTATGATGCTCAGCGCTGTCACCCAAAAACAAAATCTAACCGGGGAAGAGATCGCGGAGCTTTACGAAATTCTTCGCCGCGCCGAAGAGGAAAGCATGAACCGCTGAGTCTCCTTTCCCCCAGACAAAAGGAGAAACAAAATGCTCAACTGGATAATAACCTCCTCTCTGCTGATTTTGGCAGTAACAGCCCTTCGGGCTGTCTTTCGCAAAAGGATCGACCCACGGCTTATCTACTGCGTGTGGGCAATAGTTCTGATCCGGCTGCTTTTGCCCTTTAATCTTTTTCAAAGCCGGCTAAGCGTTTTGAACCTCGTCCCCGAAAAGCAGACCGAATACGTCCTTGGAGAAGCTGAGCTTTCCCCGGAGGCGCTCCCCGCTCCCGCTCCGGCGCCGGAGACCCAAAACAAGCCCGGGGCAAAGGCCGTTTTCGCCGTTCTCTGGGCAACGGGAAGCGTGATCACCGCCGGAATCTTTGCATATTCAAACCTCAGATTCTCACGCGGGCTCAAACGCGACCGAAGACCCGTTTTGGTGGAGGGCTGTATTATTCCCGTTTATGAGACCGCCGGGGTCAGCTCTCCCTGTCTTTTCGGCTTTATTCGTCCGAAGATCTACGTTCCCTCTCCCCGGGCAGAAGATCCCGGGTTTTTCACCCACACTCTCGTCCACGAGCAGACCCACTTTCTTCACGGGGATCATATCTGGTCTGCGCTGAGATGTCTTTGCATCTGCGTACACTGGTTTAACCCCCTGGTGTGGCTGGGAGCGGCGCTTTCCGCCGAGGATGCGGAGATGGCCTGTGACGAGGGCACGGTACGCCGTCTTGGGGAAGATGCCCGCTGGAATTACGGAAAGACCCTTATCGGAATGTCCACGGACAAAAGCCTTTCTCCCCTCGTCTCCGCAACGGCGCTGAACCGCCCCGGGCTGAATCTGAAGCGGCGGATCGTTAGCCTTGCAAAAAAACCCCGCACGAAGCTTTTAGCCGCCCTGCTGGCGGTTTTGATGCTTCTTTTTTCCGCAGGAGCCACTCTCACCGGAGCTGAACTTTCCCGGGCATCGCTGAGGGAGCACCTTGCCTCCGTTGCCTCGGGAATGCACGAAAACGGCAGGCTGGAGGAGGTCATCCGCCTTTCCTACGACCCCGGCAAGACCGATATGTTCACGGGCAAGACCGTTGAAATAGATATCTACAGCTACTCCATCGGCGAGATAAGCGCCGATGGCAAAAGCGCCATATGCTGGGTATCCTTCCACGTTCTGCCCCAGGATCCGGAAACCTACTCTCCGGGCTACCTTGAGACCGCAGGCACGGGGAAATACCTTGGCTGGATCCGCGCCACAACGGGGGTGGTGATGCAACAGAACAAAAACGGAAGCTGGGTATGTGTTTACGCTTCTCCCGGAGCGGCGTTGCCGGAATAGTTCCTTTTTTCGGATGGGGGTATCCCCATCCATTTTTTTGGTCAAACGTATTGCAACGGGGATAAAAAAAGTGTATACTCTACTTATCTCTTTCAGGATAAAAGGAGCTGAAGCTATGGTAAACATCCAGAGAATCCCCGACGATTCCTTTATCGTCTGCGAAAACGGCAACACAGACGCCACCCTTCGCTATGAGCTTACCGGGACCGGCCTTGAGGTCTATCTCACCGCAGATAAGTCCCTTCCCAGATACGTCTCCCTCCGCTGGAACCACAGAACCTCCCGCCCCGTGCGCGTGCTTGGGGACAAGTGGGAGCGAGCCTATGCCGACCTCTCCTTTAAGGGGCTGGACGGTGAAAAATTCATGCCCTGGTATTTCATTGCCACAGACGGCACCGACACAGTTGGCTGCGGCGTTATGACAAGACCCGCCTCCTTCGTCAGCTTCGAATACGACGCCTCCGGTGTTTCCGGCTGGTTCGACGTTCGAAACGGCGACCTTGGCGTTCACCTGAACGGCCGCGAGATCAAGCTTGCCACGGTCATAACCCGTGAATACAAAGCTACGGACAGCTTCTCCGCCGCCTGCACCTTCTGCCGTGAGCTCTGCCCCGATCCCATTCTCCCCAAAGAGCCCGTCTACGGCGGAAACAACTGGTATTACGCCTACGGAAAAAGCTCTGCTCCGGAAATTCTCAGCGACGCCGGACTTATTGCCGACCTTGCCCGGGGAAACAAGGTCCGCCCCTTTATGGTCATAGACGACGGCTGGCAGGAAAATTCCTGTGACGGTCCCTGGCTTCCCAACGAAAAATTCGGAGACATGAAAAAGCTTGCCGACGAAATGCGGGCAAAGGGCGTACGCCCCGGTATTTGGGTGCGTTTTTTGCACGATACCGCCCTTGAACAAGCTCACCCCGAGTGGACCGTCCGTAACCAGTACCTGGACCCCACCGTGCCCCAGGTCCAGGCGCTCATCCGCGAGGTCATTGCCCGTGTGAAGGAGTGGGGCTATGAGCTTATCAAGCACGACTACACCACCTTCGACCTCTTCGGACAGTTCGGCTACGACTTCAACGGCGCAATAAGCCGCATTCGCAACTGGAGCTTTGCGGACAACACCAGGACCTCTGCGGAGATCGTTCTCGACCTCTACACCCTCATCCGCGAGGCCGCCGGAGATACTCTGATCATCGGCTGTAACACCATCTCCCACCTCTCTGCCGGACTTGTGGAGATCTCCCGGGTGGGCGACGACACCAGCGGCACCGACTGGAACCGCACCCGTGCCATGGGCGTTAACGCGCTTGCCTTCCGCCTGCCCCAGAACAGAGCCTTTTACATGGCCGATGCGGACTGTGTTGGCATTATTCCCGGCAAGATCGACTGGAAGCTGAACCGTGAATGGACTAAGCTTCTCTCCCTCAGCGGCACTCCCCTGTTCATCTCCTGCCCCGCCGGCGGACTGGACGGTGAGGCCTTCGGGGAAATGCGCGCCGCCTTTGCCCTTGCCGAAAAACAGACGGACGTTGCCATCCCCCTTGATTGGGAATACAACAACCAGCCCCAGACCTGGCTCATCAACGGCGAAAAGGTTGAGTTCGACTTCGTTCAGGATTTCTACCCCAGACTTCTGGACAACGTTATGAACAGCTCCTACGCCGTGGGCAAGGACAACGTCTGAGGATAAGAAAAGGAGAGCCCCATGGCAGATATGCTCGTGCGGCTTTACGATCTTCCCGACTCCCGGGATATCTACAGCCGCCTTAAAGAACGCAATATTGAAATAGTCCGTCCCATGTCCTTTAACCGGGATAAGGTTCTGGACTGGATAAAAGAAAACTTCGGTCAGGGCTGGTCAACGGAGACCGCAATGGCCTTCGGCACCCACCCCATAAGCTGTTTCGTCGCCGTGGACAGAGCCCATGGTGAGATTTTAGGCTTTGCGGGTTACGATTGCACCTACAAAAACTTTTTCGGCCCCACCGGGGTAAAAAAAGAAGCCCGGGGCGGCGGCATCGGAACTGCACTGCTTTTAAGATGCCTTGAGGCCATGCGGGACGAGGGCTTTGGCTACGCCGTTATCGGCGACGTTGGACCCACGGAGTTCTACGCCAGGACCGTCGGCGCTCAGGTGATCGAAAACAGCGCCCCCGGAGTTTACAAGTTTTCCATCTGATGCAAAAAAGGTGTTCTTCCTCAAAACGGGGAAGAACACCTTTTTTACCTGTTTACATCTCAAAGCCCAAAATTCCGGAAACGTGGCGCAAAAGTCCGTTTATGTCCGCCCGGGTGAGGGGGATAAGGGCGTTATGCTTTGCCATGCCCTCTAAAAGCCAGACGATTATCCTTGCGGCGCTTTCGCTGTCCTGGGCGGTAAACTGCCCTGCCCGGCGGCCGCGCTCGATCTGCTCGGCAACGATGCGAACGCAAAGCCTTGCCCTCTCCGCAAGAATGCGCTTGCCCTCCTCGCTGTTGGCGGCGTATTCTGTGATGGCGTTTTCTATGTTTCCGTTTTTATCAAGGGTCATATCTATGCGGTTTTTAATGTAGGTCATCAGAATGGACGCCGGAGAGACTCCGTTTTTCTCTGCCACCCGGAGCGCTCTCAGCGCGGTGTTCTGCTCCTTTTCGATCAGCGCGCCGAAGATCGCCTCGGTGGAGGGAAAATAGCGGTACACACCGCCCCGGGACATACCCACGCTTTCGCAAATATCCTTCATCGTCACCCGGGAATAGCCTTTTGCGGCAAAAAGCTCTCTTGCGCAAAAAAGTATCCGCTCACGGGCCGCATCGCCCTTCGTACCCATCAGAGTGTCACCGTCCTTATGGCAATAATCCCCAAAAACCTGTTCATTTCTTTTTCAGAACGTCAAAGGCCTCGTCCGGAAGATCTTTTCGCTCACCGCGCAACAGTAAAAGTCCCGGAACACCTGTGACCACCCATCCCGCGAAAACCCAGAAAATAAAGGCTTCGATCTCTGTCCCCGAAGAGTATCCCCGGGTTATGAGACTGTAGATAATAATAACCGCCAGACAAAGGACATTCGGGATTCCAAGCGCCGTCACCACAATGCTTCTCAACCGTTTTTTCAAACGGAAGCGTCTGAGCTGTTTGATATTTTCTCTCTCAAAATCCAAACCCTTCCGGGCGCATTTCTCGCGGAGAGCCTCAACGCGTACACGCTCGTTTTCCCTCTGTCTGCGTTTCAGCTTTTCTTCTTCCTTTTTTCTTCTCTGCTTTTCAACCTCTTTCGCCCTGTCTTTGGGACAGAAATACCACCCGTCGTGAACGTCCTCTTCAAACTCTGCAAAGGCGGCTCTGTGTCCGGCTTCCCCGTCAAGTCGGTCACGGAGGTATCTGCGGCGGCATTGCTTAAGGGTGTATTTCAAAGCCTTTTCTTCGGCCTGTTCTCTCGGCAGCTCCGGCTTACGCTCAAGGTAATAGCTCACGCCAACGGCTAACACGTCCGAATATTTCAGATATTCACGTATATACTGCTCATTAAATCTCATATTTCTCTTCCCGTAAACATGGTGTTCACAGTCCCGTCAAACCAGTCAAAGCAAATCTCTTCTCCGTTAAGGCTCCACCTCTCCGGACAGACGTTTTCCATCCAGTCCAGGGGTATGAGCTCATCCTTCTGAACCGAGTTCACCCGGAAGGCCTCTCTCAGCTCTTCAAGCTGAGCATCGTTCAGCACTCCCGGCTTGCAGGATACGAACAGCGGAGTCCCGCTCCGGGACAGAATAAACAGCCACTGACGTATCTTTTCCCAGGGAAGCTCCCCCGTTATGCCAACGCAGTCTGCATCCGCATCAAAAAGAGCCCGGTGGTGCATCATGCGGAAGGCAAGAGTGTTCACGCCCATTCTCCGGGTTATGTCCCAGTTCACGCCGTTGATGTCCGCGCCGGTGCGGCCGATCTCCACGATGCCCGCAGAAAGATGGGAAAGAGTTGCACAGCCGATGAGCACGGTCTTCTCTCCCGCGCCCGCTCTTACTGCCCTGTAAAAATCCGTGATTATCTCTGCGGTGGTTTTTGAACGGTCGTAAAAGCTCCAGCCGTCGGCGGCAATGCCGTAGGGCACGCGGTAGCCCCGTCTGCCAAGGATGTCCTGAGTTGAGCAGTCGAATTTTATAAGCTCGTAGCCCCAATCCACGAAGCGCTCCGTGGTCTTGCGAACGTATTCCAAAACCTCCGGACGGGATACGTCCAGAAAATCCCCGTCGTGGGGATAGTGCCACTCTTTTGGCAGGTCACACACTCCGCCCTGGTCGTAGACGTATCTCACCCATATGCCGGGACGCACATTTTGGCTTTTGATCTCCCGGGCAAGGGCGGCCATATCCCCAAAAGACTCTCCGCCCCGATCCCACGGGCCGTTTTTGGGATTTTGTGTCCAGCCGTCGTCAATGACCATAAACGGGCGGTTGGAAAGCCCGGCGCAAAGCTCTGCGGCAACGGCGGTGTCCTTTTTTATCTCTTCGGCAGAGCTGTTTCCGTAGGCGTAATACCAGTTGTTCGAGCCGTATACCGGAGCGGTAAGGGGCTTTGGCTCCGGGCTCATCTCACGGCAAAAGAGCTTCCCTGCAGAAAATGCAGAGCAGTTGCGGTATTCGCCAAAGACCACCCGGGCAAGGCAGAGCTCCCTTCCGGAAAGCAGAACTCCCTCGCCGCCGCACCTTGCGTCCAGCCAGAGGGTTATCCCGGCGGAGTCGTACTGCCAGAAGCACATCGCCCCGGGGCAGACCTCAACACCGAATCCCTCGGTAAAGCGCCCTGCCGTGTCCGGATCGCTGTCCGTGCCGTTTGAAACCAGGCAAAACCAGGGCATGCACCTCTCCGGCACGATCCCGCGCCACTCAAGGTCTCCCCCCGCCCGCTCCCATGCGTCGCCGTAGATGCGGAGGGGCTCGTTTCTCTTTTCGTTTTTGGAAAAGGTCCATCTCAGCCGCACGTAGCGCAGACCGGTCTTTCCGGAGCACACCCGAACGGACAGAACATCGCCCTCAAGGCCGAGAAAGAGCTCTCCGTCCTCCCATTTGCTTTGGAAGACGCCGCCGTCGGTATAAACGCTGACCAGGTCGGGAAGTCTTATTTTCACGGCAAAATACCTCACAAACTACCATTTTCATCCCTATAATTATATTCCCGGCGGACTTCTTTGTCAAGCAAAGAGAATACTTCACCTTCAAAAAACAATTGACATCCACCCCCGTTTGTGGTAACTTATACCTGTTCTCCGAAGTTACCCGAAAGGACTGAAAAAAACATGGCAACACTTGAAAGCTTTGACAGAATACTTGAAAAACATATCTCCGAAAAGGACATGCCCGGAGCGGCCTATACCGTGGTCGCGGGCGGAAAGACCCTTTACGAAAACTGCATCGGCCACGCAAATATTGAAAAAGACCTGCCCATCACCCCCAAAACAATAATGCGCCTTGCATCCATGACAAAGCCCATCACCGGTGTTGCCGTGCTCAAGGCCCAGGAGCTGGGGCTTTTGAGCCTTGGCGACCCTGTTGAAAAGTATCTCCCCGAATTTGCCGACCTCATGGTCGCGGATATCGAGGACGGCAAGGTAGTGGGCACCCACCCCTTTACAAATCACCTCACCGTTCTGGATCTTTTGAACCACACCAGCGGCATTGGCATGGGCACCGTCCCCACAGAGGCGCTTGCCCGTATCACCCTTGAGGACACTCTTGCCACCGGCATTCCCCACTACGCCCGCCAGCCTCTCGACTGGGAGCCCCGCACGGCCACCGGCTATTCCGCCACAATGGCCTTTGACGTTGCCTGCCGCATCGTTGAGATAGCCTCCGGCATGGAATATTTCGCCTTTATCAAAAAGTATATTCTCGACCCCCTCGGCATGGAGGACACGGTTTATGAGCTCTCAAGCGAACAGGAGAGCCGCCTTGCGGTGATGTACCACTGCGCCGAGGGCAATATCGTCCCCTCCCGTCCCGAGCAGATAATTCTGCCCAATGTTCCGCCCACCTACCGCTGCGGCGGAACTCAGATGTATTCCACACTTGCCGACTACACCAAATTTGCCCGCATGCTCTGCGGAAGCGGCGAAGTGGACGGAGTCCGCGTTCTCTCCCCCGAGAGCGTGGACGCCATGGCCACCTCCACCCTTCCCGAAGCTATCCGTTGCGGCGCATGGGAGGAATGGGGCATTTCCGTCCGGGTCATTCAGGTGAAACAGGACTGGCAGGTGCTGAACCCCGGCGCATTTGGCTGGAGCGGCGCTTACGAGACACATTTCTTCGTGGACCGCAAGCTGGATATGTGCGCCGTACTGTTCAAAAACGTCACCTCCGGACTCGGCGCCGGTGCCGTCACCGCCCGTGAGTTCGAGGCCGAGGTCATGAAGCTGTTTTAACAATTCCGCAAACGGAGAAAAAACATATGAGACATTTCAATACGAGAGAAGACGGGTCTTTCCGCATTTGCCAGCTCACGGATATTCACTTTCACAGCGTTGACCGCTTTGAAGAGGGGAGCATGACCGAAGCTCTGATCAGAAAGGCTCTTGCAGATACAAAGCCGGATCTTGTCGTCGTCACCGGCGACATCGCCTGGGGCGCAGAGCCGGAAAAGTCCATAGCCCGGCTGGACGGGCTATGCGCCGAAGCCGGAGTGCTCTGGGCCCCGGTGCTTGGCAACCACGATGGCGAGTTTTTCATGGAAAGCCTCGGCCTTCCCCGGGAGGATGGCAGAAAAGCCTTTGCCGACCTCCTTTCCGCCGCGCCAAACAGCATCTTTGAGTACGGCGAAGAGGGCGTTTTCGGCAACGGAAACTACCTTATCACCGCAGGCGGAACGGAAGAGGCACCCGCCTGGGCGCTTTTCCTGCTTGACTCCCACGAGGGCTATTTCCACCTGAGTCAGAACCTCTGGTACCGCCGTACATCAGCGGCTCTGCCCCCGGAAACCAAGGAGCTTGCCTTCTTCCACGTGCCCTTCCCGGAATATTCCGAGGCCTGGGACTACACCGCCTGCAAGGGCTTTTGCCTTGAACCCATCTGCCAGACCGAAATGAACGACGGACTCTTTGCCGCAATGGTGCGCTCCGGAAAGATGAAGGGCGTTTTCGTGGGTCACGACCACATAAACGATTTCGAGGGCACGCTCCGGGGCATTCGCCTCACCTATGGCCGCGCCTGCGGCTATCAGACCTACGGCATGGAGGGTTACCCCCGTGGCGCAAGACTTATCGACCTTGCCCCGGACGGCTACAAAACCGCCATCTACCTGGAGGGCGGTCAGATCTACGAACAGGTCAGCATCCGCCGGGCAAAGCTTGCGCGCAAGCACCCCGTTGCCGGCGAGACAGTGAGATGACCGGGAGGCAGAAACCATGACACATTTACATTTCAAAGGCGACAATTTCAGGATTTGCCAGCTTACGGATATCCACCTTGAGCACGACCGCCTCCACGACGAGAGAGAGTGCACCTGCAACGTCATACGCCAGTCGATTTTGCAGACAAAACCCGACCTCGTGGTCTTCACGGGGGATCTTGCCTGGGGTCCCAACGACGACAAAATGATCGACCTTCTCTCCGGCATCATGGAAGAGCTTGGCGTTCCCTGGGCGCCGGTGCTGGGCAAC
The DNA here is from genome assembly GCA_015067715.1 of Oscillospiraceae bacterium. Classification (GTDB taxonomy): domain Bacteria; phylum Bacillota; class Clostridia; order Oscillospirales; family QAMX01; genus SIG499. The sequence continues at coordinate 36,458 of SVLY01000005.1, read as the reverse complement.
CACGACGGTCAGGATCTTCTCGGCGGAGGCCAGCCGGGACGGCGTATGTTTGCCGGATTTCTGCTGAACCGCCCGGGAAGCCTCTTTGAGCTTGGGCCGGAAGAGGTCTTCGGCAACGGAAACTATACCGTCACCGTGGGCGGCACGAAGGAAGCTCCCGCCTGGGTGCTGTTCCTGCTTGACTCCCCGGACTCCGGTTTCGACGTCAGCCAGCTTTTGTGGTATAAAAACCTCTCCGAGAGCTACCCCGATGCCTGCGAGCTTGCCTTCTTCCACATTCCCCTTCAGGAATACACCGAGGTCTGGGACTACCACGACTGCCTTGGCTTCAACCAGGAACGGGTCTGTTCCACGCCCCTTAACGACGGGCTCTTTTCTCTGATGGTGCGCGGTGGCAAAATGAAGGGCGTTTTCGTGGGTCACGACCACATAAACGACTTCGAGGGTACGCTCCACGGCATCCGCCTCTGCTACGGCCGGGGCAGCGGCTACCAGTGTTACGGCCTCGAAGGCTACCCCCACGGGGCAAGGATAATCGACCTTTCCCCCGACGGTACCTTCTCCACCAAAATCTGGCTTGAGACCGGCGAACTCTACATCCAAACCCGCCGCCACGTTCACAAGCTGAACTGCAAAGGATAACGAAAAACAAAAAAAACTTCCCGTTACCGGGAAGTTTTTTTGTTTTTCAGAGCATTTATCTCCTGTTATACCGTTCTGTCCAGATATTGTATCTGAGGCCGAATTTTTCCTTGGCGGCGAGGTAGGCGTCTACTCTGGCTTCGTAGGCGGCTTTTTCTTCGTCGGACATGGTCTTTTTGTCGTGGGGGGTGTTGAACAGGTCGATGTACTCGGCCGCCATTTTGCCAAGGGCAATATGCTCTCTCTGGACGTCGTTCTCGGCCATGGCGTAAGCCTTGTCCCAAAGCTCAAGAGCTTCTCCGATACGTTCGATGAAACCGTTGAGATAGGTCTTGGGGTGGTGAGCCTGATAGGCCTTGGGCAGATATTCGCCGGCGATGTACTCGCCGATGGTTCCGAAGGGCGCCTCAAAGGCGTTGGCAATGTCCGCCCACTCAAAGCAGTTCATGTCAAAGTCGGCGGTGGTGTCGTGCTCAAGGCGGATGTAGTCGGCAACGTGCTTCCAGCCGGGACCGTAGTAGGCCTTGAGGAATTCAACGATGTGGTTTGCGTAAGTCTCGTCGGACATATAGGGATTCCACATCAGCTTGCCAACAAGGTATCCGCGAAGATCGCCGTAGGCGCTGCAATGACCGCCGGGGGAATCCTCTTCAAAGAGGTGGATAGCATGGCAGTCGGCAAAGAACTTTACGTTCTCCTTAAGGGAGATAAGGTTCGGGAAGGGGGCAACGTAGCAGCGGTAGTTGCAGATATAGTCCCAGATATTGAGGTATTCTGCCTTATCCTGCCAGCCGATAAGCTCGTCGTAGAAAACGCCGGCGTTTTTGGCGCAGTTGGGGTCGTTGAGTGCGTGGCGGAAGCAGGCCTCGATGGTGCAGTAGCGAACGAGAACGTTGTGGCGTGCCCGTGTGATCTTCGGGGGTTTGCGGGTGTACTGGTAGGCAAAGGTCTGGACGAGAACATCCGGGAATTCCTTTTCAACAACCTCGGCAACTGCGTTGACGAAGCGGATCATTGTGCCGGAGTGGCTCTCTTCTTCGGCGTCTACACGAGCGCAGTTTTCACACTGGCAGTATCTGCCGTTGTCGTTCTGGGACACGTCCACAAGGCGAAGTCCGGGGTTTGCGCGGAGCTTTTCAAGAACGTTGTTGGTAACGATCTTTATAACGTCGGGGTTGGTGAGACAGAGCTGGCCCACAACGGGTCCCTGCTCGTTGCCGCCGGGAATACGCTTGCCCTCAAAGAGGGAGAAATATTCGGGGTGCTCGTCGAAGTACACCGCAGAAGGACAGAGCGATGCAAAGGTGTGGCATCCGCCGCCGGAAACCGCATTTCCGCCGTATATCTCGCCGCCGTAGCCGTTGTTGCGGCAGCGGGAGGCGTAAGCCTTGTCCTGGTAGTAGGAGTTGATGTCGCAATGGCGCATCTCGAAAACGGGATTTTCAACGTGCTCATAGCCCGGCACCACTTCTGCCTCGCCTTCGGCGGGGATCACCTCGCAGTCCGGAGCAAAGGAGCGGTAGCCCAAAAACTCTTCGGCAAAGTCGTACGCGCCGTAAAGGGTGCCCCGGGCAAGATTACCGTCAATAAAGAGGTCGGCTCCGTCGGCGGCGATCTTAAAACCGTCGAACTTCACCTCATCTCCCGGCGCGCGGAAGCCAAGGTAGATTCCCTTTTCGGCTTTTTCCGCAACGATGGGAAGCTCCACTCCGCAGGAAGCCTTGATGACTCTCTGCAAAAATTCTGCGGCAGTCTTTTCGGCGGCTTCGGGCTCTGCTTTCAGAACAATGCTGAAATCCTTGATGTTGCTGTTGCTTATCCTCAGGGTTCTCATAATATAGCTCTCCTTTTTATTTCAAGCCTTATTATCAGCGCTTTTTTGCGCCGGAATAAACTCACCTGTCGTTATACTGGGACGTCCAGATATTGTACTTCAGACCGAACCTGTCTTTGGCGGCGTAATAGGCCTCCACCCTCGCCTCGTAGGCAGACTTTTCTTCGTCGGTCATGGACTTTTTGTCGTGGGGAGTGTTGAAAAGGTCGATATACTCAACGGCAAGCCTGCCCAAAGCGACGTGCTCACGCTGAATATCCGTTCCGGCCTTTTCGTAAGCCCTGTTCCAAAGGTCAAGAGCATCGTCTATGCGGGGGATAAAATGCTTGAGATAAGTGTCCGGATGGACGGCCTGGTAGGCCTTGGGAACGTATTCCCCGGCCATGTATTCCCCGATATTTGGGAAGGGGGCTTCAAAGGCGTTTCCGATATCCGCCCAGGAGAAACAGGACATTTCAACGTCCCGGGTGGTTTCATGCTCAAGCCGGATATACTCGGCAATATCCTTCCAGCCCTCACCGTAGTATGCCTTGAGGAATTCGGTAATGTGGCCGGCATAGGTCTCGTCCGACATATATGGATCCCACAAGACCTTTCCGGTAAGGTACGCCCGAAGATCCCCGTAGGTGCCGCAGTGGGTCACGGGGGTGTCCTCTGCAAAAAGGTGAATAGCCCTGCAATCGGCATAGAACCTGGCGTTTTCTTTAAGGGCAATAAGGTTCGGGAAGGGCGCAACGTAGCAGCGGTAGTTGCAGATATAGTCCCAAATGCTCAGAACGCTGGCCCTGTCACGCCACTCTCTGAGCTCGTCGCAGAAAACGCCCGAATTCGTTTTGCAGGAGGGGTCGTCTATTGCGTGGCGGAAGCAGGCCTCGATGGTGCAGTAGCGAACGAGAACGTTGTGACGCGCGCGGGTGATTTTTGGCGCCTTGCGGGTATACTGATAGGCAAAGGTCTGGACGAGAACGTCCGGAAACTCCTTTTCAACCCTCTCGGCAACGGCGTTGACAAAGCGGAGCAGAGTGCCGCTGGGGCTTCCCTCTTCCTCGTCTACACGGGCGCAGTTCCCGCACCGGCAGTATCTTGCGTTGTCGTTCTGGGAAACGTCCACCACACGGCGGGTGGGATCGGCGCGGAGCTTTTTCAGCACGTTTTCGGTGACGATATTCAAAACCTCGGGATTTGTGAGACAAAGCTGTCCGCAAACGGAATTCAGTATATTCGTTCCCGGAATTCTCTTGCCCTCGTAAAGGGAATAGTATTCGGGGTGCTCGTCGAAATACACCGCAGGGGGACAGAGAGCCTCAAAGGTGTGGTTTTCAATTCCGGAAACCGCATTTCCCCCAAGGCGGTCGCCCTTTTCTCCGTACCCGTTGATTCGGGAGAAAGAGGCAAAGTCACGGTGGCGGTTAAAAGAAATATTGTCGCAATGGCGCATTTCAAAAACCGGGCTGTCGGTAAACTCAAATCCCGAGGGGATCTCAGCCTCGCCTGAGTCCGAAATAACCTCGCAGTCCGGCGCAAAGGCACGCCAGCCAAGGAATTTTTCCGCAAATCCGTAGGCGGCGTAAAGTGTGCCCCGGGCAAGATTTCCGTCAAGGTAAAGGTCTCCGCCCTTTTCAAAGAGCCTGAACCCGTCGTACTTTACCCCGTCGCCCGGCGCACGGAAGCCAAGGTAAATGCCCTTTTCGGCGTTTTCTTCCACAATGGGCAGCTCAACTCCGCAGGAGGCCTTTATGACCCGCTGCAAAAACTCAGCGGCGGTCTTTTCTGCAGGATCGGACTCTGATTTTACAACAACGGAAAAAAGAGATATATCGGTCTTGCATATCTTAACGGTTCTCATAGCGTTCTCCTCCGGAAAACAGTCAGCAAGCAACGGACGTCTTTCCCTTCCTTTTCTGCAATTATAACACAGCTTTACCCCGAACACAATCACCCTGTTTTCATTTTCCAAACCAAATACCCGTATTTATCTTTTGTTATGTTTAATATTCACCACTAACCCCCCGGATTATCGGGGGGAGAAAAGTTTTTACGCCCCCTTTGAAAAACTTTTCTCCCTTTCCTCTATGTTCAAACTTCAACGCAATAATAAAAAATCGTTGACAATCAAAAGTCAAAGTGATATAATTTGCCTTGTAGAATTCAAAACACAACGAAGTGGATCAGTAGGTCCTGTTTTCTCCCCTTCAGAGAGATGCCGGCAGGTGCGAGGCATTGGGAGGGTCGGGCTGAACTCACCATGGAGTGGCTGTACTGAAAGCTCCGGTTCTCCGGGCAAGTAAGGGCAGACGGGTACTCCCGTGACAGAGTTATGAGGTGTTGGCCTCAAAAGGGCGCAAAAGAGCTTCTTTTGCGAAGAAGAGTGGTACCGCGGAAGGTTTAACCGTTTATACTTTGTTTGTAAACGCTTTCGTCTCTTTGACATTTGTATGGGCAAAGAGCGAAAGCGTTTTTCGTTTGCTCCCGCCCGGCAGTGATCCCCTTTATTCCGACAAAAAAAGTACAAAACGGAGGAAACCGCAAAATGCTCGAAACAGTATCCACAGAAAACGCACCGGCCGCCATCGGCCCCTATGCTCAGGGTGTACGGGCAGGAGACTTTCTTTTCACATCCGGCCAGATAGCCCTTGACCCCAAATCAGGCGAGCTTATAGGCACCGATATCACCGCCCAGACCGAACAGGTAATGAAAAATCTCTGCGCCATTCTTGCCGGGGGCAATTCCGAACCCGCCCTTGTTATAAAAACCACCTGTTACCTTTCCGACATGGCGGATTTTGCCGCATTCAACGCCGTATATTCAAAGTATATCACCTCTGCGGCCAGAAGCTGTGTTGCCGTAAAGTCACTCCCCCGGGGCGCTCTGGTGGAAGTGGACGCGATAGCCCGCATAAAAGAACACAGCAAATAAAGAAAAAGGCAAGAAAATGAAAAACACCCATAAATACACAACACAGTTTTTCCCCGCAAGAGCCGGGGAAATGAAATGGACCCGCAAGACCCATATAGAAAAAGCACCCGTATGGTGCAGCGTTGACCTTCGGGACGGAAACCAGTCCCTGATGATCCCCATGAGTCTGGAGGAAAAGCTTGAATTTTTCAATCTTCTCGTCCGGGTGGGCTTTAAGGAGATCGAGGTTGGCTTTCCCGCCGCCTCGGAAACCGAATACACCTTTCTGCGCACGCTGATCGAAAACGACATGATCCCCTCCGACGTCACCGTTCAGGTGCTCACCCAAAGCCGGGAACACATTATCCGCAGGACCTTCGAGGCTCTCTCCGGATGCAAAAACGCCATTGTCCACCTCTACAACTCCACCTCTCTTGCCCAGAGAGAGCAGGTCTTCCGCAAGAGCAGGGAAGAGGTCTTAAAGATAGCCACCGACGGGGCTGAGCTTTTTGCCGGCATAGCCCGTGAGTCCGGCACGGATTACCGGTTTGAATACTCGCCCGAGTCCTTCACCGGCACCGAACCGGAGTTTGCCCTTGAGGTCTGCAACGCCGTTCTTGACGTATGGAAGCCCACGCCGGACAAAAAGGTCATAATCAACCTTCCCGTCACCGTAGAGCTCTCCTCCCCCCACGTTTACGCAAACCAGGTTGAATACATGTGCGACAACCTCAAATACCGGGACAGCGTTGTGGTGTCCCTCCACCCCCACAATGACCGGGGCTGTGCCGTGGCCGACTCCGAGCTGGGACTTCTTGCCGGAGCGGACAGGATCGAGGGCACCCTTTTCGGCAACGGCGAGCGCACAGGCAACGTGGACATAATCACAATGGCTCTGAATATGTTTGCCCAGGGCGTTGACCCGGAGCTTGACTTTTCCGACCTCCCCGAGATAACCGAGATCTACGAGCACGTCACCCGAATGCAGGTCTACGACCGCCAGCCCTATTCCGGCAAGCTGGTGTTCGCCGCCTTCTCCGGCTCCCACCAGGATGCCATCGCAAAGGGAATGAAATGGAGGGAAGAGCAAAACTGCGATTCCTGGACGGTGCCCTATCTGCCCATAGACCCCCGGGACGTTGGCCGTCAGTACGAGACCGACGTTATACGCATCAACTCTCAGTCCGGTAAGGGCGGCATCGGCTATCTGCTGGAGCACAAATTCGGCTACCTCATCCCCCGGAAAATGCGGGAAGAGGTCGGCTACGCCGTCAAGAGCGTTTCCGACCGCGCCCATGCAGAGCTTTCTGCCGAGGAGGTCCTCGGGATCTTCTCAGACAAGTATATCAACGTCACCGCCCCGATCCGCATTTCCGATCTACGCTTTGACAGGGACGAGGTGGTAAAAGCCCGGCTGGTGCTGGACGTAAACGGCGAGACAAAGACCGTCAGCGCCACCGGCAACGGACGCCTGGACGCCGTCGCAAACGCCATAAAGTCCGGCCTCGGCATAAAGTTCTCCGACCTCACCTACGAGGAACACGCCCTCACCGCAGGTTCTTCCTCAAAGGCCGTAACCTACGTCAGCATAAAGCTCCCGTCCGGCCGGAAGGTCTGGGGTGTCGGCGTTCACGACGATATCATGGCTTCTTCCGTCAACGCGCTCTTCTCTGCGGTGAACCGCAGTATATCAATGAAATAAAGGGAGGAAAACAAAAATGGCAATGACAATGACACAGAAAATACTGGCCGCCCACGCCGGGCTGGACTCCGTCGTTCCCGGCCAGCTCATAAACGCCCGCCTTGACATGGTTCTGGGCAACGACATCACCTCCCCCGTGGCCATAAACGAATTCAAAAAGTTCGGCTTTACCCAGGTCTTCGACAAGTCCCGGGTGGCGCTTGTCATGGACCATTTCGTACCCAACAAGGACATAAAAGCCGCCCAGCAGACCCGTCAGTGCCGCTGTTTTGCCGCCGAGCACAGCATTGAGAACTATTTCGACGTTGGCGACATGGGCATCGAGCACGCCCTCCTCCCCGAAAAGGGTCTTGTAGGCCCGGGAGACGCGGTTATCGGCGCCGACTCCCACACCTGTACCTACGGCGCGCTGGGCGCTTTCTCCACGGGCGTCGGCTCAACGGACATGGCCGCAGGCATGGCAACGGGCATGGCGTGGTTCAAGGTGCCCTCCGCCATAAAAATCGACCTCACAGGCCGTCTTGCCCCAAACTGCTCCGGCAAGGACGTTATCCTCCACATTATCGGCTCCATCGGCGTTGACGGCGCGCTTTACAAGTCAATGGAGTTCACCGGCGAGGGCATGCACAGCCTCACCATGGACGACCGCCTCTGCATTGCAAACATGGCCATCGAGGCCGGCGCCAAAAACGGCATTTTCGAGGTGGACGGGGTAACCGAGGAATACTGCCGCACCCACGGCACAAAGCGCTTCACCGCCTATTCCGCCGACCCGGACGCGGTCTACGACAGCGTTTTGGAGGTCGACCTCTCCAAAATCGTCCCCACGGTCGCCTGTCCCCACCTGCCGGAGAACACAAGACCGGCAAGGGAGCTTTCAGACGTTAAGATCGACCAGTGCGTTATCGGCTCATGCACCAACGGCCGCCTTTCCGACATGGCCGTTGCCGCAGAGATACTCAAGGGCAAGCACGTTGCCCCGGGCGTGAGGTGCATCGTCATACCCGCCACGCAGGATATTTATCTGGACTGCATCCGACTTGGCTATGCTGAGATATTCGTAAAGGCCGGGTGCGTGCTCTCCACACCAACCTGCGGCCCCTGCCTTGGAGGCTATATGGGGGTTTTGGCAGAAAACGAGGTGGCAATTTCCACCACAAACCGAAACTTCGTGGGCAGAATGGGTCACGTGACCTCGAAGGTCTACCTGGCCTCCCCCGCAACCGCCGCGCATAGCGCTGTCAAGGGCTTTATCTGCGCCCCCGACGGAGAATGATTCAAGGAAAGGAAGGCAGAAAAAATGATCGCACAGGGTACAGTTCACAAATACGGTGACAATATCGACACCGACGTTATAATCCCCGCCCGCTATCTCAACACCGCAGATCACGCCGAGCTGGCCTCCCACTGCATGGAGGACATCGACAAGACCTTCGTTAATAAGGTAAAAAAGGGCGATATCATGGTCGGCGGCGCAAATTTCGGATGCGGCTCGTCAAGAGAGCACGCTCCCATCGCCATCAAGGCCGCGGGAGTTGACCTGGTCATTGCAAAGACCTTTGCCCGGATCTTTTACCGCAACGCCATAAACATCGGCCTTGCAATTTTAGAGTGCGAAGAGGCCAGCGAAAAGATATCCGCCGGGGACGAGGTCAGCGTGGACTTCGACACCGGAGTTATCACAAACCTCACCAAAAACGAGACCTACAAGGCCCAGCCCTTTCCCCCGTTCATTCAGGAGATAATCACAAAGGGCGGACTTTTGAAGTCTATTTCAAAGGCATAGGAGGGGTCTGAGGTGAACAAAAACATAACCGTTCTCTCCGGCGACGGTATCGGCCCGGAGATCATCGCAGAGGCCGTAAAGGTACTCGGCCGTGTGGGAGAAAAATTCGGCCACAGCTTTGCCTATACCTACGTGGACATCGGCGGCTGTTCCATAGACAAATACGGGGTTCCCATCACTCCCGAGGGCATGGAAAAATGCCTCTCTGCGGACAGCGTTCTGCTGGGCGCCGTGGGCGGCCCCAAGTGGGACATCGTGCCCCAGAGCATCCGTCCGGAAAAGGCTCTGCTTGCGGTGCGAAAGGAGCTGGGACTTTTTGCAAACCTGCGCCCCACAAAGCTCTTTCCCATGCTGGCCTCCGCCTCTCCCCTTAAGGAGAGTATCGTTGGCAACGGCATCGACCTGCTCATCGTCCGGGAGCTCACCGGAGGCGTGTATTTCGGCCGCCACACCACCGAAGAGGTGGACGGAGAGACCGTCGCCACCGACATTATGTCCTACTCCCGCCACGAGATAGAGCGCATCGGACGCGTCGCCTTCGAGACTGCCACGAAGCGCAGAAAAAAGCTTGCCAGCGTGGACAAGGCAAACGTTCTGGACACCTCCCGGCTGTGGAGAAGCGTTATGCACTCTCTGGCAGAGGAATACCCCCAGGTTGAATACTGCGATATCCTTGTGGACAACGCCGCAATGCAGCTGGTTAAAAACCCCGGCCAATTCGACGTTATCGTGACCGAGAATATGTTCGGAGATATCCTCTCCGACGAGGCCTCCATGTTGACCGGTTCGATCGGCATGATGCCCTCCGCATCACTCTCCTCCGGGACGCTTGGAATGTACGAGCCCATCCACGGCTCTGCTCCGGACATTGCGGGCCAGGATATTGCAAATCCCCTTGGCACCATACTCTCCGCCGCAATGATGCTCCGCTATTCCTTCGACATGGCCGCCGAGGCCGACGCGATAGAGTCCGCCGTGGACACCGTTTTGAACCGCGGCTTCCGCACCGCAGACATTTTCACCCCGGACTGTGAAAAAGTCTCCTGCTCGGCAATGGGCTCTCTCGTGGCAGAGCTTATCTGAACAAAAACGCCGGAAGGGATCTTAAAGGGATCTCTTCCGGCGATTAATTATCTTTTCTTTTTTGCAGGTCTGGCGGGTGCGGTCTTCTTTTGGGACGCCTGGCGTTTTTGTTCGGGGACGGGCCTGTCCTTTGGGTCGGCGGGGATGAGGCATTCCGGCCCGGAGCCCATAAGGTCACGCCTTCCGGCCTTTATCAGGGCGGCGCGCACAAGCTCACGGTTGCGGGGCTCACGGGACTGCAAAAGAGCTCTCTGCCAGGCCTTTTCCGTGGGACTTCTGGGCACGAAGACGGGCTTTAAGGTTCTGGGGTCCAGCCCCGTTGCAAAGGCACAGGTGGAAACCGTTCCCGGCGTGGGGTAAAAATCCTGCACCTGCTCGGGATTGAGCCTTTCCCGGCGCAAATACTGTGCAAGCTCAATGGCACAGCCCAGGTCGCTTCCCGGATGGCTGGACATGAGATACGGCACCAGATACTGCTTAAGTCCAAGGCGGCGGTTTTCCTCGTCGTATTTTTTCTTGAAGCTCTCATACACCTTGAATTCCGGCTTGTTCATATAGGCCAGCACGCCGGATGCACAATGCTCCGGAGCGACCTTGAGCTGGCCGCTGATATGGTGCTTGACCAAAGCCCGGAAAAAGCGGTCGTCCGGGTCGGCCATGAGATAGTCAAAGCGAATGCCCGAACGGATGAAGACCTTTTTGATCCCCGGAATTGCTCTGAGCTTTTCCAGAAGGGCGAGGTACTCAGAATGGTCCACCTTCAGATTGGGACAGGGCTTCGGCGCAAGACAGCTCCTGTCCCGGCAGAGTCCCCGCTTTTCCTGCCCGTCGCAGGAGGGGCGGCGGAAGTTTGCGGTGGGGCCGCCAACGTCGTGGATATAGCCCTTGAACCCCGGCAGAGTTGTGAGAAGCCGAGCCTCGCTTATAACGCTCTCCTCGCTTCGGGTCTGGATATAGCGCCCCTGGTGGAAGGCGATGGAGCAGAAGGCGCAGTTTCCAAAGCAGCCCCGAACGTGGGTGATCGAGAATTTAACCTCTTCAATGGCGGATATCCCGCCGGATTTGTCGTACATCGGGTGCCACGTGCGGCAATAGGGCAGGGAATAGACCCAGTCCATCTCCCACTGCTTTAATGGCAGAGAGGGCGGATTTTGCACCAGATACCTGTCCCCGTGGCGCTGGGCAAGAGCCCGGACGGAGGAATGGTCGTGCTCCCGGTACTGCATTCGGCAGGCCTTGGCGTATTCAAGCTTTCCGGCGTCGGTGGAAAGGTCGCGGCATTTTTCAAAGGGGGCGCACTCCACGGTCTCAAAATCGCCGCTTCCGCGAACGTCGGACATATAGCAGGTGCCGCGCACCCCGGTTATCTTTTCAACGGGCACTCCCCTGTCCAGAAGCTTTGCGATCTCCGGGATAGAACGCTCGCCCATGCCGTAGGTGAGAATGTCCGCTCCGGAATCTGCCAGAACCGAGGGGCGGACGGCGTCGTCCCAATAGTCGTAGTGGGCAAAGCGGCGCAGAGATGCCTCGAGACCGCCGATGATGATGGGCAGGTCACCGAATATCCTTCTCAGCTCACGGGAGTAGACGATAACCGCTCTGTCGGGACGGAGACCCATTTTCTTCTCCGGGGAATACCAGTCCTCGCTTCTCTTTCGGCGTGCGGCGGTATAGTGAGCCACCATTGAGTCTATGTTTCCCGAGCTGACCAGAGCGCCAAGCCGGGGTCTGGGAAAGGGCATTTTCATTTTGCCTTTTTCAAAGGGGGGCTGGCAGTACATACACACCCTGTACCCCTCTGCCTCAAGGACACGGGAGATTATCGCCGCGCCAAAGGAGGGATGGTCAACGTAGGCGTCTCCGCAGACGTAGAGAAAATCGTAATCCTCCCAGCCCAGCTTCTCCATGTCCGCCACGGACACGGGCAAAAACTCGTGCCCGAGCTCAGTATATTTTCCGTTCTCGATATGTTTCAAAAGGCACAGCCCCCTCTCGCACTGTTTATTATACCTTCCCGGAGAAAAATTTGCAAGTCTGATACAATAACGAAACAAAGAGTTTTCATTGGGCTCTTTAATTTTTTTGTCGGGTATGCTATAATATAAGCTGACAAATCACAGTCGGAGGTACCGAAATGGGTGACATTTTCAACGAATATCTTGTAAAGAGAAAGAACGGCCCAAAACAGCTGCTTTATAAGGGTCTTATCGGCCTTGCCGCCATTGCAATAATGGCTCTGTCCCTGTATTTTCTGGGTATTTTCGCCCTGCTGGTCATCGTTGCCGTGGGCGCAGGTATTTTCTTTGCCTACAAAGAGTTTGACGTGGAATTTGAATACTGCCTCACCAACGACGAGCTCGACATAGACAGGATCGTCTCCCGTGAAAGACGGAAAAACGTTCTCAACGTAAACGTCAAGACCATCGAGATCCTTGCACCCGTCGCCTCTGAGCACAGCGCAAAGATGAAAAACAAGAGCATCCGCCGCACTTTGGACTACTCCTCCGGCATAAACGACAGCCGCCGCTGGTTTGCCATTTTCGACGATCCCAAGGCGGGCAAGACCCTGCTGATCTTCGATCCCCCCAGAAAAATGCGCGACGGCATCCGCACCTACATCCCCCGGTTCGTCATGGAACCCAAAAAGACCGAAGAAGAATGATCCGCGGTCAGGAGCTTGTCAGGCAGATCCTTCTGCCCCGGAAAAGCGAAAGCCACAAGGGAGACTACGGCTCCGTTGTGATCCTTGGGGGAAGTGTGGGCTTTACGGGAGCGGCGTACCTCGCCTCCGAAGCTGCCGTCCGCGGCGGCGCGGGGCTGGTGTTTCTGGCCGTACCGGAGAGCATCTACCCCATTCTGGCAGTTAAGACCGAAGCCGCAATGGCCTTTCCCGTCAGTGAAAGCCACGGACGGGTGTGTACCGGAGCTCTGCCTGCGATAAAAGAAAAGCTCTCCCGGGCAAAGGTGCTGGTGCTGGGCTGTGGGCTCGGCCGTGGCGCTGAGACGGAAAAGACCGTCTTCGACCTTGTTGCCACCGCTTCCGTCCCCGTCGTGCTGGATGCGGACGGAATAAACGCCTTTGAGGGGAATATAGATAAACTGCGGGGCCGCGACCTTGTGCTCACTCCCCACGAGGGAGAGCTTGCAAGGCTTGGGTTCCACCGCGCCCCGGGAGAAAGCCGGGCAGAGGCCGCTCTCCGTGCGGCGAAGACCTTTAACGCCGTCACCGTTTTCAAGGGTCCCGGCACGGCCGTTGCCGCTCCCGACGGAAGGCTTTTCGTCAACACCACCGGAAACCCCGGCATGGCACGGGGTGGAAGCGGAGATATTCTCGCCGGGCTCACGGGAGCCTTCATCGCCCAGGGTGCGGACAGCTTCTCTGCCGCCGCGGCGGCGGTTTTCGTCCACGGGCTCGCCGGGGACATGGCCGCCGAAAAACAGGGGCAGGTGGGCATGACTCCCGGAGATATGCTGGATATGCTGCCTTTAGCGCTGAAAAGCCTGCTTGGCCGCTGAGCTCCGCAAATATTTTTTCGAGGTATACTCTCTGTGAAAAAGCGCATTCTCGCCGCGGTTTTCACACTAATGATGCTTCTCTCCGCCTGCGGAGAAGACCCCCTCAAAACAGCCTCCCGTGCCGCAGAGCTTTACGGCGGGCTGGAAAGCTTCTCCGCCACGGTGCTCGTCACCATGGACCACGGAGACTACCTTACGGACTACGTTCTCAACCACAGCTTTTCCCAAAACACCCACGTTCTCACCGTCTCCGAGCCACTGAGTCTCTCCGGGCTGACCTTTTCGGCAAATGGGGAGGATCTTGAGCTCAGCTTCGACGGGGTGGTGTTTCTCCCCCCAAGTCTGGACGGCACCGGTGCGACCCCGGTCAAGCTTTTGCCGGATATGCTCAAAGCCCTCTCTTCGGGGAACTACGAGGGAGTTTTTTCACTCACCGAAGATGATAAGCCCCTGATCTCGGTGAGCGTTTGGAGCGAGCTGGACGGAGACGAGTTTATGCACCGCATCACCCTCGACAGCGAAAGCCTTGTTCCCGTCTGCGCTCAGGTGTTTTGCCGGGGAAAGGCCGTGCTCACAGCGGAATTTACTGAGGTTACCCTGAATTCATCCTCAAATGAATAACAGAAAGACATAAACTACCATGGATTTTTTAAGAAGGACCTGGGCAGAGATCGACCTTTCTGCCCTGAGAGATAATTTCAAAAAGCTCCGCGCCCGCATTCCCGAAACTGCGGGCATAACCGCCGTTGTCAAGGCCGACGCCTACGGCCACGGCGCAGAGGTCGTGGCCCGGGAGCTGGAAGCCCTTGGGGCAAACAGCCTTGCGGTGAGCAATCTGGACGAGGCCGCGGCCATACGCCGCGCCGGAATCAGCCTGCCCATCCTCATTCTGGGCAACACTCCTCCGGAAGAGGCACACATCATGCGCAAGCTGGACATCTTCACCGCCGTCACCGGCTACGAGACCGCCAAAGCGCTGTCGGACATGAACTGCAATATCGGCGTTCACATCAAGCTGGAGACGGGCATGGGCCGCCTTGGCATTGCCGCAAGAAGCGAGGAGCTGCTTTCCTCCGCCGCCGAAGAGATGGCACGCATTGCCGCCCTTCCCGGGATTCGTGTGATGGGCGCCTTCACCCATTTCTCCACCGCCGACGAGCCGGACGATGCCCTCACCCTGCACCAGTACGCTCTCTTCACAAAGGCCTGCGAAATGGCCGCAGAGCTTGGCGTTGAGCTTCCCAACCGCCACTGCTGTAACAGCGCCGCCGCCCTTCGCCATCCGGAATTTGCCCTGGATTCCGTGCGGCTTGGCATCGTGCTCTACGGCTGTGTGCCGGACAGCTGTGAGGATTCCATCTTCTCAGACGCCGGTCTCTCCCCCGTTATGACACTTAAATCCGTCGTATCCCAGATAACCGACTATCCCGCAGGCTCCACCATCAGCTATGGCGCAAAAAAGCTGGAACGGGACACAAAGATCGCCGTCGTCTGCCTTGGCTATGCGGACGGGTTCGACCGTGCCCTTTCCAACCGGGGCGTTGCCCTTATAAACGGCAGGCTCTGCCCCGTTATAGGCAGGGTCTGCATGGATATGACCATGTTCGACGTGACTGACGTTCCCGTCTCGCCCGGAGACGAGGCAATTATTCTCGGCCGTGAGCTGCCTGCCGAACAGGTGGCTTCCCTTTGCGGCACCATAAACTACGAGCTTCTCTGCCGGGTCGGCAGAAGGGTTCCCCGGGTGTTCACCCGAAAAGACTGAACCCCTTTACGCTCCACGGAATATTATACCAATGAAGAGGGTTTTGGCCGAAGACCAAAAAAATCTGTCCCGGCCTGATTAAACACCCCCGATTTTTGGCACAATAGATTCGGAGCCGATCCGAATACATTGACCGGAGCGTGAAAAAACAAGTGGAACAGATTCGCAGAGGCGATATTTTCTATGCCGATCTCAGTCCCGTTGTGGGAAGCGAACAGGGCGGGATTAGACCGGTTTTGATAGTTCAGAACGACGTAGGCAACAAGCACAGCCCCACGGTTATTGCCGCGGCCATAACCTCCCAGACCAACAAGGCCCGGCTTCCCACCCACATCGAGCTCACAGGCCAGACCTGCGGACTCTCCCGGGACAGCGTTGTGCTTTTGGAACAGATTCGCACCATTGACAAAAAAAGGCTGAAGGAACACATGGGTCGCATTGACGACGGGCTTATGACCCGTATCGACGGCGCTCTTGCGGTGAGCTTCGGCCTCGGAACACCCTGATTTTTCTCACAAAAGAAAGGACGGTCCCACCGCTATGAAGAAAAAAAGGCTTGTTTTACTTATCGCAGGAGCAGTTCTCATTCTCGGCATTTCCGGCGGACTTTTTGCCCTTGCCAACGGCGAAGGCACCCAAACAGACCCCCTTATCACCAAAAGCTACCTTGAAGAGATCTTTCAGCCCTCTGTGGAAAAGCTTATAGACGAGGCTGTCGCCGCCGCGGCAAAGACCGAAAACGACAAGCTCACAGCCCTTGCCGAGGATTACAAGGAGCAGATAACCCAGCTCGTTGAAAAATTCAACGCTGAGACCGGCTCTGCCCTTGACGACGCGGCCTACGTTGCCCTTCTTGAAGAGGCCATCAGCGAACGGCTCATGTCCGTCACCGTCACAGCCCCCACCGAGGCCGACGTCTACCGCACCGTTACCCTCAAGGCCGGCCAGACTCTGATCTGCGAGGAGGGCGCCGAGTTCTTCCTCAGAAGCGGAAGCGCCGCTTCCGTCTCCGCTCTGCTGGACGTTCCTGCCGGAAGCACGCTTTCCGACGGCAAAGCCCTGGGGCAGAACGTTCTCTACGTTGCCCCGGAGGATAACTGCGGTCTGAAGGCCACCGCCGACGCAAGCGTGTTCCTCCGCGGAGATTACACCGTAAAATAAGACCTGAAATCAAAACTCACCCGAAAAAGCCTTTCTGGTGAGTTTGTTTTATTAAAGCAGTTTTGAATAATACATTCCCGTGGTGTGGTTTTCCCCGGTCTTTTCCCCGGAGAGAATAAGCGCCACGGTTTTTTCCGCCTTTTGGCGGGTCTCAACGGTGAAATAGGCCAGGCGGAAGTCCACCCCCCGGATCACTCTGTCTCCAACGTAAAGGGGCACGGGGTTCAACAGGCTGACGTATCTTCGCTTCTCGCAGACCAGGGGGAAGTCCATGTTTTTCCTGTCCCGAAGGGTGGGCTTTCCGTCACAGCTCCCACAGCCCGAGGATCTTCTCGCAGGACAGGTCCGAAAACGCATCAGCGGCATATGCCCGTAGACCGCAATTCCCCGGGGAAGCTCTCCCCCAAGGGAGGATATCTCTCTTGCGGGAAGCTCCATAGAGAGGGTGACGCTCCTAAGTCCCAGCTTTTGGTACTCGTTCAGGGCGACCGTGTTTGTAACGTTCAGCCCAAAGCCGCCGCAGACCTCAAAGCCCAGTCTTGCCCCAAGGCGCACGGCGTAGATATTCTCCGTCCACACCCTGCGAACGCCCAGGTCAAAAAGTCTTTTTGCAAGGGCTTCCGTTTCGCCCTCGTTTTCGGGAAAGCAGATATATGGAAGCTCTGCCACAAGCTTTTCCCCAAGACGTGAAACAAGCTCCGGCTTTTCACTTATCTCCCCGGCGGGAAGAATTACCCGCTCCGCCGCATCCTCACAGCAGAGCAGCTCAGATGACGGAAACCGAAGCCAGAGTCCGGGCTCGGTTGCCCTGTGGGGCTGGGTGAGACCGAAGTCAAAGGGCATTTCCCCGTGGGGGGTGACCTTTTCTCTAAGGGCAAGAAGCTTTTCAAGCCCCTCTTTTCTCATGGCGTTCAGCCCGGAGGAGGGAAGCATGAGCCCCGGGGCGATATCCGTCTTAAGCTCTGCCAGCACGAAGGGCGTGCCCCCCGTTTTGGACAGGGCCTTTCGGGCGGTCTCACCGTCCGTGGGACGGGAGAGAGCCTTTTCCGGCACGGCGCCTGAAACCTCGACCCTCTCCCCCTCACAGCTCACGCTGAGCCGGGCAGGCCGGTCTTCTGCAATTTCAAGGGACATATCCACAGGCACGGCGCCAAAAGGCCGGCGGTAAAGCTCTTTTAAGGAGCTCAGCACCGCGGCGGAGTCCTTAACGTCGGCCTCTTCCCGGCGGCCGAACATTTTAACGTCCCGTCTGCCCGTGAGATACCCGTCCGTAAAGCCGGAACGGGAAAAAACGGCGCGGAGAGTCTCCCTGTCCCAGGGCTCCCCTGCTCTGGCATTCCGGCAGGCAGTAACGGCGGCGGCAACGTATTCCGGCCGCTTCAGCCTGCCCTCGATCTTCAGCGAGGCCACACCGGCAGAAATAAGCTCATCCATATAACCGATATGGCACATATCCTTAAGAGAAAGGGCATAGTCCCGTTCCCCGTTTGTAAAATTCAGCCGACAGGGCTGGGCACAGCGCCCCCGGTTGCCGCTTCTGCCGCCAAGGGCAGAGGAGAGGTAGCAGGTGCCGGAAACGCACATACAAAGCGCGCCGTGAACGAAGACCTCGCACTCTATGCCGGTGCGGCAAATTTCTTTTATCTCCCCCAGAGTCAGCTCACGGGCGAGAACGACCCGGTCAAAGCCCAGGTCAATTGCCGCCCGGGCACCCTCGCAGTTGTGCACCGCCGCCTGGGTGGACATATGGCGCTTTATTGTGGGGTATTTTTCTCTGAAAAGCTTTACAGCCCCAAGATCCTGCAAAATAACCGCGTCCGCCCCGGATGCGGCAACGGCATCGGCGGCGGCTTCAAGGTCCGAAAGCTCCCCGTCAAGGGCAACCGTGTTCACTGCAACGTGGACCTTAACTCCCCTTCCGTGGCAAAAGGCCACGGAGCGGGTAAGAGCCTCGCTGTCGAAGTTTTCCGCGCCGTGTCTTGCGCTGAAGGATCTCAGCCCAAGGTAGACCGCATCTGCGCCGCATCTCACCGCGGCAAGAAGCTGTTCTTCCCCTCCGGCAGGAGCAAGTATTTCAATGTTTCCGTTCATAGCTTCACCACCTGCATATATTTTACCCTAAATTGCCAATTATTGCAAGTCCGCTCTTGTATTAAGGGGAGTTTTGAGTTATAATATACCCTACACAGACAAATAGCGACAAAATGTGAAAGGGTGCAACAAAAATGGAACTTGAGGACCTGCGCGCCGGACTTTGCCGGGAAGAACTCCGCCTTACCGAGGCCTTTAAGGAATATATGCTCATCTCTTCCGCCCTTGCGGAATACGGCCACGAAAACAACGTCCCCGTTTCCGACCGGGCGGCTGAGGAAGAACGGCTTAAAAACTCCCTCAAGGCCACCGACGCCTATCTTCGTCCCTATATGGAAGAATTCCTCACCACTCTCTACGCCCTCTCATGGGCTTTCCGCAGCGAGATCCTTGACGATCTCGAGGACTGAGGGAAGGTATTATGGTCACCGATAAATTCCATCAAAACCTGTCCAACCTTCGCCGTGAAAAAGGCATAAGCCAAAAGGTCGCCGCCGCAAAGCTGGGGGTATCCCAGGCGTTGCTCTCCCACTACGAAAAGGGCATACGCGAGCCCGGCTTTGATTTTCTTATCCGGTGCGCCGAGTATTACGATTGCTCGGTGGACTATATTCTGGGCAGGACAAACGACCGCCGGGGAATTGCCTATATCCCCGAGGAGTATGACTTTGAAAGCGGCTGTGAGTACCCCGAAATTGAGATCCGCCGCATCACCGGGGCGATAAAGACCATGTCCGACATTCTCGTCCACACGGAAAACGACGCATTGCTTGCTCAGATGCTGGGCTATCTCAAGCTCTGCCTCTACCGCCTTGTCAGGCATTTAAGCGCCGGCAGGGACAAACAGCTTGCCCATTTCAAGCTGGACTTTTCCGCCTCCAACGCCCTCTCCTCCGCCATGATCTCTATCATCGAGGAAAAAATAAGGGAGCTCAACCTGAACACCAACAACCAGCTTCCCGCCGGAGTTGGCACAGCTGAAAACGTTTACGGCTGGAACGCCCTTACCGACATTATCACAGAAGCTGAAGACCGGGCAGACGTTTTGAACCGCTTTGACTTTACCCAGGAATAGTCCGCCGCGAAAGGAAGGTGCCGCAGATGAACAAAAAAATACTCTTTGCCACCGACCTTGACGGCACTCTTCTGGACAAGACCTGCAAAATACCGCCCGCCTCTGCCACGCGCCTTCGGGAGATGACAAAGCAGGGTCTTCTCTTCACCGTCGCCACGGGGCGCCACCCCCGAAGCACCGCCGTCGCCCTTGAGGGGAGCGGCCTTTCCTTTTCGGCCCCTGCGGTCTGCCTTAACGGCGCCGTGCTCTGGGATATGGAACGGGACTTTCCCGTTGACGCCTGGACAATAGACCCCGGGGCAATGAAGGCCGCATGGGACGTGGTCGCAAACGAGCCCGTTCCCCTTCACGTCTACGCCTGTGACCTTGAAAAAAAGCTTCTCACAAGATACTACCTCCCATGGATAGACCCCGGCGGCGTTTCCCGGTCACTGGTCTACGAGCCAAGCTCGGAGCCTCCCTGCGTTTTCGCCCCCATCGGTCACGAGCCCGACCCCCTTACGGTCTGCGCATCTTATTTCGACAAAAAAGAAAAGCTCGCCCCCATAAACCGCAGGCTCAGACAGATCAGCGGCATACGCACGGTCTTCTATGCCAGCACCAGATTCCCGGATATGTACTACCTTGAGTTCTACGCCTCTGCCGGAGGCAAGGGGGTTGCCGCAAGAAGAGCAATGGAATTCTGCGGCGCAGAAGCCCTCTACGTTTTCGGGGACAGTGAAAACGACGTGGATATGTTCACCCTTGCTGACCGCTCCTTCGCCCCCAAAAACGCATCTTCCATCGCCCTTGAAAAGGCCGACGAGATCATCCCCGCCAACACCGACGGCGGCGTTGTTCTCACGGTCGAACGCTTTTTCCGATAACAGACAAAAAGCTGCGGCACCCTTCACTTACGAAGGGTGCCGCTTTTTTCTTTACTTTACGTAGCCGTGCTTAATAAGGTCTTCACGGAAAAAATCGAAATCGTGCTCGCCCTCGTCGGTAAGGTAACGTCCGACGGGGTCTTTTCGCATTTCGATCTTTGCCATGGGAATTCCCAAAAACTCCTCCAGCCTGGCAAGGGTGGTATCCTGGTCGAAGACCATATCCTCAAAGCGGATATACAGAGTGTTTTTGGGGTTGGGAGTTGCGTCGGTGAGCTCGCGCTGATACTTCCAGCTGATGGCCCGGTTGCGGCGGATATTGTCGGTCTTGTCGTAGTCGATGCCAAAATCGTTGAGATCGTCCGTCTTGTGACCTGAGAGAATACCGTCACGGGGATCCCGGATCCAGTGGATGTACTTTGCGTCGGGGAAAAGCTTGATGATCCAGGGGTAGACCAGAGTGGTCTCCGGGATCTTCCACCCCTTGTTCTCTGCGGGACTGTCCAGAACGCTGTGGAGATAGTCCGCAATAAGGGCGCGGAATCTGGGGGTGGGGTCCATTTCCATAACCTTTGAAAAGTCCCAGCTCATACCGCCCTTGTAGTTCACGTATTTCGCAAACTCACGGCAGGCCTCGTACATACTCTCCGGAGGAATAAGATCCCAGGAGCCGTTAAGAGGCTCGCCCATCCACACGCCGCTGGCGGCCAGAGTGTTGGACATGGCACGGGTGCCGGAATGCCCCCGTCCGATAACAGTAACAAGCATAATAACCTCAGAAATAGTGGTTTTTTAGAGGGTGTAGGCCTTGATCTTCAGGCGGAAGATCTTCTTCTCGTAGCCCTTGATAACGGGAAGAGTGCCGTTTTCACGCTCTTCGGCGCGACCCATGATGTACATATTGGCAGGCTCAATTCCCAGAGAATAGTCTCCGGCGCGCATGGACTTCCACTGGCACAGGTTGGGCAGGTTTTCGGTCTCGTAGGAGATCTCAGCGCCAACGCCCAGTTTTTCGTTCTCGGCAATGACTCTGGCAATGCCGTTTTCGTCCGGAACCATCTTTCTGAAGAAGACGTGCTCGAAGAAATCGTGCTCGGGGTGGATCATCTTTGCGGCCTCGGCAAGACCTGCGGCGGCCTGGGGAGTTCTGGGCTGGCATTCGTTTTCGCCAAAGTCCAGCTTAAGATCCTCGCAGAGGAAGGGGAAACCGTAGTTGAAGTGGTAAAGAATGCAGAATTCCTCGGGAATTGCAGAGAGATTCTCAAGAGTGTCCTCGATAAGGAGCTCGTCGGAACCCAGGCAGGTGGTGATCTTTCTGGAAAGCATGAGATTCTGCTTGAAAAGGCCGCTCTCCCGCATGGTGCCGCTGACTTCGAGCTTATACTCGTCCCCGTCCCAGTATGCTCTGGAGCAAAGGTTTTCTGCAGGGGTGATGCCGATATTGCCGTGGCACTGGTGATACGTGCCGTCGGTATCGGTGCTGGCAGGTCCGGCGTTCAGAAGACCTGCGGTGAACAGCATGCCTCCGGAGACGGAGGAGGAAAAGTTTCCGGGAATGGCCTGACCCCAGAGATTTCCGGTGAGGCCGTTCTTTGCCTGCTGGGAAAGGGTGATACCGCGGTATCTTAGGCTGTGGATGTCAAGGCACTTGTCCGGAAGCACGGTAAACTCAAAGCCGGTGCCGGTGCGGAACTCAATGGCGCGGGTGCCACGGGCCTTGCCGTCGGAATATTCAATGGGAGTTACCCCTGCGAAATTGGAGGGGTTGCCGGAATACATAAGGAACTCGTTTTTGGTATATTCTCTTCCAAAGAGCTTTGCCATATGATCTCTCCTTTTATGTCAAGCAAAAGTACGAAGGCTTACAGTCTGCTTTCCAGCTCTGCCTTGCGGTCTTCGTAGCCGGGCTTGCCGATAAGGGCGTACATATTGACCTTGTAGGCCTCAACGCCGGGCTGGTTGAAGGGGTTGACCCCCAGCAGATAGCCGG
This sequence comes from Oscillospiraceae bacterium, assembly GCA_015067715.1. Taxonomy (GTDB): domain Bacteria; phylum Bacillota; class Clostridia; order Oscillospirales; family QAMX01; genus SIG499. The sequence goes on along the minus strand of SVLY01000005.1, from coordinate 14,051 downwards.
AAATGCCGCAGGCAAACTCGAAGAAGTATACCAGCTCGCCAAAGCTGTAGGCAGAGGGTTTGTCGATGGAAACGGAGATATTGGGCACGCCACCGTCCACGTGGGCAAGACGGGTACCTGCGGCCGCCATAGAGTTGACCTCGTCAAGAGTGTGGCCGGCAAGGAAGTTGAGTCCGTCAAGATTGTCCTCGGAGAAGGGAACGTTCACCTCTGCACCCGAGGAGCCGAAGCTGACAACGGTCTCAAAGATGTTTCTCATGCCCTGCTGAATGTACTGACCCATGGAGTGGAGGTCGGCGGTGAGGTCGACGCTGGCGGGGAAAATGCCCTTCAGGTCCTTGCCTTCGCTCTCGCCGTAAAGCTGCTTCCACCATTCGGCGGTGTAGCGGTAACGGGGCTCGTAGGCGGCGTTGATCTCGGTGGTGTAGCCTGCGCGGTAAAGGGCATTTCTTGCGGCGGCGTAACGCCAGCAGGGGTTATCCTCACTCTTTTCGGCAACTGCGGCGGCCATATCACGGGCGCCGGCAAGCATTTCGTCAACGTCGATACCGGCAACGGCAATGGGAAGCAGGCCGACGGGAGTGAGAACGGAGAAACGTCCGCCAACGTCGTCCGGGATAACGAAGCTCTCGTAGGCAAGGGTGTTGGCAAGAGTCTTCAGAGCGCCGCGGGCGCGGTCGGTGGTGGCGTAGATACGCTTTGCGGCTTCGGCGGCACCGTACTTTTCTTCAAGCAGACCACGGAAAATACGGAATGCAACGGCAGGCTCGGTGGTGGTGCCGGACTTGGAGATAACGTTGATAGACCAGTCACAGCCCTCAAGCATTGCGGTGATCTCGGCGGTCTGGGCGGCGGAGAGCGAGTTGCCGGCAAAGATGACCTTGGGAGAATCCTTGCAGATCAGGTTGTAGTTGGGGCTGATGCAGTATTCAATAGCGGCGCGGGCGCCAAGATAGGAACCGCCGATGCCGATAACAAGCAGAACGTCGCTGTCTTTTCTGATTTTTTCAGCGGCGGCCTTGATACGGGCCAGCTCTTCGGGGTCGACGTTGCAGGGAAGCTTCACCCAGCCAAGAAAATCGTTTCCTTCACCGGTGCCGTTGACAAGAGTGTCGTGGGCGGCGGGAAGCTCAGCCATAACAGGGGCAATATCCGCAAAGGAAGCGGCGTTTTTAATATCTACGGAAAGTGACACGGTTGGTTTTCTCCTTTATACTACAGATGGTTTTTTACAGTTTGATCAAATGCCGTACTTTTCGGCAAAGGCCTTCATTGTCGCAAGGGAACGGGGAAGCTCCTCCTCGGCATTGTCGATAATGCCCTCGAAGCTGATCCGCCCGGTGTAGCCGCAATCGGCGATACCGCCGAAGAACATATCGTAGGGGACGTTGTCCTCAAGGTTCATAGCAACCCGGCCGACGGGGTTTACAACGTGGCAATGCTGCAAAAGCCCCTTGCAGGCGGCAATGTCCTCCCGGGTGTCCTTCTCGAGATAGACGTGGTAAAGGTCGGTGAGAATGCGGAAATTGGGACGGTCAACGTCGGCAACAAGGGCAAGACCCTCCCTCTGGGAGTTGATTATGTTGGTCTCGCCTCTGTTCAAAGGCTCCAGAGCGATCTTAAGACCGTGCTCCCCTGCCTTTTCGGAGAGCAATCTGCCGACCTGGACAAGCTGGTGCCAGGCACGGGCTCTGTCAAAGCCCTCCGGAACGCGGCGTGCGCCGCCGCTGCCAAAGACAACGGACTCAACACCCAGCCGCTCAAGGCGGGCAAAGGCTTTGTCGAGATAGTCTGCGATCTTGCCCATGTCCGCATCGGGGCCGACGACCTTAAGCTCTCCCGGGAACAGACAGCAGCTTGCCTCACAGCGGATCTTCAGAGAGTCCATTTTTTCCGCAACGGCGTTGAATTCACCGTCATCCATGGACGAAATAACGGTAACGTTACCTTCAATATAATCGAAGCCGATCTTCTCAAGCAGTTCTGCCATTTCAAAACCGCAGCAAACGCCAAATTTCATACTGTGCACCTCCAAAATTTCATGCATACTGATTTTATCACAGTCCGGCCCTTATTGCAATATCGGCGCGGGAAATTTTTCAGTGAAAAGGTCTGTCCACATTGATGACCGCAACGTATCTGGGATCGATACCCTTCACCGCCAGCTCAAGAGCGCCGCAGACCTCAGCTGTGGTAAGCTTTGAGTCAAAGGGCACCACAACGTCAAAAATGATATTCGTCCGCTTTTCACCCCGTACCATGCGGAAATCGTGGACGGAAAAATCCCCGTCCCAGGAGCCCACAATGGCACACACGGCGGTCTTTACGTCCATAAGCTCGATATCGTCCACGGCGATTGGGTCCATGTGGATAACGATGCCGCAGGCAAGCTCTTCGGAAAGGGTCTTTTCGATAAGGTCTATCTGCTCGTGAACGGAGACCATGTCGGAATTTTCGGAGACCTCTGCGTGGAGAGATGCCATGCATCTGCCCGGGCCGTAGTCGTGGACCACGAGGTCGTGAACTCCCAGTATGCCCTCAAAGGACATGACCCGGGTCTTGATAGCCTCAACAAGCTCCGGGTCGGCGGGATTTCCCAAAAGGGGGCCGACGGTGTCCTTTGCGGCGGAAAAACCCGACCACAGAATGAACAGAGCAACGCAAACGCCGACGTAACCGTCCAGGTTCACGTTCCAAAGCTTCATCACAAAGAGGGACGCCAGCGATGCCAGGGTGGATATGCAGTCCGAAAGACTGTCCCTTGCGGTGGCGGCAAGAGAGGCCGAGCCAATCATTTTTCCAACCCGGCGGTTGTAAAAGAACATATAGAGCTTAACTGCCACAGAGGCGCAGAGTATGCCAACGGCTACCCAGGTGAAATCCACGGCCTCGGGGGTGATTATCTTCGAGACCGAGCTTTTTGCCAGCTCGAAGCCCATGAGCATGATCACAAAGGCGATTATCAGCCCGGAGATATACTCCGTTCTGCCGTGGCCAAAGGGATGCTCCCTGTCCGGCTTTTTGGCCGCAAGCCGGAAGCCCGCAAGGCTTATCACCGACGAGCCTGCGTCGGAGAGGTTGTTGACCGCATCCGCCGTTACGGCAACGGAGCCGCTGACAACGCCTGCAAAAAGCTTTGCAGCGCAGAGCGCGAGGTTGAGCAAAATTCCCGCACAGCCGCAAACAGTTCCCCAAAGCTCCCTTGCCTTATCGGCGGAAGCTTTGGCGGTTATCTTTTTACCGATAAATACTACCACGGAGCTCTTCCTTTCATACACCCAAAAGCATTTTTGCAAAGCCGAAATACACAAGAAGCGATACGGCGTCCACAATGGTGGTTATAAAGGGGCTGGCCATGACCGCAGGGTCAAAGCCCAGCTTTTTTGCCAGCATAGGCAGGCTGCAGCCGATGATCTTTGCCGCAACCACGGTCATAAACAGCGTGGCACAGACCACAGCGGCCACAAGGGTGGTTATGGGCGCGTGCATGAGAAGCTTATCCACAAGAAGGATCTTTATAAACGTGGCAACGGAAAGGGTGAGACCGCAGAGAATGGAGACCTTGAACTCCTTCCACAGCACCCTGAACAGATCGCGGAACTCGATCTCTCCAAGGGAAATGCCGCGTATCACCGTAACGGAGGCCTGGCTTCCGGAGTTGCCGCCGGTGTCCATGAGCATGGGAATGAAGGAGGTCAGCACCACCTGTGCCGCAAGGGCGCTTTCAAAGCCGGTTATTATCATGCCCGTAAATGTGGCGGAGACCATGAGAAGCAAAAGCCAGGGGATTCGGGAGAGCCATATTCTAAAGGACGAGGTGCGCAGATAGGGCTTGTCGGTGGGGGTCATGGCGGCCATCTTTGCAAAGTCCTCTTCGGTCTCTTCCTGAATGACGGTCATTGCGTCGTCAACGGTAATGATGCCCAAAAGCCGCCGTTCTGCGTCCACAACGGGCAGGGCGATAAAGCCGTAGTGGGCAAGAAGCGCCGCGGCGGCCTCTCTGTCCTCACCCGTGCCGACGGAGATGACGTTGGTGAGCATTTTTGTGGAGACAAGAGCGCTTCTGTCCATAAGCAAAAGCTCGCGGATGGAAATAACGCCCACAAGGCGGCGGTTTTTAATAACGTAGCAGGTATATACGTTTTCGCTGTCTATTGCGGTGCGGCGAATGTGTTCGATGGCCTCGTCTGCGGTCATATTGGGCTGAAGGGAGATATACTCCGTCATCATTATACTGCCCGCGCTGTTTTCCGGATATTTCAGCAGGCTGTTCAGAACCCGTCTGGTCTCGGGAGAGGCGTTTTCCAAAAGCCTTCTCACAACGTTTGCAGGCATTTCCTCAAGAATATCCGCCGCATCGTCGGTGTAAAGACCTTCGATCATGTTGTGGACCTCGGCATCGGAGAAGGTGGCGATGAGGTTCATCTGGGCATCGGGCTCCATCTCAACGAAAACATCTGCCGCAAGTCCCTTGGGAAGCAATCGGTAAGCGACGATGTATTCCTCTTTTTCAAGCTCGTTCAATGCCCAGGCAATATCCTCGGGCTCAGCGGAAGCCAAAACGTTTCGCAGGTCGATGAACAACCGATTGTCGATAAGCTCTTCGATGCGTTCCTTAAAAGCTCTGACGTGTTCCACTTTTCTTACCGTCCTTTCCCAAATTATAGTACAAAAAAAGCCCCTTTCGCCCAAACGGAGCGAAAGGAGCGGAAATTTCAGTCTTTCAGCTTCTTTCAAAATGCCAGAGAGCAGGCACTGCTCTCTGCCGACCGTCAGGGCTTTAGCTTTGCGGGGCGCGGCAGATCTTCGCCATGTAATTGCGTTATGCTTCACCTTGGTTTCGATAAAGCCTGTTGACCGATGCAGCGCTGTCTCCACCGCTGCACGGCAGCAATCCGTATCCCCGTAGTAGCCTCACTTACCGGATCATTTTGTTGTTTATATTATACCCCTTTTCACTAAAAATGTCAACACATTGGAACCCACGGGACTGAATGAAGGCATTTGCAAAAGGGAACAATATAAGCGTAAGAACAAAAGGGAGCGTGAACGGGAAAAGATGCAATATAACAAAGTCATGATATGCGGCGTGAACACGTCACAGCTCAGAGTGCTGAAAAACGAGGAAACCGAACGCCTGCTGAAAAAAGCCCGTTCCGGGGACAAGCTTGCCCGAAAAGAGCTTATCAACGGAAATCTGAGGCTGGTGCTTTCGGTGATCGCCCGTTTTTCAAACCGGGGCGAGCTGCCGGACGACCTGTTTCAGGTAGGCTGCATCGGCCTTATCAAGGCAATCGACAATTTCGACACAGAGCTGGACGTGCGTTTTTCAACCTACGCCGTGCCCATGATAATCGGGGAGCTCCGCAGATATCTCCGGGACAACAGCTCAATACGGGTCAGCCGCTCCATACGGGACACCGCCTATAAAACCCTGCAGATGCGGGAAAAGCTCCTCGCCGAGACCCAGCGCGAGCCGGACGTGGACGAGATCGCCCGGGCGCTGGACATAAAGCGGGAAGACGTGGTCATGGCGCTGGACGCAATTACCGAGCCCGTCTCACTTTACGAGCCCGTCTATTCCGACGGGACAGATCAGCTCTGCGTTATGGATCAGGTCTGTGACACGGAAAACAGCGACGAGCGCTGGACCGAGCGAATTGCCCTTTCCCAGGCCATGGAGAGTCTTGCCGACCGGGAGCAGAAGATCCTGGAAATGCGCTTTTACCGGGGCAAGACCCAGACCGAGGTCTCCTCCGCCATCGGCATAAGTCAGGCGCAGGTCTCGCGCCTTGAAAAAAACGCCCTTCAGAAGATAAAGAAGAGCATAGTCACCTCGTGAAAAAAACCCGGCAAAGCCAAATGAATCGGCTTTGCCGGGTTTTACCCATTTTCAGTTGCTCATTCGAAGATCCCGGTAGTAAAGATCCTCTCTCACGGTGAAGCCCAGCTTATCCCAGAAGGCGTTGCCAATGGAATTAGACTTAAAGGCCACGCATACGACCTTGTTCACGCCGTCGGCGTGGATCGCGTCAATGGCGCGGCGCACAAGCTGTTCGCCGATGCCCTTGCCCCGATGCTCCTTGTCCACTGCGGTGTGGTGGATAAATCCGCGGTAGCCGTCGTGACCTGCCATAACGGCGCCGACGATGCGGTCGTCCTCAAGGGCGACGAAGCTCATGCCCGGATTTCTGTGAAGATACTTGCCAAGATGTGCTCTCGAATCATCGGGTCCCACGCCGATGTCCGATGCGCGGCTCCAAAGAGCCATGACTTCTTCATAGTCGTAAAGCTGCATAGTTCTGATTTCCATAAATATAGCTCCCTAAATCCATATCCACTGCCGCGTTACGCGGCTAAATTAAATAAAGATAAGCGTTTTTTGCTATTGGCAGGTAAAACTAAAAGTTCTGAACCGCTTCTCCGAAGAGGTCGCCGTCCATAAGCTCGGTGATATTCACCTTCACCATGGCGCCCTCGGGGAGAGGCTTTTTGGCCTGGAAGAAGACCTTTCCGTCCACGTCGGGAGAGTCCGCAAAGCTTCTGCCGTACCAGACCTCGGCGACCCTGTCGAAGCCCTCGCAGATAACGTCGATGGTCTTGCCAACGAACCCGTCCTCAAACTTTTCCATGATCGTCTGCTGAAGCTCTCTTACGCGCTGGGCTCTGCGGGCAGAGGTCTTTTCGTCAACCTTATCTTCCATGTCGGCGGCAGGAGTGCCCTCCTGGGGAGAGAACTCGAAAACACCTGCGCGCTCGATGCGGTGCTTTTTCAAAAATTTCATAAGGTTTGCAAACTCAGCCTCACCCTCGCCGGGGAAGCCCACCATAACCGTGGAGCGGAGCACAAGCCCCGGAATACGCTCTCGGAGGGTAGTGAACAGCCTGTCGGCGTATTCGGCGGTGTAATGGCGGTTCATTGCAGAGAGGATCTTATCGTCCGCATGCTGAACGGGAACGTCAAGATACTTTACGATCTTGGGTTCGTTTGCGATAACGTCGATGAGCTCGTCAGTGATTCCGTCGGGATTTGCGTAGTGAAGTCTTATCCAGCGGGGCCCTTCAACGGCGCAGATCTCTTTCAAAAGGGAGGGAAGCTGGCTTTCGCCGCAGAGGTCAACGCCGTATTTGGTGATATCCTGGGAGACGATGATGAGCTCCTTTGCTCCGTCGGCGGCAAGACCCCTGACCTCTTCCAGAATTGCCTCGCGGGCGCGGCTGCGGAGGTTGCCCCGAATGCCCGGAATGGCGCAATAGGAACAGCGGTTGTCACAGCCCTCTCCCAGTTTAACATATGCGTAATAGGGGGGAGTTGCCTTTATTCTGCCGATCTCGGCAACGGGGGCGTTTTTGTCTCCGAATATCTCGGGCTTTTCCCCGTTCAGAGCTCCCTTAACGGCGGCGACGATCTCGCCCAGGGCACTGCACCCCAAAACAGCGTCCACCTCGGGAATCTCTTTGTAGATCTCGGAGCGGTATCTCTCGGAGAGACAGCCCGTTACGATAACGGCGCGGAGCTTGCTCTCCTTTTCGGCCTTGATGGTGCAAAGCTCAAGGATGTTCTCGATGGCCTCGGCCTTTGCCTCGTCAATAAAGCCGCAGGTGTTAACAACAACGGCGTCCGCCTCGTCGATATCGGTGGTAAATTCATATCCGGCCTCATCCAGAAGCCAGAGCATCTGTTCGCTGTCCACAAGGTTTTTGGCACAGCCCAGAGAGATAAGTCCAATTTTTTCTGCCATTGTGTATGCCTGTCCTTTTTTTATACGTAAAAAGTATTCTCAGTAATCTTCAAGACCCTTTAAAACCGGGCCGATATCCTGCCAGTCGAAGCCCTTCGACCGCAGATAGTTTGCGGCTTTTGCCTTTTGCTCACGGGAAAGCTCTTCGATATTCCCGTATTTGCGGACGATAAGCTCTCTCACAGCGTCCCTCTGGCCGCCGATACTGTCCAGCAGCTCATCGGCAAGCTCTTTGTCTATGCCCCGGTGGTGAAGCTCCTGGGCGATAAAGCGCTTTGAGCGGTTACGGGCAAGACAGAGCTCAACCACGTCACGGGCGTACTGCTCATCGTCCACAAGGCCGTATTCCTGCATTTTTGAAACGGCAGACGCGGCCTCTCCCGGGGTGTAGCCCTTTTCCTTGAGCTTATCGTAAAGCTCCCGGCAGGAACAGCTTCTTCTGCCAAGTATCATTCCCGCAGCCTCAGGCGCGGTAAGTCCCCCGTGGGAGCGCCAGCGGGCAAGGGCATCGTCGTCGATCTCCATGCCCTCGGCAAGAAGCGCGGCGGCGTCGGATCTGGCATCTGCCAGAAAATATCCCCCGTCGGAAAGGGTGACCTTGAGCTTATCTCCGTTTCTCCAGGGAGCAACGGCTTCTACCGTTCTCAAGGCTTACTCCTCGAAGTCCTCAACAAGAACGGCAACGGGTGCCGCCTTGGGGGCGGGAGCTTCCTTTGCCTTTTTGGCGGAAGCGGCAGGAGCGGCGGGAGCATCGGTCTTTTCGCCCATCATTGCGGCGCGGATATTGGCCTCAAGCTCTGCGGCAAGGTCGGGATTGTCGGCAAGGTATTTCTTTGCATTGTCCTTGCCCTGGCCAAGACGGGTCTCGCCCATGTTGAACCAGGAGCCGCTCTTCTGAACGTAACCAAACTTAACGCCCATGTCCACAAGCTCGCTGAGGCGGCTTATGCCTTCGCCGAACATAATGTCGAACTCTGCCTGCTTGAAGGGGGGAGCGACCTTGTTCTTGACCACCTTAACCCGAACGTGGGAGCCGATGGGCTCACTGCCCACGGAGAGAGTCTCTGTCTTGCGGATATCCATACGCACGCTGGCGTAGAACTTCAGAGCCTTACCGCCGGTGGTGACCTCGGGGTTGCCGTACATAACGCCGATCTTTTCGCGGAGCTGGTTGATAAAGATGGCAACGGTGTTGGAACGGGAAACGGGGCCGGCAAGCTTTCTCATGGCCTGGGACATCTGACGGGCAAGAGCGCCCACGTAAGCGTCGCCCATGTTGCCTTCGATCTCGTTCTTGGGCGTAAGGGCGGCAACGGAGTCCACGACGATAACGTCGATGGCGCCGCTGGAAACAAGAGCCTCCGCAATGGAGAGAGCCTGTTCGCCGTAGTCCGGCTGAGAGACAAGGAGATTGTCAATGTCTACGCCCAGCTTTTTGGCATACTCGGGGTCAAGAGCGTGCTCGGCGTCGATAAACGCGGCCTCGCCGCCTTTTTTCTGAGCCTCTGCGATAATGTGCAGAGCCAGAGTGGTCTTACCGGAGGATTCCGGTCCGTATATTTCAATGATTCGGCCGCGGGGAACGCCGCCGATACCAAGCGCGCTGTCCAAAGCGATGGAGCCCGTGGAGATAGCCTCCACGTTCATGGAAGCATTTGCTCCCAAACGCATAACCGTGCCTTTTCCGTAGGTCTTTTCAAGCTGAGCCAGAGCTGTCTCAAGGGCCTTTTTCTTCTCCATCGGATAAACTCCCCCATCATTTATAGATATGTCTATTATACAATAACCCTGCAAAAAAATCAAGTGCAGACAAAAAAGAAGGCTGTTTTTCCTATCGAAAAACAGCCTTGATATTTATTCTCTTCGCCGGGGTCAATAGTCCTTCCTCCGTCCGCAGGAGGCGCAGGTCTTTGTAAACAGGCCTTTAAACTGACCTCCGCAGTGCTGGCAAAGTCCCTGAGCCCGTCTTTGGGGCGCAAGAAGGGCCTGCTGGCGTTCTTTTTCCCGGCGGAGCTCTTCAAGCTCCTCGTTGGATGTCACCGCAAAACCGAATTCGTAGGGCGCAGATTCGTCCAGACAGAACTCTGCGGTGTATTTTCCAACGGGAACCACGGTTCCGTCACCGCCGCGGATAATAAAGGTTCGGGATATCTTGTCGTAGGTCGGCGCCCATGCAAGCTCCAGAACGTCGTCCACGATAACCGAGCCCGAGCTGTTCAGTACACGAAGCCTGATCTTAACGGATCTGCGCGAGCTGAGCTTTCCCCGGTCCACACCCACCATGAAGGCGATCATTTTGGTGTCGTCGTAGTTAAACACCCGTCTGGGAGAACCCTGGGGCCACATATCGTTGTAATCGCAGGTGCCAACGGCGCAGACGTTGCGGATAAACACCGGCCCCGTTTTCACTTCTTTTGCCGGGGCAGGCTGATTTTTGGGCAGAAGCTTTTCAACGCCCCGGATAAGATCCTGAACCGCGCCGAGCTTTCCCATATCCTGAGCCTGGAGCTTCGTGAACTCTGAGGGCATATCGTAGGCGTCGATGCCCCGGTAGCAGGGAATGAGATACCTGCCCTTGTCAGAGGCCATGAGGCGCAAAAATCTGCTCCACTCGTTTTTCACCCACACGGCGTTGAAATATTCGTAGTCCGTGCCGAAGACCAGCATCACCTTTGCGGAGTTCAGCGCCGCAAAGATATAGGGCTCGTACTCTACGCCCAGTTTGTCTTCAAGGCTTATGCGGGAGAAAAACACCCGGTAGCCCTTTTGGACAAGGGCGTCGTAAACGTCCTGGGCCATAACGCTGTCCAGAGTTCTTTCCCCGTTGGGATCGGTCTCCTTGTAGCAGATGAAGATATCGTAAGGCGCCTCCTTTGAGGATATCTCAACGATACCCCGTCGGAGGGTCTCTATCTGCTTTGCCTCTTCCCGGTAGACGCCCCGGGCAACCACGTCCGCATTTTCAAGAGCCTGGTCATAATTCCCGTCCTCCATAACGCTTTCAAAGGAAGAGCGGTGGCAGGTGGGGATCTTTTTTCCTGTTGCGGGATCGTCCACGTATTCAATGCCGTATTTGCACAGCACAAGCCCCCAATAGGCCTCGGCCTCTTCGGGGAAATCGGCCACGATGGACTCGTAAACTCCGTAGGCCTTGTCGAACTCACAGGCAAAGCGAAGCCTGTTTGCCCGGGCGAACAGAGTGAGCTTTTTCTCGCTGTCCGCCGAGGGCACGGTCTGACGTGAGCCGCAGTATTCGCATTCGGCAACGCTGGAGCCCGGAATAAGCTCCAGATCGCCGCCGCACATTTTACATTTAAGTACAGACATTTACTTTTCTCCCAAATGTCTCAGGCGTCTCTTTTTCTGCCGCACTCGGGGCAGAATTTGCTCTCGATGCCCGTCTTTCCGCAGGGGCAGTCCCATGCGACGGCAGGTCTTGGGGCGCCGCACTCGGGGCAGAACTTTCCGGTTATGCCCTTTTCGCCGCAGGCGCAGTCCCAGGCAGTTCTGTGGGCAGGACGGGGAGAGCCGCATTCCGGACAGAATTTGCCCTTTATTCCCTTTTCACCGCAGGCGCAGTCCCAGGTATCTGCCGGAGTGGGTGCCGGACGGGGGGAGCCGCAGTTCTGGCAGAACTTTTTGGTGTTGCCCTTTTCGCCGCAGGAGCACTCCCATGAGTCGGAAGCGGCAACGGTGGTCTCCATTTTGTCTATCATATTGCCTGCAAGCTTCATGCCTGCCATGGCGCTCACCATTTCGGTCATAACTCCCGCGCCCGACGAGCTCATTGCCCCAAGTCCGGAGGCGTAGGCCTTTTGAACGTCGGCGTTGATAAGGTCCTTTTCGGTGTAGCCCTTGGCGCGCATTATCTCTGCCTCGGCAAGACCCTTGGCGCGCATTGCGGCAACCTCGGCGCTGGTCTCGGTCATTTTCACGTCCGCAAGAGTCCGGGCGTTTATGCGCTGAACCTCACCCTCGTTTTCGGCCTCGATCTTTTTGCGCTCGCCCTGGGCTTTGGCGATCCCAGCCTTTACCTCTTCGGACTTTACTCCCAAGTACTCCTGGGCACGGAGAGCCTTTATGTCACGAAGGTTCTTATCGTCCTCGGGAAGAAGAATGCGGGTGACGTAAAAATGGGTCATCTTAAGGCCGAATTCCTCAAACCTTGGGGAAATTCGGGTCTTCAGCTCCTCTGAGAGCTCGCCCAGATGGGCATCTATTTCAAGAATGCTGATATTCTTTTCTCTGATAACTCCGGCAAGATAGGTCTTTACCTCCGTGCTCACCGGTGCGCGGAAATAGTCCCGGACGGTCCTGTGGGCAGACTCCCCTTCCGAAAGGGCCTTTCTGTTGTCCAGACCGCCGGTGGTGCCAACGAGAGTGGTCAGAAGGGTCTTTCCGTCCTCCACCTGAAGGTTCATCTCGCCGCAGGCGCCGATCTCAAGGGAGATTCCGGTTTCCGGGTCAACGAAGCTCACGTGGGAATTGGTGCCCCACTTTATGCCCATCTGAACAGTTTTGTTGATAAAATAGACCTCCGCAGAAAATGCGGCGTGACCGTCGGTGAGCTTTTTGGCAAGGGAACCGAAAATGGGATCTCCGTCGGTGTCGAGGGTGTATTTTCCGGGGCCAAATGCAGGCAGGGCTTTGCCGTTGGAGACGAAGATCGCCTCCTGACCCTCTCTTACGATAAGCGTGGAGCCGCTGTTGAAATCCTCAAGGGGATGCTTCCAAACGAAGGTGGAATCGTCGCCCCGGTATTCGATAACGCTGAGGCGGAAGTTTTTCACAAGCTCGCCCCTTGCCATCTCACGCTCAACGTCTATCTCGAAATTGCATATGGGACAGGCGTAGGTCTTCTGCGTTTTGTCCACCTCAACACTGCAGGAGCACTGGGGGCATTCCACGTGGGTGAAGATATAGTCCGCAGATTCCGCCCCGGCGGCGTTGATCTTCTCTCCGCAGGAGGGACAGCGCTTGCCCGCGCCCTTTGCCTGGTCGAAAACAAAGGTCTTTTTGCAGACCGGGCAAATCTTTGAGGTGAGTCTGGATTCCCTTACGTTGATATCGTTCTGACAGTTTCCGCACTTTATGACCTTTTTGGCAAAAATAAAGGTGGAGGCGGTATTTATACTTCCGCACTTGGGACACTCAATTGAAAACTTTCCCATAATCTCAAAACTACTCCTCTGCTTATATTTTCCGGCAAAACGCCCTTTGGTTACAAACTAACACCCTATTATTATACACCAAGCTCCCCCAAAAAGCAACAAAGAGAGACAAAACTCCGTCGCTGTGCCCTGGCGCAGCGACGGAGGATAGCTTAATATACCATTTCCATAGCGGCTTCGTTTGCCGCGATGATCAGTTTGAGCTCGCCGTCGGAATAGAGAAGGAACATAACGTCGTCGCTGTCGGAGGATTCGTAGAGATACATGGTTATCTCGCCGCCCCCAAAGCCCAGAAGCTGTTCAAAATACTCTCCAAGCTCAACGTGGGCAGACTCCTGATAGGCAGGTGCGGAATAGAGTATCTCGGTCTTCACGGTGTTTGCTCCGCAGCCAAAGCCCGAGCAGTTCATAACGTCCTTACCGGCAATTATCTCACACACCACCGTTCCGGAGGAGTCCATAAGATAGAGCGAGGCGGGCGAGAACACCGCAACGTTCACGTCCCCAAGCAGAGTCTCCCAATCTATCTCAAGCTCTTCGGGGAGCCTGCCGGGGTCAAGCCCCTCCACAAAGCCTGTTATGGCGGAGTTTACCACCTGGTCCTTGATATTTCCGATTATGCTGTACTGCTTCGTGTCACGCTGGAACTGCTTATAGGCTGCGGTGAGCTCCTCGGAGGTATAGCTTTCGCCCAGCTGTATGCCGCCGAAGTCACACTGCTCTCTCGTAAAGCCCACGGGGTCGGGGTATTGGTAGAGCACCCGGTTGAAAAGCTGAGCCTCGGCGCCGATATCGAAGGAGGTCATGTTCAAAACGTCAAGGTCGGACTCCAGGCCGATGTTCAGCCGCAAAAACGAGGTTACGCTCACCTTGAAGAGCTCGGAATAATCGTCCAGCATATACCCGTTTTCAAGCACCTCCGTACGGCGCTCGATGGGGTCGTCAGAGCCGATCTCCATCAGAAGCTGGCTTCTGTGGTATTCGATGTCCACGATATTGTTGGATATCTTCACAGGTACGGTGCCGAAAATGCAAAGTCCGGCGTCAATACCAAGCCCCGCGTGAAGTCTTATCTCGCCGGAGGCACTGCACTTCATATCCGGCAGGGAGGCAAGCTGTTCTGCTGTGGGGAGGGAGG
>SVLY01000004.1 GCA_015067715.1 Oscillospiraceae bacterium | reverse complement strand
TTATGGGTAGCAAGTAACAATTGCGTGGCTGGCAGGCCAATATAAGGCGCACTTGTGCGCAGCCAGTAATGTTTAGGGCTATGCCCGAAAATGAAAAACCCCCCGTTCCACGGGGGGATCATTATTGTATGCTCCGAATATTGAGCTTTCTTTTTGCATAGGATTACCCCGGACTGTATTTTATTTGACTGGGGGAGTTATCTGTGAAAGACCTGCTGATAAAAGCTGTTGCAAACAAAGACGCCGTCTGCGCTCTGTTGGGGGCGATCGACCAAAGGATTCTTCAGAGCGGACAGGTGCTTTTAACACCGGCAATGCTTGGAAATATCTTAAAGCTGGCCGGGGACGGGTCAACGGAGTTTTCAAATATCTCTATGGAGAGCGGAGGAGTCCGGCTGGATATCAGAACCAAAAGCGGGATCTCACTTCGTTACGTTTTCCGCCTCCAGACCGCCGTTGTTTCCCGGGGGCAGATCATTCTGAAAGCGCGCTATTCCGAGGAAAAGCTCTCCGGAGGGCTTGGAAGCGCTTTGATGAACCTCAGCGGAAAGAGCGGAATTGCCCTTGCCTTTGGCAAAAAGGACGGAGTACACATAGATTCCGGCAATATCGAGATAAATCGGCGGGGCATTCCGGAGTTTATAAAGGCTTCTTACCTTCGCGCGGCACCGGCAGGGCTTGTATTTTCCGTTGACTGACGGAAAGAGGGACATAATTTAGTCTTGTAAATCGGCTTCGTTCGTGGTAAAATATTATGGGAATTTGTAATAAGCTCTGGAGGTATCTTTGTTATGCTTAAAGTTGGCATGGTCACAAGAAGCCTTAACGGTCTCAGCGTTGAAGCCTGCGCTGAAAAGCTTTCTGAATTCGGTTTTTGCTCGACGGAGGTTTGCTTTACCTTTTCGGATATGAACACCTGGCAGTACAACGGTGTGGCCGACCTCTCTTCGGTCACACGGGAATGGGCAGAGAAGAGTGCTTTTGAATTCAAAAGCCGGGGCATTGATCTTGTTTCACTGGGTGCGTTCACCAATCCCAACGAGGCTGATCCCGAAAGGTTCAAAGAAGTCTGCCGCTGCTTTGAGGATTTTTGCCGGATCGCTTCCTGGATGGGCATTCCTTACGTTTCCACGGAGACGGGCTTTGTACCCGGCAGGCGTGGGATCAACACCGACACCTACGAAGCCGATTTCCGCCGCTTTGCAGAAAACATGAAGACTCTTTGCGGCATCGCAAGGGAATATGGGGTTTCAGTTGCCTTTGAGCCCTGTATGCTGGATCTCACTCCCAGCGCAAAGCGTACCCGTGATTTTATTGAGTTCGTCGGGGAGGACAATCTGAAAATTCTCCTTGACCCGGCAAACCTTATCCACAATTCCGACGAAGAGGATATGTTCCGCTATCTTGCGCCCTATCTTGCCTATATCCACGGCAAGGACAGAACCGTCACCGATACCTACGGCAGAAACGTGGGAGACGGATGCATCGATTGGGTGAAATTCTTCAGAGCCTACCACGCTATGGCCGAAGGTGTCCCCTTTATTCTTGAATATGTAAATGCGGATAACTGCTGTGAGGTTCGTGACCGTTGCATTGAGTTTAACCGCATTGCTGAGGAAAACAGATGAATCTTCTGATGATCGTTGCGGATCAGCACAGAGCCGATGCTCTGGGAGCTTTTGGCCGCTTTGATATAAAAACTCCAAACCTTGACCGGCTTGCCGCAGAGGGTACCTATTTCAAAAATGCTTTCACGCCCCTTCCTGTGTGCACCCCGGCAAGACAGTCCATGCTCACAGGGCTCAATCCGGACAGCTACGGCTGCTTCTGGAATCCCGGCTTTTTTGCCGCCGCCGATCCTCCGAAGGACGAATACTGGCCCCAGCAGCTTCGCAGGTCCGGGTTTAGAAACGTGTTTCTGGGTAAATGGGGTGCAACACAGACGGGCTCTCCCTGCGAATGGGGGTACGATGAGTATATCTCCTTTGATGAGTACAACAAGACGGTTTTAAGCAAATATCCCCACAGAAAACGCTTTGACTGGTTTGGGGGAACGAGCTCCCTTCCCCTGGAAGACTCAAAGACCCATTGGCTTGCCGCAAGGGCCAGTGAGAAGATAAATGAGCTTAAAGGCCGACCCTGGCACATCCGTGTTGACTATACCGATCCCCACCTTCCCTGTGAGGTATGCGAGCCTTTTGCCTCTATGTACGATCCTGAGAAGACCGAGCTTTGGGACGGTTGCGGAGACACCTTTGAAAACAAGCCCTACATACAAAAACAGCAGACGTTGAGCTGGGGTCTTGAAGACCGGACGGAGGATCAGTGGAGAGAGGTCATTGCCCGCTACCGGGGCATGGTCAGCCAGATCGACGACAGCGTTGGCATTATGCTCTCCGCACTTGAGGCCAGCGGTCAGCTTGATGATACCGTTATCGTCTACCTTTCAGATCACGGCGACACCAGCGGAAGCCACGGCATGATGGACAAGCACTATATCCTCTTTGACGACGTTGTGCGCGTGCCGTTTATCTTCCGGGGAAAGGGGATCTCCCATTCCGTCCGGGACGAGCTTGTGTCCGTTGGCTTTGACCTTGCACCTACTTTGGACGAACTTTTCGGCGTTAGATCCCCCGAAGCTGTGGGAAAAAGCCTTGTTCCCATGCTGAAGGGAGAGACTCCCCGGGACTGGCGGCAGTTTATCAATGCCAGCTCAAACGGTCAGCAGTTTGGCTTCTTTAACCAACGGATGCTCCGGGGACACAGATATAAATATATCTGGAACCTGACGGATATCGACGAGTTTTACGACCTTGAGACCGATCCCGGTGAGAAGAAAAATCTCATCCGGGTCGAAGAATACGCACCGGTAATATCCGACTACAGAAAACGTCTGCTTGCCCTGCTGAAAGAACAGGGTGACCCCTTTATGAACGGCGGCTGGCTTGAGGGTCAGCTTGGGGCAGACAGAAAACATCTTGATTGACAGGGAGGTTCCGGCATTGAGAAATACCGTTACCATAGACATTTCCAGACCTTTAAGGCTTTTACAGCTCAGCGACCTTCACCTTGGGCTCAGGTATGACCAGAAGTACCGCCGCCTTACGGAAAAGCTTGTACGTGACGCAATTGAAGGCACGAAGCCGGACATAATCGTTATCACCGGCGACCTTGCGTGGTGCCCGGAGACCGTGCTTATCTATTCCGATTTCTGCGCCCTGATGGACTCCTACAATATTCCCTGGTGCTTCTGCTTTGGCAACCACGACAGGGACTACGTCAAGGACCCCAGAGCCCTTGAGCTCGTCCTTGAAAACAGCGCTACCTGCCTTTACCACAACTCCGACGAGAGCGTTTTCGGCTACGGCAACTATTTTATCAGGCTCGTTGACGGGGAGGGCAAGCTGGTTCATCTGCTCTATTTCTTCGACAACGCCTGGCCCCACCGTTACGACGGTCTTTCCGGCTATACCTGCGGAAGTCTCGACCACAACCGCTGGTTCAGACGGAGCTACGCCGAGCTTTCCCGGGACAGAACCGATTTCAACGTGTGGGCCTTCGTACACATCCCTCTTCCGGAGTTTGAAAACGCCTGGAACGAAGGCGGCTGTGTGGGTTCAAAGAACGGAAAAAATGCCTGCGCCAGGATAAACACCGGCCTGTTCTGCACACTGGCAGAGAACAAGCACGTAAAGGGCATTTTCTGCGGTCACGACCACGGAACAAACTATATGGGCGAGCATCTGGGCGTTAAGGTCATCTTTGGCAGAACGACGGGCTTTAACCAGTCAAAGCTTGGCATAACCACAACTCCCTGCGGCGCGAGAGTATGCGATATTTCTCCGGACGGAAGCTTTTTCACCTTCTTCTTCATGGAGGACGGAACTCTCCGGAACGCAAACGACGAGCCCATCCAATGATTAACAGGAGGATAAGACCTTGGCAGGAATAAGAGACTTCCATATGGGCGATAACCGTTTTTTCAAGATCGCCCAGATAACCGATATTCACCTCTCGTCTTTCAGAAACGAGGGACCCGAACAGCCCACACTTGCCCTCATCGAAGAGATTGCCGAGGCTGAAAAGCCGGATCTTTTCGTATGCACCGGTGACCTGGCCTGGCGCCACGATACCGTGCCCTGTATCCGGGAGTTTGCCCGGTTCATGGACGAAAAAAAGCTCTGGTGGACCTTTGCTTACGGTAACCACGAGCGTGACTACGGGCCTCCCACGAGGGTCATCGAGCGAATTCTCAAAGAATCGGAATACTGCATTTTCGATGCGGGCCCCGTTGAGATCAAGGGTCAGTCCAACTACGTGGTCGGTGTCTACAACCGCAATGAGAGACTCCGCTTTGCCGTCTGGATGCTGGACAACTGCGAATATACCGAAATACGAGGCCACCGCACCGAAGCCTACATAGACAGCACTCAGATAGACTGGTTCACCGAAGAGAAAAAACGGCTCTGCACCGAATACGGTGACGGTTGCCGTTCCGTGTTCTTCTTCCACATTCCGCTTCCCGAGTATCAGGAGGCTCTTGATGCCGGTGTCACAATGGGAAACTGCGGAGAAAAGATATGCACCACCGAGGTAAACTCCGGAGCCTTTGCCGCCATGAAGGAGATGGGCGACGTTATCGGCGTTTTCGTCGGTCACGACCACACCAACGACTTTGTTGCTGACTGGCACGGCATTAAGCTCTGCTACGGACGTGTTACAGGCTATTGCGACCATCGCCGTGGTGGCTATCCCGCTAACGATGCCTTTGAGAGAGGCGCAAGAATTATCCTGCTTGACCAGGATAACGTTGATAAGCTTCAGACATATCTCTATATCGCAGGCGGAAAGGTGATCCCTCAGATCGGGGAGGCCCAATAGTATGCGCGGCGATACCATAATAATCGATACTTCCCGGGAGTTCCGGCTTTTACAGCTTTCAGACCTCCGCCTTGCCACGTGGCACGGGGGCTCATTGGCGGAAAAGACTTTGGAATTTGTCCGCAATGCGGTTCTGGCCGCCCGGCCGGACTTTATTGCGGTGACGGGTGATCTTGTCTGCGGATATTTCCCTTGCGAGATGCTTAGGAGTTTTTGCGCTGTGATGGACGAACTCGACGTTCCCTGGGGTTTTTGCTTTGGAGACCGGGACAGGAGCTCCGTTGCCGATCCCAAAAGTCTGGAGAACATCCTTGAAGGCTCTTCTTCCTGCCTTTACCGCACCGGAGATGAGAGTGTCTTTGGCTACGGAAACTATTCTGTCAGGTTCACAGACGAAAACGGAAAGACCGTCCACGTTCTCTGCTTTATTGACAACTCATGTCTTCACAAGTACGACGGTCTTTCAGGCTATACCTGCTCAAGTCTGAGCCAGAACCAATGGTTCCGGGAAAGTCAGCTGAAGCTTTTCCGTGAGTGTGACGGTTTTATCACCTGGGTCTTTGTTCATACCCCTCTTCCGGAATTTGAAAACCGGAGCGTTCCGGTGAACAGCGGCCTTTTCTGCACACTTGCAGAGGATCCTACCGTTAAGTATCTTTTCTGTGGCGGTGACCTCGGTACGCCGGGCGTCATAGAAAAGCTTGGAATAAAGCTTATCTGCGGCCCTTCCTCGGGCTACGGGTCTGCGAGTGGCGGCGCTGAGACAAAAAATGCCGGGGCAAGACTTTGCACGGTCTTGGCCGACGGCGAGTTTTCCACCTGTATTTTTATGGACGACGGAACCTGGCGAAACGACGACGGCCAGCCTGTTCCCGCTCCGGGGGAATGCCATGAGTAGGGGCGCCGAGATCAGACAGGCAGTTAAAAACTATTTTAAAAAGACAGATTTTTTACTGCTTACCGTTGCGCTTTGTGCTTCGGGCTACGGACTTTTGCTTATCAGCTCAGTTGGCTCTTCCAGAGAGATGATAGTTCAGATCGTTGGCATCTGCCTTGGCGTTATTGCTTATTTCGTGCTGACGCTTTTTGACCTTGAACAGCTCTCTTCACTGTGGAAGGTCGTCCTGGTGCTGAACCTCATTTTGCTTATCGTGCCCCTGTTTTTCGGAACGGGCTCGGAGGAGACGGGCAACAACAGCTGGATAAGAATAAACCTAACAAGCTCGTTGCAGGTGGGCTTTCAGCCGGCGGAGGTCGGCAAGGTGCTCTATATCTTCACCCTTGCCCGGCACTTCCGTGACCTTGGGGACAGGCTGAACGATTTCAAGAGCATTGTTCTTCTTGGTCTCCACGCAATTCTTCCCGTTGCTTTCGTTCTTTTCTTCTCGGAGGACGACGGCATGGCCGCCAGCTACCTGTTTATATTCATCGTAATGGCCTTTGCCGGGGGAGTTGCCCTTAAATATTGCTTTGCCGGTCTGCTTGCCTTCTGCGGCGCCGTGCCGCTGCTGTGGTTCTTTGTATTCAACCAGTACCAGAAGGACAGGTTCATCGTCGTTTTTGACCACACTTATAAGTCTGACTCCATCGGCTACCACCAGACCCAAAGCGTTGCCGCCATACAGAGCGGCGGCTTCTGGGGGGACGGCTACGGAAAGGGCTCTGTCTGCCAATACGACTTTTTGCCTGCAGACCACACGGACTTTATCTTCTGTGTTGCCTGTGAGGAATTCGGATTTTTCGGAGGCCTGTTGATTCTGGCTCTGCTCAGCGCCATTATTCTCATCTGTGTTTTCTCCGGAATTTCCATGAGGGACGATAAGTTCAGTATGCTCTGTTGTGTGGGGGTTGCGGCGATGTTTACCTTCCAGACCTTTATTAACGTTGGCATGTGCATGCGTGTTGCGCCGGTCATTGGCCTCACCCTTCCCTTCTTCAGCTATGGCGGAACCTCGGTTCTGACCATGTTCATTGCCCTTGGCATTGTGGCCTCAATAAAGGGTCACTACATCAAACGCGCCTTCAACCGCAGTCCCTACAGCGACTGAGGCTGATATTATATCCAGATTATTCTTTATTGGAGTGATAAAAACATGAGCGATTTCAAGATCGAAACCAAATGTGTCCAGGGTGGCTACACCCCTGGAAACGGCGAACCCCGTCAGATTCCCATTGTTCAGAGCACTACCTTCAAATACGCCACCAGCGAGGATATGGGCAAGCTCTTTGACCTTGAAGCTTCCGGTTATTTTTACACCAGACTTCAGAATCCCACCAACGACAGCGTTGCCGCCAAGATCTGCGACATGGAGGGCGGTACTGCCGCAATGCTTACCTCTTCCGGCCAGGCAGCTTCTTTCTATTCTGTTTTCAATATTGCCTCCTGCGGTGACCACGTTGTATCTTCTTCCACTATCTACGGCGGAACCTATAATCTCTTTGCTGTCACTATGAAGCGCATGGGCATTGAGTTTACCTTCGTCAACCCCGACTGCACCGAGGAAGAGCTTAACGCCGCCTTCCGCCCCAACACCAAGGCTGTCTTTGGCGAGACCATCGCCAACCCCGCGCTTACCGTTCTGGACATTGAAAAGTTCGCCACAGCGGCTCATGCCCACGGTGTTCCCCTTATCATCGACAACACCTTTGCAACTCCCGTAAACTGCCGCCCCTTTGAGTTCGGCGCGGACATCGTAACCCATTCCACCACCAAGTATATGGACGGCCACGGCGCCGCCGTTGGCGGATGCATCGTTGACTCCGGCAAGTTCGACTGGACCAAATATCCCGACAAGTTCCCCGGACTTTGCACTCCCGACGACAGCTACCACGGAGTTACCTACACCGAACGCTTCGGCCTTGAAGGTGCGTTCATCACCAAGGCCACCGCACAGCTCATGCGCGACTTCGGATCTATCCAGTCTCCCCAGAACGCATTCCTTCTTAACCTTGGCCTCGAGAGCCTCCACGTGAGAATGAAGCGCCACTGCGAAAACGGTCTTGCCGTTGCAAACTTCCTCAAGAACGACGACCGTATCTCCTGGGTCACCTATCCCGGCCTGGAGGGGGACAAGTATTACGAGCTTGCCAAAAAGTATATGCCCAACGGCACCTGCGGCGTTGTAAGTTTCGGCGTTAAGGGAGGCAGAGCCGCGGCAGAGAAGTTTATGAAGAACCTCCGCCTTGCGGCTATCGAGACCCACGTTGCCGACGCCCGTACCTGTTGTTTGCATCCCGCAAGCGCAACTCACCGTCAGATGAACGACGAAGAGCTCTACGCCGCCGGAGTTTCCCCGGATCTTGTTCGCTTCTCCTGCGGAATAGAAAACAGCGAAGACCTTATCGCCGATATCAAACAGGCTCTTGACAATATGTGAGCTGAACTGATACTGTCGGCCGATTGCGACGCAAAAAGCGCCGGCGGTTCATTATCAGATACAGAGGTGTTATATATGGAATTCAAACCTGTTCTTCGCTTTGCTTCCATAAGCGACGTTCACATAAAGGATCATCCCAGCATTGAACGGGAAAGACTTGCCAAAGCTCTTGAGTTTCTGTCGGCATATACCGATGCGTCGGACTACAAGCGCCTTGATGCAGTCTGTATTACCGGCGACTTTGCAACCAGCGGAACTGAGACCCAGATGCAGGTTACAAAAGACATACTTGATGCCGGAATGCGTCCTGAGACCAGGCTTTTGATAACGGTTGCCGGTCACGAATTCAACGGAGAGTCCGGCGGAATGCCTGCGGCCTATGAAAAGCTCCGCAGAATTTTCGGTCAGACTCCGGACGTTCACACGGTTATCAACGGATATCACTTTATTGCAGTCTCTGCGGAAGAGATACCGGAGAAGGGCAGAAACAATTTCGGCAAGTTTAAACAGGCGTGGGTTGAAAACTGCCTTGCCCAGGCAGTTGAGGACGATGAGGAGCGCCCCATATTCTTCTTCCAGCATCCTCATCCCACCAATACCTGTTACGGCTCGATATGCTGGGCAAACAACGATCTTTACGAATATCTCGCAAAATACCCTCAGGTGATCGCCTTCTCCGGTCATTCCCACGCTCCTGTAAACGACCCGCGTTCCATTGACCAGAAGGATTTTACCTCCTGCGGGACAGGTTCTCTTTCGTACTTTGAGCTTGATGACTTCGACAAGATCTACGGCACGGTTCCTCCCAATGCAGATAAGTGTGCTCAGTTTCTGCTGGTGGAGGCCGATGCGGAAAAGCGTGTCCGCATTCTCGCCTACGATCTTATATCTGAAAGCTTTTTCCCGCAGGTCTGGGAGATACCTCATGCTTGGGAAAAGTCTGAGTTTATTTACGACAGTCACAGACCCGGCTCTGAGTGCGCGCCCCGTTTTGCCGACGGTTCGGAGCTTAAGATATCCAACGTTTCTGCCGGAGCTTTCGATATCACCGTTCCCCAGGCAAAGATCGACGCATTCTACGTCAACGCCTATTACGTCCGGATCACGGACGAAAAGGGCAGAAAGGTAAAGACCGTCAGCTTCTGGTCGGAATACTATTTTGCGGACATGCCCTCTGCCGTCACACAGCGCATTGAGGGACTTGAGCCGGGACAGTATTACGAAATGGAAGTCTGGGCCACCGGCTTCTGGGGCAAAAAATCCACCAACCGTCTTTACGGCGGAGTTCAGCTTTAATTCAAAAAGAAAAGACCTGAATGGATGTCCGTTCAGGTCTTTTTGGTTTATAAGGTCTTGAACATTTTGTCCAAAGCTAAGAGCTCCGCTTTTTTGTCCGTGTGTGTTGCGGCGGCAAGAATGGCCAGAGAGAGTCTTTTTTCTCCGGGGAGAGAGAATATGCCAAAGCCTTTAATGCGCTTCAGCTCAGCGCTGAGAGCGCTTATACTGCTGTAAACGTCGGCAGGAGCGGATGAACACAGCAGGCTGACAAGCTCCGGCAGGCAAAACGGGCTCACCTTTGCTCCGGCCCGGGATATTCTGTCCGTAAAGCCGTGAATGGCATTAAGCTTTTCTTCAACCGAACCCTGGCAAAGGGCAAGCATACAGGCGGCGCGGGTATTGTCTATTTTGGCTCCGTAGACGCCGTTGAGTCCGGCAAGGCAGTTGGTTGCATCTGTCAGCAGAGCGTCCGGATCCTCTCCGGAGAGAACGAAGGCCGTGCACAGGGTTCTGTCAAGCTCGCCCAAACCCGGGTGGTTTGAGATCGCTTCGTGCCTGAGTGTGCGAATGGCAGAGGAGAGGGACATCCAGTCCAGAGGGTTGGCATAGGCCTCTGCGAGGAAAACTGCGGAGGCTGTGATATTCTGTCCCTCTCTGTGGGCGCCAAGGTCACGGCAAAGCTCGCCCAACTCGTCTATCCTTGTTTCGATATCCCTATCCTCGGTACAGAGGATGGATGCGCTGGCAAGAAGGCCTTTGCCGCTTAGAGCGGAATACTGGCCGCACCTGTCCTTCAGAAGAAAACAGGTGTTGCTCAAAAGCTCAGCGTCGATCCTGCGGCGCTTTGAGGTGAAGTAAGCCGCGCAGACCTTTTCTTCTCCGTTGACAGAAAGGGCGGCAAACTCCCGGCGGAGCAGGGTATGGTTATATTCAAACAGTGAGGTTATTTCTTTGATATCCCCCATGGGGCTTTCGCTTCCTTATCTTTATTTTCCGCTGATACTTCTGATGATCTTTCCTGCCATTATAAGCCCGGCGACGGAGGGCACAAATGACACACTTCCGGGGCAGGCAGCTCCACGGGGCTTAAGGGGCTCTTCGGATGAAAAAAGAACGTCCAGAGAGTCGATTCCTGCCTTGCGGAGCCGGGAACGGACGGATCTTGCCAGCGGACAGCCGCTTGTCTTATAAATGTCAGTTACGGTGAGCTTTTCAGGGTCAAGCCTGTTTCCGCACCCGAGGGCAGAGATTATGGGAATGCCGTTTTCCTTGCAAAAGGCTATTATTGCAAGCTTTGCGGGAACGTCGTCGATACAGTCTGCAACGTAATCGCAACCCAGGAGAATGCTGAGGTCATCCTCCGGGGTTATAAACCGGTCCACAACCGTCAGCTCTATGCCGGGATTGATATCCGAGAGCCTTGGGGCGAGGGCGTCGGTCTTTTTCATTCCGACGGTGCTGTGCAGAGCGCAGAGCTGGCGGTTGATATTCGTAATGCTGACGGTGTCCCCGTCGCAGATGATCATTTTGCCGATTCCGGCGCGGGCAAGAGCCTCGGCGGCGTATGAGCCCACACCGCCGAGCCCGAAGACTGCGACCCTTGAGCTTTCAAGCCTTCTGCAGCCTTCTTCAAGAAGCATTTCGGTTCTCTGGGTAAAGCTCTCCATAGCTTAGTAGACCACGGCGCCGGTGATGGTCTCGTCGTTTTCAACCATTTCAGCAACGTCAAGAGTTATGTAATTGTCTCTGTCACGCCGGACGAAGACGGTCTTTATGCCTGCGTTGATGATAAATCTTCTGCAGAGAACGCAGGGGGATGCGCCGGGAACGTAGCTTCCGTCCATCTCCTTGCCAACGAGGAAAAGGTCTGCGCCTATCATCTCTTCCCGGGAGGCTGAGATGATGGCGTTCTGCTCTGCGTGGACGGAGCGGCAAAGCTCGTATCTTTCGCCCCGGGGAATGGCAAGCTTGTTTCTCTTGCATTCGCCAATGTCACAGCAGTTCTTGCGTCCACGGGGAGCGCCTACGTAGCCCGTGGAGATTATCTGGTCGTTCTTTACGATTATTGCTCCGTAGTTTCTCCGAAGGCAGGTGCCCCGCTCGCTGACGGTCTCTGCGATGTCCAGATAATAGTTTATCTTGTCTCTTCTCATTTTTGCTTGCCGTTCCTTTCAGTTCATATCATATAGGGGGGATTCCAGGATCCCGTTTTTCATTGGGTAGATATTTTGCGCCATTGCGGCGACCTGGGATGAGTGGGTGATCACTATCATAGTGACGCCCTTTTTGTGCTGGTCGGTCAGAAGCTCCATAACTGCTTCGGAGGAAGCCTCGTCCAGGTTTCCTGTGGGCTCGTCTGCAAGGATGAGCTTCGGTCCCCCGGCGATGGCGCGTGCTATTGCGGTTCGCTGCTGCTGACCTCCGGACATTTCCGAGGGAAGATGGTCTATTCTGTCCTTCAGACCTACGGATTCAAGGGCGTATTCCGACAGCTCCCGGCGGAGCCTGGGGGGTATATTCTTAACGGTCAGCCCAAGCTCTACGTTTTCAAGAGCAGTAAAGCCGGGGAGGAGATTAAAGCTCTGAAACACAAAACCGATAAGCTCCGATCTGAGTCGGGAGAGCTCACGGGAGGAGAGCTTGGAGACCTCTTTTCCGCAGAGAAAATATTCTCCGCTGTCGGGTTTGTCCAAAAGTCCCAAAATGTTCAGCAGCGTACTCTTTCCCGAGCCTGAGCTTCCGACGATGGCCGCAAAGCTGCCTTCAGGAACGTAAATATCTGCGGATCTCAGCGCAAATACCTTTGCACCGCCCATTTGATATACTTTTGATAGCCCGTTGGTTCTGATCATACTCATTTCCCCTTCTCAAAACATATAGAATATTTTGAGAAGGGGAAGTGTGTTTTATCCCTTGATTATTATTTTTACAGGGCGATGGAAGAGAGCTCCTGGGCTCTGTCGGTCTTTTCCCAGGGCAGGTCAAGCTCTTCGCGGCCAAAGTGACCGAAGGAAGCGGTGCCGCGGTAGATGGGACGGCAGAGATCCAGCTTTTCGATGATGGCGGCGGGACGGAAATCGAAGAACTCGGAAACCAGCTTTGAGAGCTTTTCGTCGCTGAGCTTGCCGGTGCCGAAGGTAGATGCGGTGAGCATAAGGGGGTGGGAAACGCCGATGGCGTATGCAACGGCGATCTCACAGGCGTCTGCAAGGCCGGCGGCAACGATGTTCTTTGCGGCGTAACGGGCCATATAAGCGGCAGAGCGGTCGACCTTGGTGGGATCCTTTCCGGAGAAAGCGCCGCCGCCGTGCTTGACGTAGCCGCCGTAGGTGTCGGCGATGATCTTTCTGCCGGTGAGGCCGGTATCGCCCATGGGTCCGCCGACAACGAATCGGCCGGTGGGGTTGATGAAAAATTCAGTGGCAGAGGAGCAGAGTTCGGCGGGGACGACCTTTTTGATGACCTCTTCCATGATGCCCTCGCGAAGGGTCTCAATGGAGACGTCGGCGCTGTGCTGGGTGGAGACTACGACGCTGTTGATGGCTTCAGGGCCGTTTTCACCGTAGGTGAGGGTGATCTGAGCCTTGCCGTCGGGATAGACGAAGGGGAGAATGCCGCCCTTTCTCACTTCGGAGAGCCGGCGGGTGAGCTTGTGGGCGTACCAGATGGGGGCGGGCATAAGCTCGGGGGTCTCGGTGCAGGCAAAGCCAAACATCATGCCCTGGTCACCGGCGCCGATGGTATCGTATTTGTCGGAGCTGACTTTGTTTTCAACACTGGAGACAACGCCCATGTTGATATCCGGGGACTGACGGTCAAGGGGGTTCAGCACGGCGCAGGTGTTTGCGTTAAAGCCCTTATCGTCGCTGTCGTAGCCGATGTCCAGAACGGTCTTTCTGGCGATGGCCTGAACGTCAACGGGGGAGTCGGCTGTGATCTCGCCCATGACGCAGAGCATACCGGTGGTTGCGCAGGTTTCGCAGGCGACGTGGGCCTTGGGATCAAGAGCCAGGTAAGCGTCAAGAACGGCGTCGGAAACGGCGTCGCAGACCTTGTCGGGATGACCTTCGGCAGGGGATTCGGAGGTGAAGATTCTGTAGAGCATACGTATTTAACTCCAATGTTAAGAAAGTATTTACCATTTAAAGATTCAGCTTCATAACGGCAAAAATAAAACCCGTTCCGTGCATTTTTCAGCAGGACGGGAGCATGATTTTATTCATACGCCGCCCATCATTCAAGCATTAGCACCTTTCGCCGGAAATTATCGGCGCAGGTTGCTGTGTGGTCGCGGAGCTTGACTCTCGCACACTCTTTATAGGCACAGTAAATTATATCACAGCTCGGCCGCCTCTGTCAACACCCAAAATTCGACACGGGAATATTTTGCCGCCCCTATTGAACAATGCGAACAAATGTGCTATAATATATGTGAACGAACAAATGTATTTTCTTTGGAGCAATGAGGGATATGAGTCTTTACGATAAGCTGACGGTTCTGGGCGAGGCCGCAAGATATGACGCTTCCTGTTCGTCCTCGGGCAGCGGAAGACAGGGGAAAAAGGGCGGACTTGGCAACGCCCATATGGCCGGGATATGCCATACCTGGGCGGAGGACGGGCGGTGCGTTTCCCTTTTGAAGGTGCTTTTGTCAAACGACTGTATTTTCGACTGTGCCTACTGCGCAAACCGGCGTTCGGCCGAAACAAGACGGGAGAGCTTCACTCCGGAGGAGCTTGCGCTCATCACCGCTGAATTTTACCGCCGGAACTACATAGAGGGGCTTTTTCTCAGCTCTGCCGTGGTATGCTCCCCGGATCACACGATGGAGCTGATGCTTTCCGTTTTGCGGCTTTTGCGTGGGGAATATGGCTTTTGCGGCTATATTCACGTAAAGGTGATCCCCGGCGCCTCCGGTGAGCTTATAAACGCTGTGGGGCTTCTTGCGGACAGGGTGAGCGTTAATATCGAACTGCCAAGTGAATCGGGGCTGAAGCTTCTTGCGCCCCAGAAAACCAGGGAGAGGATAATCGCTCCTATGGACAGGATAAAGCTCTTAAAGGATCAGAACCGGGAAGAGCGGCTTGCCTTTCGGTCGGCGCCCCTCTTTGCTCCGGCGGGTCAGAGCACCCAGATGATCGTGGGCGCAACGGGCGACAGCGACAGGCGTATACTCACTCTCAGCTCTGCTCTTTACGGACGTTACAGCATGAAGCGCGTCTATTTCAGCGCCTACGTTCCCGTGGGAATCCACCCGGCGTTGCCCGGGCCGGAGGTGAAAGCGCCCCTGAAGCGTGAGCACAGGCTCTATCAGGCAGACTGGCTCATGCGGTTTTACGGCTTTACAGCCACGGAGATAACCGAGGAGGGGGAGAGTCTTGACCTTGAGCTTGACCCCAAGTGCGCCTGGGCCGTGCGCCATCCGGAGCTTTTTCCCGTGGACGTGAATTCCGCGCCCTACGAAGCTCTGCTGAGAGTGCCGGGCATTGGCGTTAAAAGCGCAAGGCGAATAATCTCCGCCCGGCGGTCGCGGAAGCTGGACATAGACGACCTTAGACGGCTTGGTGCCGTGACCAGGCGCGCGGCGTTTTTTACCTGCTTTGGCGGGAAGTTCTACGGCTTTAAGCGCCACGACCCTGCAATGCTCCGTTCCCGGCTCTCAGACGACGCCATGGAGGCAGCACAGATGACTTTGGATCAGTATATGCCTCAGATAATAATGCCCGTAGGGGCTCTTCCGGAGGGGGTAAGAGGATGATATCTCTCGTTTACGACGGTACTTACGACGGTTTTCTCTCCGCCGTGTTTCTTGCCTATGCCCGTAAAATCGAAAACAGCGCCATGCTCTACAGGGAAAGCGGGGGAGTGCCCCTTGGGGAGTGCGTTATGGTGCAGACCGACGCGGCCCACGCCGAAAGGGTGCAGAACAGGCTTTGTAAGCTGGGTATATCCCGTCACGCCTATAAGGCCTGGCTCACCGGGGAGGACAGTATTGACGACGCCGTTCTCGCCCTTATCCGCAAGGCCATTGCCGACGGGAAAAGCCCCCTTGGGGACAGAAGCGTTCAGTGTGTGAAAAGGGTGTGCGAAGCATCGGACAGAGTGGGGCTTGAGGTGCACAGATTCCAGCAGTTCGTACGTTTCATGAAGGTGAGCGAAGCTCCGCCCGTCTACGTTGCGGACATCGAGCCTGCCTACGATATTCTGCCCATGCTTGGCAACCATTTTTCCGCAAGGTTTTCCTCCCAGTTTTTCATTATCCGGGATCTTCGGTTCAAAAAAAGCCTTATATGGGACAGGGAGCGTTGGTATATCTCTGAGGACAGGGCCGTTCTTGAGCTGAAGCTCCGGGATCGGTCGGAATTCGGAAAGCTGTGGAAGGGGTACTTTGATGCGGTCGCAATACCCTGGCGGCGGAACAAAAAGCTCCAGGCGCAGTTCGTACCCCAGAGGTTTCGGCCCCATCTCACGGAATTCAACTGAGCTGACAAGGCAGAATGTCAAACCAAAGGGCAAAATGTAAACAAAAACACTCTTGCCAAAATCGGATTTTGGTGGTATCATATATATGTTGTTCTGTATATTTTTTCAGGCACGTATATTACGGATCTTGAAGGAGTGAGTTTTTGGCATGGCAATGTACCTTGAACGCGTGCTGACCTTCATCCATAACGCCATCGACCTTTTGCGGTGGCAGGATATCGTCGATATGCTCATCATTGCGTTCCTTCTGTATAAATTACTTATGTTCATCCGCGACTCCAGCGCGGCGCAGGTCATCAAGGGTATAATCGGTATAATAATCGTGACCCAGGTTCTGGGATTGCTGCAGCTGAACGTTTCTCACTATTTGTTCTCTTCGGCTATCCAGATCGGAATTATCGCCATAATCATAATCTTCCAGCCGGAGCTCAGACGCATTCTGGACTCGGTGGGGCGGAAGCACTTTAAAATATTCGTCAACGAGACCGAAACGGACAATACCGTTGCCCTGCGCAACGTTGCCCTTCTTACCGAAACTGCGGAAAAACTCAGCGAGACCAGAACCGGCGCGCTGATATGCATCGAACGCGAGAACAAGCTCAGCGACATTATGAAGACCGGCACCATGATAAACGCCGATATCTCCGTTGAGCTTCTCACCAATATCTTCTACGACAA
This sequence comes from Oscillospiraceae bacterium, assembly GCA_015067715.1. GTDB lineage: Bacteria > Bacillota > Clostridia > Oscillospirales > QAMX01 > SIG499. The sequence goes on along the minus strand of SVLY01000004.1, from coordinate 61,909 downwards.
AGCCCCCCTTCACGACGGGGCGATGATCGTCAAGGATTGGCACGTTTCAGCCGCAGGCTGCCGCCTGCCGCTTAGCGAAAACAAGACCATCAGCAAGGATCTCGGAATGCGCCACAGAGCGGGTCTTGGCCTCAGCGAGGTCACCGACTCTTTCGTGCTCATCGTTTCCGAAGAGACCGGCGGCATCAGCGTCGCTGAGGGCGGTATTTTGAAGCGCAACCTCACTCCCCAGACCCTCTCTTCTCTTCTGAAGCACGAGTTTGTCCCGGAAAACACGGAAAAACAGAGCATAAGCCGCTTTATTCCCTGGAAAAAGAACAGAAAGGAGAAAGGAGACCGCTGAAAACAACGGCCCCCGGTGATTTCCTATGCCAAAATGGCTGAAGATCAAAAGCATTCCTCTTCTTATAGTCAGCTGTCTTGCAAGCGTTGTTATCTGGCTTGTGGTAATGAGCTCCATCAACCCCACCATGACCATTCGCTTTTCAAATCTTGACGTCTCTATCGTCGGCACGACGGAGCTTTATCAGAAAAAATCCTTCTCAATTCTTTCTGAGACTGATTTTTCCTTTGACGTTGAGTTCACGGGAAGCCGTAACAGCATTCTCCGCTTAAAGCGGGAGGACGTCGAGATAACCTGTGACGTTTCAAAGATTGCCGTTAACGGCACCAACCGCGTTCCCTGCACAGTAAAGACCCCCTACGACGATATCTCCGTGGTGGATGAGCAGAACCTTGTTGCCGTCATCGAGGTCGACGAAATGACCGAACAGGAGATCAAGCTCAGATACGAGCTTACCGGCGAGCTCCCCTCAAATTATACCCTTGGAGAAGTCACCCTTCCCAGCGAATCGGTTGTAGTGAGCGGGCCTGCCACCGAGCTGTCCAATATCGCCTACGGTCTTGTTACCGCAGATATTTCCGCTCTTCGGGATTCCCAGGTGCTCAGCCTTCCCGTTACTCTTATTGGAGCATCCGGTGAGCCTGTGGTTCTTAAATACACTCAGCAGATCACCAAAAACGCCGATCTTGACGTTTCGGTTCTTCTCAGAAAGGACGTTCCCTTTACCTGCTCGGTTAACCACGGTGGCGGTCTTACCCGCGAACAGGTGGATATAAGGATCGACCCGCCGTTTGTGACCCTTGTGGGCGACCCGGACGATCTCATGGACACCACCACCATCTCCCTTGGCATAATCGAGCTTGACGGTATCGTCGAGAGCTACACCACCGAGGAGCAGTTCTATCTTCCCACCAACACCTCCTGTCTTTCCAACAGATCCACCGTTACTATCGAGGTCACGGTGAAAGATATGGACACGCGCACCTTCAAGATCGAAAATATCCTTGCAACAGGTTCTGTGGAGGGCTTTGATGCGACTGTGGTCTCCAAATCCATCAACGTCCGTCTCAGAGGCAACAGACAGGTGCTGGACTCTGTCAACGTGGACGATTTTGTTGTAACCGTTCCCCTTGAACAGCTTCCCGTTCAGGCCGGTAACCACATCGTTCCGGCGCAGGTCTCCTTTGACCCGTCCCTTAACGTCGAGATAATTGATTCGGATTACAGTGTTACAGTAAAGCTTGTTCCCATCGTTGTAGAACCCATCGTTCGCACAGTAGATCCGCCGGAGGAGAATTGATAGCCCGATATGTCTGTTATTGTTTCCGGAATAAGCCTCCCCTGGGAGGAGGATAAACAGATAGCCATAAAAAACGCCGCAAAGCTTTGCGGCGTTTTTGGTGCAGGTGAGGTCACTTTCGAGATCAGCCGCGAAGCGGTTGATGCCCGTAAGGGTAGGCTGAATAAGGTCTATTCGGTTAAGGTCAGCGGTCTTTCTTCCGGGAAAGAGAAGGCTCTCTGCGAAAAAAACGGAAAGATACGCCCCTGTTCCGACACAACTCTTTCAGAGCTGATAGCCCCTTACGGCGGTGTAAAAACAGCCGGAAGCCCAAGACCCGTTGTGGTAGGACTTGGTCCTGCGGGAATGTTTGCCGCCCTCACACTTGCCCGTATGGGGCTGTGTCCCATCGTTATCGAAAGGGGAAGACCCATCCCACAGCGCGACGGAGACGTTTCTGCCTTTGTCAGAGACCGCAGGCTTGATCCCGAATCCAATATCCAGTTTGGAGAGGGCGGCGCCGGAGCATATTCCGACGGAAAGCTTACCACGAGAATAAGCGACCCGGTCTGCTCTGCGGTGTTAAGGGAGCTGGTCGCCCACGGCGCCCCGGAGGAGACTCTTACAAAAGCACATCCCCATATCGGAACGGATCTGCTGAAAAACGTGGTCTCCGCTATTGACCGTGAGACCGTTGCCCTTGGGGGAGAAATTTACTACAACACCGCAGTTACCGGCGTAAGGACGGCAAACGGAAGGCTCGTTGCCATTAAGACCGCCTCCGGAGAGATACCCTGTACCCACGCCGTGTTTGCCGTTGGTCACAGCGCAAGGGACACTTTTTCACATATGCTCTCCGACGGTATTGAGCTTGTTCCAAAGAGCTTTGCAATGGGACTTCGCATTGAGCATCTCCAGGAGGATATCGACAGGACGATGTACGGTAAATTCGTTGGAACTCCGGGACTGGGTGCTGCAGAATACTTCGTTTCTAACCGGGAGGGAGATCGCGGCTGCTTTTCCTTCTGCATGTGTCCCGGCGGCGAGATCTGTGCCGCCGCAAGCAGACCCAATACCGTTGTTACCAACGGCATGAGCTACCACTCCCGAAGCGGACGGAACGGAAACGCCGCAATTGCCGTCAGCGCCGATACGTCTCTTTTCCCTTCAGGCCCTCTTGGGGGAGTTGAGCTTTCCCAGCGCCTTGAGGAGAGTGCGTTTGTCCTTGGCGGAGGAGACTATACCGCCCCGGCTCAGCTTGTGTCAGACTTTCTGGCCGGAAAACCGAGTGCTTCTTTAGGTCGGGTAAAGCCCACTTATCCTCTGGGAGTGAAGCTCTGCTCGCTTGACGGCCTGCTGCCCCCGGGAGGCGCAGATCTGATGCGGCGGTCTTTGGAAAAGTTTGCGTCCAATTACCGCTTTTTTGCCAACGGCGACGCAGTTCTCACCGGACCGGAAACGAGAACGTCGTCCCCTGTACGAATGACAAGGGACGGTCTTGGTATGTCGGTTACGGCGTGGGGGCTTTTCCCCTGCGGTGAGGGCGCCGGTTATGCCGGAGGCATAATGAGCGCGGCTGTGGATGGGATTAAACAGGCGTTAAAACTTGCTGAAACCCTTGCAGAACACGTGCGTTGACGGAAGAATTCTGTCATAAAGTTAGAATATTAATAAAATGCAAATAATATTAATATTTTGTTAAAAACTCTTGACATCTATAGAATAACATAGTATAATTAGCTTGTAAAAATAAAATGTTATTTGGGATGGAGAACTGCAGTAATGCTTACCGGATTTGAGCAACTTTCAATTGGAGTACATGAGCTTTATCTCACTATGCACAGAGTTGAGACAAAGCAGATGGAAAAGTACGGTCTGAGAGGTGCATACGTTAAATATCTTGTAGCGCTTTTGCACACTCCCGAGGGGCTGACGATTTCTCAGCTTTGCGAGATATGTGACCAGGATAAGGCTGCCGTTTCACGGGCCGTTTCCGAGCTTGTGGGACGTGAGTTTATTTGGCGCGATAACCCCCGTAAAAACCACTACCGCGCAAAGCTTAAGCTCTCTGAAAGAGGGTGTGAGCTTGCAAAAGAAGTTTGCAACAGCGCAAAGGATGCTTTTGATGAGGCTGTTGCCGGTCTCACTCAGGAGCAGAAGGATAACCTCTACGAGCTTATGTTCGCGGTTTCCGATAACCTTCACGTTATCGGAATGAAAAAAGCCGAGCGCTACGAAAAGTGAGTTTCCGCTAAAAAACAACAACACCGTTTTCTCTTTTTGTTCAGAGATCGCGGTGTTGTTTTTTTTTGTGTTATTTTCTGCTGAAGAGTGCAACGGCCTCGGTATTTGCCGTGCGGGGGAACATATCCACGGCGGCAAGCCTTTCAAGGCTGAATCCGGAGGAAAGAATTGCGGCATCACGTGCGAGGGTAGTGGGTTCGCAGGAGATGTATACGAGGTGCTTTGCGCCGCTTTTTAGCAGAAAGTCTGCAACGTCCCGGGAGATGCCTTTTCTCGGGGGATCAACGGTGATAATATCCGGCACAAATCCGTGGGAGGCAAGGACTTCCGGTGCTGTTGCGGAGTCTCCGCATTCAAACTCTGCGTTGGAAATCCCGTTTGCCTTTGCGTTAAGTCTGGCGTTTTCGATGGCGTCCGGAATTATCTCAATGCCAAAGACCCGGCGGCATTTGGGGGCAAAGGCAAGGGCGATGCTCCCGACACCGCAGTAAAGGTCCAGGAGCGAAGCGTTTTTAAGGTCTGTGGCGCTTTGGGCAAATTCAATCGCCTTACCGTAGAGCTTTTCACACTGGGCTCTGTTCACCTGATAAAAAGACATGGGCGAGATAGAAAGCTTCACTCCGCAGAGAGTGTCGGTTATAGCTCCGGGGCCAAAGAGGGTCTTGTTCGTCTTTCCGAGAAGTGCATTTGTCTTCTGGGGATTGTGGTTTATAACCAGGGTGGTAAAGCCAACGTCGGCTTCTTTCAGTTCGGATATCAGCTCAGCGGTATTGGGTAGATTCTTTTTTGCGGAGATCAGGCAGACCATCAGCTCATTTGTGGTTTCTGCCCGGCGCAGATATATTCCGCGGACAGCGCCCGAGGCGCTGACCTCGTTGTAGGCCGGTATTGCAAATCGGTCCATCCAGGAGGTGACAATGGAGGCGGCCCGGTCGAATTCGGCAGGTCCTATGGCGCACGGAACGGGTAAACCGTCACGTCGGCAGGGGACGACGTTGTGGGTGCCGGAGCGGTAAAAACCGTAGGCGGCGCCGGAGGGGGTCTGAACAACGGGGTACATGGCCTTGTTGCGGTAGCCTTCGGTCTTTTCTGCGCCGACAATATCCGTATCCGGGGGAATATCCAGTCCGCCGATACGCTTCATTGCGTCGCATACGGAGGCAAGCTTGCTTTTCAGCTCGGATGCGTAGCTTAAATGCCGGAACTGACAGCCTCCGCAGGCAGGAAAAGCCGGACAGCGGTTTTCTATCCTGTCCGGCGAGGGGGTGATTATGCTTTTTATTTTCCCGATTGCCCGGTTTGAGAGCATTTTTATGATAATGATCTCACAAAGGTCTCCTACGGCGGCGCCGGGGACAAAAACGGCAATACCCTCATGCCGCCCGATGCCCTCGCCGTTGTTGGTGAGGGCAGTTATTTCAAGGGTGATAAGGTCGTTCTTTTTCATTCTGCAAAGGAGGTGTAGGCGGGATTGAAGACGAGGTAGGTGTTAAGCTCACCAAGGGGAATGGAGTAGGTGAGAACGCCCTTGTCGTAACCGGCGAGCTCATAGGGGACGTAGTAAACGCAAAGTCCCTCGACCTCATCCAGGTACCAGCGCTTCTCAAGCTCGTAGAAATCAACGAGACCCTCGTAGTCGGGGTAGAAGCCCTCGGGCTCGGCGGAGATGGACTGGGTGATCTTGTCCCGCATTTTTTCGGTTACGGTTTCGGTATAGCCGCCAAAGAGGTCGGCATAGTCGAGAACGGAAACGTCCGCAAGGGAATAGGTGCGGGCTTCGCGGTAGATGGAGCTGTTTTCTCCGCCGGTGTAGATCCAGCTTGAGAAGAGAACGGAAACACAGGTGTCGGAGCTTAGCATGACCTCACAGGTGACACCGCAGTTGAAGGGGACGGTGGGGTTGTCGCTGGTAAGGTCGTTTTCTGCGATGGGACGGCAGTCGTTGACGATCTCGGAGCGCATATCGTTTACGTAGTTGTAAATATCCTCGTTGATAACGGAAATTGCCGGGTTGGCGTTTCTGTTGTAGAAAACGGGGATCTCAAGCTCGCCGGTCATAAGCACGATTCCGTCGTCGGTGGTGAGATGGATGTTGATAAGGTCTTTTCTTTCAACTATGAGGGGAATGTCGGGGTTGCGGGCCTCGGTCGTCTGCTCGGGCTCGGAGGAGGTTGTGCTATCCGTTGAGCCCAGAGTGTCGGAGACGGAATTCATGGGATCGGTTGTGGTCGCCTCTGTTGTGGCCTCGGTTGTAATCTCGGTCGTGGCATCCGTTGTCTGCTCGGGGTTGCGATCGCCGTCAAGTTTGGAGATAAGAACGAAGGCCAGAATAATGGCGGCGATTATGGGGATGGCGATGAGAAGATAGACCTTGTGGTTGAGAATAAATTTTATAAAGGTCTTAAGTTTTTTACCTATTTTATCCATAGCAGTCATTGTAATATCAGTTCCTTATGAGTCGAAATTTGGCTCTGCCGTAAGAGGGCATACCATTGTAATCATTATACCATAAAACGGGACGGTATTCAACATGATTTTATCGCTTGAATCGACACGATTTAAGTAGTATAATATACAAGTACCCAAGATTCCACGGAGGCGTTATTTTTCATGAGCGAGAACGGGAAAAAACTTCTGTTCATTGTAAATCCTGTTGCGGGAAAGTCCGCGATCAGAATGCATCTGCTTAAGGTCTGCGAGACCTTCCAGCGCGCAGGCTACGATATCACCCTGAGGGTTACGCTCTCTTCTTCCGATGCCGAGCGTTTTGCCCGTGACTGCGGTGAGTACGACAGGCTTATCTGCTCCGGGGGAGACGGCACTCTCAGCGAGGTTGTCAATGGAGTTGTTGCCTCCGGAGCTTCGACCCCCATCGGCTATATTCCCTGCGGAACCACAAACGACTTTGCGGACACTCTCGGCCTTTCCTCCAACATCAAAAAAGCCGCTGAGTTTGCCGCGGAAGGGGAGCCTGTGCTCTGCGATGCGGGAACCTTCAACGGAAAATGCTTCACCTATACCGCGGCATTCGGTCTGTTTTCCGAGGTTGCCTACATAACTCCTCAGCACATCAAAAGTGTTATCGGAAGAGCGGCATATCTTCTCAACGGAGCTGAGAGCATGCTTGATGTAAAGCCCCAGCACATGCGTATATCCGTTAACGGAGAAGTCATTGAAGAGGATTTTCTTTTCGGAATGATCTCGAATTCCAAGTCCATCGGCGGATTCAAGGGACTTGGGGGAATTTCGGTTGAGCTTTCCGACGGGCTCTTTGAAACTGTTTTTGTTAAAATGCCGAAAAATTTCACGGAGCTTCAGCTGATAATGCGGGCCTTCGTTGAGAAGGACCTCCGCCGGGAGTTCGGTGTCTATTCTCTCAAGAGCCCCGAGGTTCGACTGCAGGCCTTCGGAGACACCCCGTGGACCCTTGACGGGGACTATGGCGGCGCTCCTGCCGAAGTCAACGTAAAGGTTCTGCCCGGGGCAGTCAGATACGTGGCAAATATTATATAATCAATGTCCCAGCCGCCCGTCTTACCCCCCGGGGATATGGCGGGCGGCTGGGTTTTGTAGGTTTTAGCCAAATTATTTGTAAAACAAACTTAAGAAATAATCGGGATGAGCCTTGAAAACCTTAATGTGCGGTGATAAAATATACACACAAAAAAAATTATATTCAGGAGTCACACAAAATGAAAAAGTTTTCTGCTATCCTCATGGCTGTGATCATGCTCCTCGGCGTTCTCTCCTTCTCCGGCTGCGGCGCTCAGGATCAGATCATTGTTCAGACCAACGCTTTCTTTGCCCCCTTCGAGTATTACGAAGACGGCGAGATCGTCGGTGTTGACGTCGACATTATGGCTAAGGTCGGCGAAAAGATGGGCAAGGAAGTTGTCTTCAACAACGTCGAATTCAAGACCATCATCGACAACGTTGCCGCCGGCAACCTTTGCGACTGCGGCGCCGCCGGTATCACCATCACCGAAGCCCGCCTTGAAAAGGTCGATTTCTCCATTCCCTATTTCACCAGCGTTCAGTACGTTATCTTTGCCGAAGGCGCTCTTGAGCCCGCCGGTGTTGACGGTGACGTTGAATACGTTGTCTGGGATCAGCTTGCCGGCAAGAAGATCGGCGTCCAGCAGGACACCACCGGCGATATCTACGTTTCCGACGAGATCGCCGCTAACGAGAGCGATCCCGACTACGGCTGGACCGGCACTCTCAACGGCTCCGGCGCCGAGGTCGTCCGCTTCTCCAACGGTCAGCTGGCAGTTGACGCTATGAACGCCAACCAGCTCGACGTCGTTGTTCTGGACTACCTGCCCTCCTCCTACATCGTCTCCAAGAACGCCGGTCTCCAGTGCGCCGCTCTTTACTACGACGGCGGCGAAGAGGCTGACTTCCCCACCGAAGAGCAGTACGCCATTGCCGTTACCAAGGGCAACGATGAACTTCTCACCGCCATCAACGAAGTTCTCGAAGAGATGCTCGTTGAGGACGAGAACGGCGAAAGCGCTGTTACCAAGCTCGTTATGCAGCATTACGGCATGGAATAAGCCGGAAATACATACCCGTAACAGAATATTACCACCTATAAACGGACGGGAGCCGCGTCGTATCTGCGGCTCCCGTTTCCTCTGAAAAGGTAAGGGGATCTTTTTTAATGACGAAGTTTTTTGACAATATAATTGAAATATTCACCAACACGAAATACCTCTTTGAAATGCTCAACGGTCTGAAAATGACCTTTATCATTTCTGTTGGTGCCGCTGTTTTGGGTCTTCTCCTTGGCACTCTGGTTGCCATCATCACACTTTCCCGGTCCGAGAACAAGCTGATGATGATTCCCAGGGCCATCTGCAAGGTCTACGTCACCATAATCCGCGGCACGCCCATGGCTTTGCAGCTCTTCATCATGGCCTTCGTTGTCTTTGCCATAAGGGGCTTCCCCCAGATAGTCACCGCAATTATTGCCTTTGGCATAAACTCCGGTGCCTACGTTGCGGAAAACATCCGTGCCGGCATTCTCTCCGTTGACATCGGTCAGACCGAAGCCGGTCTTTCTCTGGGTCTTTCCCGGGGTACGACTATGATGAAGATAGTAATTCCCCAGGCCATTAAGAACGTTATTCCCGCCATCGGCAACGAGCTTATCGCCCTTATTAAGGAGACCTCCATCGTCAGCATGATCGGCATGAAGGATCTTAATATGGCCGCTCAGGTCATTGGCGGCGGTAACAATCTCGCAACCTATTTTGCCCCCATGCTGGTTGCGGCTCTGTTCTATCTTGCCATTGTTTACACCCTTACCTTTGCCATTAAGAGAATTGAAAAGAGGTTGAGAGCAAGTGATAAGCGTTAAGAATATTTACAAGAACTTCGGCGATATTTCTGTTCTCAAGGGAGTTTCCTGCGATATTAAAAAGGGCGAGAACGTCGTGGTTATCGGCCCTTCCGGAAGCGGCAAGAGCACCTTTTTGCGTTGCATGAACCTGCTTGAGACCCCCGACGCCGGCGAGATCTGGCTTGAGGGCAAGCTTCTCACAAAGCCCGACCCGGCGCTTCATCCCGAATTTTCCGCAGGCCCGAAATCTGCCGTTAAAGCCGCTTTAAGAGAATATCAGGACAAGCACTATATCAAGACCGAGCTTGCCCGGCAGAAGATGGGCATGGTCTTCCAGCACTTTAACCTTTTCAACAATCTCACCGTTATGCAGAACCTCACTCTTGCCCCCACTCAGCTTAAGCTGAAGACACCCCAGGAGGCAGAGGCAAAGGCTGTTGAGCTTCTGAACCGCATCGGTCTTTACGACAAGCGGGACGAATATCCCAGCCGTCTTTCCGGCGGTCAGAAACAGCGTATCGCCATAATCCGCTCCCTGTGCATGGAGCCCGACGTTATGCTCTTTGACGAGCCCACAAGCGCCCTTGACCCGGAAATGGTGGGTGAGGTCCTCTTCCTCATGAAGGAGCTTGCACGTGAGGGTATGACCATGGTTGTCGTCACCCACGAGATGGGCTTTGCCCGTGAGGTCGGCTCGCGCATCGTCTTCATGGATGACGGCCGCATTACCGAAGAGGGTAAGCCCGAAGAATTCTTCGGCAATCCCCAAAACCCCAGACTCAGAGATTTCCTTTCCAAGGTCCTTTAAGCAAATTAAAACTCCCATCCGGGCAGGATGGGAGTTTTTTTTGTGCTTTACTCAACGCGCCCCATTTCGTCAATGGGAAGAGGTTTGAAGTCGGGACATTTTTCAAGAGTGCGGGGGTCGTTGATAATAGAAGTGTCACCTGTTATCCAGGCATCCAGTGCTTCGTGGTTGATCCTGATGGTGGGGTTGTTTTCCACGGTGCAATGCTCAAGTGTGTAGTCGTTTATGCTGTGTTTTCTGGCACCGGCAAAGTAGTGGTAGGTAACGTTATTTCTGATAATGTTGTTTGCCGGGTTTGCAGAGAGCAGGGGATCGTCAGGGTCGCCGGAATAATCGGCGGTGTAGGGGATGAGCTGACCGTAGGTGGGGAAGGTATCGTTCCAGTATTCGTTTTGGAGCGTGGGAATCGCTTCGGCCATTTTTGCATTTTCAGTGAACCATGCGTTTGGGTCAAGCAGTGCTTCACGTGTTCTTCCGTCGAAGCTAATGGGAACTCTTATCGTGTTTATGATAAGGTTGTTCTCCACGACGTTATCTCTGCCGCCGCCGATGGCGAATGCATTGTTTGTAATGTTTGCGATGATATTTCCGTATGCGGTCTGACCGCTGAGACCGTCATCCCAATAGATACCGTTTGCGAGAGCCGTGCCGGAGCCAACATCGTGGATGTAATTATATCTTATAACACAGCCGTAGCTTATGAAATTTCTGCCTGCGTATAATGCGCCGCAATCAGACGTTTCAAGACAAACGTCGTAAACCTCGTTGTATTCTATAACATGGTTAGGTCCGCTCCAGGTCATGGCCTGATGGGGAGATTCGGAAATTTCGTTGTGGGAAACGGTCACGCCGCATCCGCTTGCCGCAACGGCGGACTGATAGGTTCTTTTGATCACTCCGAAATTGTTGATAAGGTTGTTGTAAACAAGATTTCCGGAGGGTGTAAGCGTTGTGGAATCTCCGCCGGAGATGTTTATGCCAAAGGCGCCGAGATTGGTAAGCTCGCTGTTTTGAACGGTGATATTGTTGCCTGCCGCGGTTATGGCACCGCCGCGGACGTTGTAAATTTTGCAGCTGTCAATCAGAATATCGTTTCCGGAAACGGTCATACCGTTGCCTCTGGTTGCACAGAGCGTGAGATTTTTAAAGCTGACGTGGGACAGATCCGTTGCGGTGATAATGTCCCCGGAAAGAGCGGAGAGCATGAGCTCCGAGGATTCGAAATCAGCTGTTTTGTAAAGATAAAGAGTGGAGGTGGCTTTGTCAACATAAAATTCGCCGGGACTGTCGAGCTCTTCGTAAACGTTAAGGAAGTAGAATGGTGCTTTTGAGGAGACGCCGTAGGTTATGGATTTAGAAAGTGTTATTGTTGATTTATTGGGATCAAAGTCACCGATGAGAGTGGTGGAATCGGACCAGCTCCATTTGAAATATCCGTGCAGATAAACCCCGTCCATGGAAGTCCATTGGAGCATTCTGTCCCGGATATCGCTGGTCACCATGAAGGTTCCGCCGCGGGTATTGACATCGTAGCTGACAAAATCGGGAACAAGGCTTGCAATTCCGTGCTGGTCAAAGGTCGTATCGGAATAGACTTCGTGAGTGTCGCCAACGTCAATGACCCGGAAGGTTTTCAGGAACGTATCGTTGGGATATCGGGCAAGGGTTGCGCGGTCACCGTCGATGAAAAGCTCCATTGCGGAATTTTCCACTGTTTCAATGGCTTCGGGGTCGACTCCGTATTTTGAAAGGTCAACTTTAACTACGTTTTCTTTTGCGGAAGCATCAATAAGTCTTGTTTTTTCGTCTTCGGACAGGGGCTCGAAATCTGTGTAAGAGAGAATGACTCCGCCGGAAAGAATCGCTCCGCCGTTCGGGGCGAAATAAGTAATGGGGCATTCCTTGGTGCCGGAGTCTTCTGCTGTGAAATTAAGCCCCTCGCTGAGGCGGTATTCTCCGTTTCCGATTATCACGTTGATCCCGTCTGCGGAAAAACCTTCGGTGGATTTAAGTTCGCGTATTTTTGTCTGAGCTTCGGGGATTTTGCAAAACGGAGCGTTTTCACTGCCGTCTCCGCCGGGGGCGGCGTTGCAGTCGACGTACAAAGAAACCGATTTGTCTTCTGGGGCAGAGGTGGTCTCCGGGATATCCGTTTTGGCAGAATCGGTCGTTATGGGTTCGGCAGAACATGCTGAAAACAGCATTGCCAGCGTTAATATGCCGGCCGCAAGGGAAAGAAATCCTTTAAGCTTCATTGTTATCCCTCCGATGAGTTGGTTTGTTTCAATTATAATGCTCCGGTATTTATTTGTCAATTGATATTATTGTTTGCAAATAAAATTAAAAGCCCTCTCCTGAGGTTGGAGAAGGCTTTGTTATAATAAAAACTGAATTAATTGTCCGCAATCAGAACTCTGAGCTCGACGGTGTAACAGGTGGTGGAGTAGGTAATACCGGGAACTGCGGGGACGGGGAGCTGCTCGAAATACATATCTATCTCTCCGGACTTCAGAGCTTTGGACAGCTCCGAGTCGTTTTCGTATACCTTTATTTCAAGGGTCTGATCTCTCTTTTGGGCGTAGCGCTTTGCATATTCAACGGAGATTCCGGCCGCTTTGCCGTCTTCGGTGAGGTAGGCGTAGGGGGGATAGTCGGCGGTGGTGCCAAGGGTGAAGGTTCCGGAGGAGCCGACCTGGTCGGCGGTTATGAAAGCGTCCCGATCTTCTCCGGTGTTTTCGATAAAGCCCCGGCAGAGCTTAGAAAAATTGGTCTCCTTGTGGACTTCGGCAGAGACCACCTCTGCAACGGCGAGGGAGTCAAAATCCGCAGAGCGAACTGCGGCGCACCAGTCGGTGTCCTGGATTATTCTGGTCTTGGTGTTGGTAACGTCATCCCGGTTCGAGGCAACGTCCTTTGCGGTGTTAAGGTCGGTTATAATGCAGTCTATCTCCCCGGCAACGAGGGCTTCAACGGCTTCTTCGATGGTGGCAAAAACGCTTACCGCCTCAGAGCCGCAGTTGGCGGCGTAGGTCTCTCCTGCGGTGGAGCTGACAGCGCCGACTCTTAAAGCGGCAAGGTCAGATGCAGAGTCTAAAACCATCTCATCTCCGCATGCGGAAAAGGTCAGGAGTATGACCGTAAGTAAAATCAAGATTGAGATCTTTTTCATTCCCGAAAGCTCCTTTGCATAAAGCTTATACAGGTATATTATACCGCGAACAGGCGGAAATATCAAGTATATTCCGCTGTCGGCGAGACAGGAGGCGGAGGAAATGAAAAGAAAAGAGCTTATTGGCTATATCGCCGGGGGAGCATGCCTTGGCGCGGCAATTGCAATTCTTGCCATCAACGGCGGAAGACCGGTTACCGGCAGGCGAAACATTCAGTATTTTGTTGTGGAGGTGGGAAAAACCGCGGTTGAGCTTCGGGATGGACAGCGTACCCTGGGTCAGATAGCCCAGGTCTGGTCAAAGAGCGATAAATGACGAAGCTTGAGATAAGACCGGGGTTTTTGTTTCTATGCGGAATGGGACTTCTCTTTTGCGGCGCAGACACGGCGCTGTGCGCGTTTATTGCGGCCTTTTGCCATGAGCTGGGACATTATCTTGCCTCACTTTGCTTTGGCGGTAGGCTTGAAAGACTGACCTTCAACTGGCGCGGTCTTGAGATGCGTGTGAGTTATCCCGGCATAACGGACTATTTTTGCGACGGGTTCTGCGCTCTGGCCGGGCCTGGGGTAAATCTTCTCCTCGGTTTTGGTACTGCGTTTTCTGCGGTGAGCGAGCTTGGGTTTACCTTCGCGGGCACGAACATCCTGCTGGGGCTATATAACCTTCTGCCCCTGACCGGTCTGGACGGGGGAGTCATTGCGGATTCCGTTTTCAAGTCATTTCTTGGATATTCTGCTGCAGAGAAAGCCTGCAGAGTTCTTGAGATCTCGGTTTCGGCTTCTCTGATCATAGCCGGAGTCTGGCTCGGGGCGAAAAGCGGCAATTTCAGCCTGCTTTTGTTTGCTTTTGCACTTGCTTTCGGGGGTGTGAAAAAAAGGTTTGCTGTTGAAAAGAGAGTAAAACCGTGATATAATATCCGTGTATATCATTTTGTTTTACGAAGGACTAAGCATAAAGATGAACAGAGACCTTAAAAAGATACTGTCCGGTGTGGAAAAGCCCGGAAGATACGTTGGCGGAGAATTCGGCGGAGTTATGAAGGACCCCTCCGTTCCCGTCCGCGTGGCGTTCTGTTTTCCTGATACATATGAAATCGGTATGTCCAACCTGGGCATGAAGATACTCACGGGTGTTCTCAACCGCCTTGACTTTTGCTGGTGCGAGAGAGCCTTCTGTCCCTGGCCGGATATGGCCGACGAGATGCGTAAAAACGGCGTAAAGCTGGGAACTCTTGAAAGCGGAGACAGCCTTGCCGATTTCGACATCGTCGCCTTTACCCTTCAGTACGAGATGTGCTACACCGACGTGCTTGAGATGCTTGACCTTGCCGGAATTCCTGTACGCTCCTGCGACAGAGGAGAAAACGACCCAATCGTTATCGCCGGCGGTCCCTGCGCCTACAACGCCGAGCCCATGGCAGACTTTATCGACCTCTTCTCCATCGGCGAGGGCGAGGAGATGATTCCCGAGCTTATCACCCTCTACCGGGACATGAAGGGCGCGGGCAAGGCAGAGTTTCTCCGCCGTGCCGCCTGTGAGATCGGCGGAGCTTACGTTCCCTCCCTTTACACCGTTGAGTACGATTCCGAAGGCCGCATTTCGGCCTTTACCCCCAAAGTCGGGATTCCCGCAACGGTCACAAAGCGTATCGTTGCGGATCTGGACAGCGCCTATTTCCCGACTGACGCTCCCGTCGCCTCCGGCGAGGTGGTTCAGGACAGGGACAGCATTGAGCTTTTCCGGGGATGCGTTCGCGGATGCCGCTTCTGCCAGGCAGGTCACACCTTCCGTCCCATCCGCCAGAAGCGGCCGGAGACCCTTGCAAATCAGGCCTTTGCCTGTCTTGCCCACTCCGGCGCCGGGGAGCTTGCCCTTTCTTCCCTCTCCACCAGCGACTATTCCGCCCTGCCGGAGCTTTGCGACCTGCTTTTGCCCAGACTTGAAAAAGAAAAGATAAACCTCTCCGTGCCCTCTCTCCGTGCGGACAATTTCTCCACAGAGCTCACCAAGCGCATTGCCGGAGTCCGCAAGAGCTCCATCACCTTCGCCCCTGAAGCGGGCTCTCAGAGGCTCAGAGACGTTATAAACAAGAACCTCAGCCAGGAGGATCTGCTGGAGGCCTGCCGTGTGCTCTTCGAGAGCGGATGGAGCAGAGTTAAGCTCTATTTCATGCTGGGTCTTCCCACGGAAACTCCCGAGGATATCGAAGGCATTGCCGAAATGGCGGACAGCGTCGTGCACCTCTGGCGCACCTGTGACCGGGACCGCTCCCAGACAAAACAGCTTGCCATTGCCCTTTCCACCTCTCTGTTCATCCCAAAGCCCTTCACTCCCTTCCAGTGGGAAAGAATGTGCACCCCGGACGAGATGTACGCTAAGATCGCCGTTCTTAAAAACAAGCTCAAGGCCCGCGCTGTGAGCTACGCCTATCACGATCCCCACACTTCCATGATGGAGGGCATTTTTGCCCGTGGCGACAGAAGGCTCGGCGCCGTTGTTTACGCCGCCTGGAACAAGGGCTGTCGCTTTGACTCCTGGGAAGAGTATTTCAAATACGATACCTGGATCGAATGCATCAAAGAAGCCGGGCTTGATCCTTTCTTCTACCTCCGTGAAAGAGGAGAGGACGAGATACTTCCCTGGAGCCATATCGACTGCGGCGTTACAGTTGCATACCTCAAACGTAGCAGAAAGGACGCCTACCGCGGGGTTATCACTCCTGACTGCCGCAACGCTCCCGGCGGATGCTCCGGATGCGGCGCAAACCGTCTTCTCGGCGGAAAGTGCCAGCTCTCTCTTGAAACCGAGGATAAGCCCCTTCCTGCCTATACCGCGCCGGAGGTCAAAAAGGGCGAGCCCGTCAGCGTGCGTCTGCGTTTTGAAAAGTTCGATAAGGGCGTGTACACCTCCCATCTTGAGCTGATGAAGACCTTTGCAATGGCCTTTAAGCGCGCCGGAGTGCCCCTTAAACACTCCGAAGGCTTTAACCCGAAACCATACATATCCCTTGCAAGACCCCTTTCCCTTGGCTATGAGAGCCGCTGTGAGATCCTGGACACTTCGATCCTGGATTTCGACGGTGACGTTGCAGGGCTTATTCAAAAGACCAACATGTATCTTCCCGTCGGAATCCGTATTACCGGAAATGCCGCAGAGGTAAAGGTGGCGGATATATTCGCCTCGGGTTACACCGTTGTCTGCGAGACCAAAGATGTGGCAGACGATGCTATGGCCGAGGCTGTCAAGGCTCTGCTTTCCGGACCGCTTACGGTTGAAAAGCGCAGCAAAAAGGGAATGAAGACAGTGGACGTCTCAGAACAGGTCTTCTCTCTTGACGTGGCCGCAGAAAACGGAATGCTGGTTATCAGAGCTGTTCTCAAGGACGCCGCCGGCGGTTCGCTGAACCCCAGATACCTTGTCTCTGCGGTGAATGAAAAGCTTCCGGGCGCGAATATCGTCTGGGCGGATTACTGCCGCGAGGCCTTCTATACCGAAGCCGAGGCGCGTTCCCTTTGAGCCGGATCCAGAGGAGGAAATACCCATGAACGGTAATAATATCACTGTGCGCCTTAATCCGGGACAGATCGAGCTTTTGCTCACCAAAAAGCTCTGCGGAAAAGACGGCGCCGTGCTTTCGGACCGGAGAGAGATAGAGACCTCCGGAGGAAAGAGCATTCTTTTGGTGTTTTCAAGGTTTTATAAACGCTTTGCCTCTCTTTTCGGGCTCACCGTTGTTATCAACCCCGGGGATACCTGCTGTGAGGTCAGCTGGAACGCCGCCTGCGGAAGAAAGGACGCCCCCATAGTCGGAGACATGGGCGCCGCAAGGGCTTTTTGCGGTGACGTGCGGAAGGCTCTTGAGCCATACGAAATTAAACAGAGCTAATAAAAAAGCCCTTCCCTGCGCAGCCTCGTGCGGGGGAGGGTTGGTTTTTTAAGTGAAAAAAAGGTCATATAACAGGAATGAGCCTTGACTGTCTTGTCAACAAACAGCCAAGGCTCATTCCTGTTCATTCTTGATATCTAACATCATTGATTAACCTCTCTTTCGTTTAATTCGGAGTGTACAATTACCAACAGCTGCAAAAACGATCTGAAGTCCATCCGTATCATACTTCGGTTTGTTTTCAGTAAATTTGAAATACTCTAAGCGAGTGGCCTTTATTATAATCGGATGAGTTTGTTTTGCTCTGCTGTTGTCCCGTGGAAGTCCGCTTTAATTTTGGTTGCAGGCTTCCGGTTGCGGTTGTTACTGCCATCACCTCTTGACACCCATAGTATAACACAGGGGAAGGGGTTTTGCAATATGGCAACTTGTACAAACTTGCTAAGTTAAATTTGTGCAAAAGGTAGAACTTGGTTATTATGGCGAAAAACAGTCTTGACAAGAGCTGTGCATATATGGTAAAATAGAAATGTTGAGCGGCTTTGATATGGGCTTAAAAAAAGCAGAGTCCCCGGTATTTTCCGGGGACTCTGCTTTTTTTTAGTTTACCTGTTTTGTTTTTTTGCTTCAAGCTTTTTCATCGACCTTGTGAACATCAGAATGAACAGCACCGAGGTAAAGCATACCGCAAGAAAATCGGATACCGGCTCTGCGGTGAAAACGGCGTTGACCTTGTTTTCAAAAATACAGGGGAGAATATAGATGAGAGGGAGAATAAGCACGAATTTTCTTACCACAGCAACGGTGATCGAGCACAGGGCGTTTCCGATGGAGATGAACAGCATCTGACACGCGATCTGAATGCCGAAGACGAACATTGCGCCGAAATAGATCCGCATTACCTTTGATGCGTAGTCTGCAAGGGCGACGTCCGGGGTAAAGATCGAGGCGAACAGCCTGGGGAAGGCCATAACCAACGCCCAGAACACCCCGGAGTAGATAAGATTTACGATCAGCAAAAGGCGGAAGGTCTTTTTAACGCGGTCTGCATTTCCGGCGCCGAAATTATAGCTTGCAATGGGCTGAGCGCCCTGGCCGATACCCTGAAGGGGGAGCATTGCAAACTGCATTACGCTGGTGAGAATCGTCATTGCTCCAACGGCCATGTCTCCGCCGTATTTCTGGAGAGAGGAGTTAAAGCAAACCGAAATTAGGCTTTCGCTTGCGGTCATTATGAACATTGAAAGACCAAGGGCCACACAGGGCAATATCACCCGGGGTTTCAGGGGCATATATTGGGGCTTCAGTCTGATTTTCGATTTGTTACTCAGCAGAAATGCCAACGCCAGCGCCGATGAGATAGCCTGGGAGATCAGCGTTGCAATTGCCGCTCCGGAAACGTCAAGCTTAAACCCGTAGATAAACAGGGGGTCCAAAGCTATATTTGTAACCGCACCCACAAGAACGGTGAACATACTTACCTTAGTAAAGCCCTGGGCGGATATGAAGGCGTTCATGCCAAGGGTGAGCTGGACGAATACAGTGCCGATTGCGTAGATATTCATGTATCTCACTGCGTAGCCTATGGTGTCATTGCTTGCACCAAAGGCAAGGAGAATGGGTCTTGCAAAGAAGAGTATTACTACGGTCAGCACCGCTGAGATGATTAGCTGGAGAGTAAAGCTGTTTCCAAGTATCCGTTCTGCCTCGTCAGGCTTGCCTTCTCCAAGGCGGATGGAGGATCTGGGGGCACCGCCGGAGCTTACCAGTGAGGCAAAGGCTGAGACTATCATGATCAGAGGCAGACATACTCCAACTCCGGTGAGTGCCGCCGTGCCGATATGGGGAATGTGGCCGATATAGATCCTGTCCACAATATTGTAAAGCATGTTTATGATCTGGGCGGTGACCGTTGGAATTGCCAGCTTGAAAAGCAGCTTTCCGATAGGCTCTGTTCCCAGCCGTTCCACACTTGCGTTTGTTTTTTCCATGGTTGATTTATGCTCCTGTTATATTCTGAGGGCTATTTTAAACCTCTTTTGTTTATAAGTCAACTGTACAATTTTAAATAACTGTGCATACGTTCCTGCCGCGGCTCATAGGCTGATATCAGAAAGAACATATTATTTTAGAAGCGGTGGTATTAAGTGGCTATGCATTATAACGATGACAGAGCAGTGAGGCTTGGGGAATATATCGTTGAAAACGATTCGACAGTCCGCTCGGCGGCGAAGTATTTCGGAATTTCGAAATCGACCATACATAAAGACGTTACCGTGATCCTTCCGGACGTAGACAGAGCTCTGGCAGGTGAGGTGAAAGCCGTGCTTGAAAAAAACAAGGCCGAGCGCCATCTTCGCGGCGGCCAGGCAACGAAGGAAAAATACGCCCTCACACGGAAATACGGCAAATGCATCCGCCTTGAAAAGTAAAGAAGGGCGGCCATATCATAAAAATAGCGGTATTGTACAAATAATACCCTATTTTTTTTTTTTTTTGAATTCAACCTTTGGTTAATTGACAAAAATCACAAAACATATATAATTGTAACAGATGATGAACAGATGAAAAAGGGAGGGCTTTTTATGGGTGGCAAAAAGAAGCTGAACATCCGCCGCACTGTGAAGAACATTGCCTATTTTGCCCGGCTTATCCGCCGCGGCGCTCCGGGAATGCTGGTATTTGCAGCAGCTTACGGCGCATTCAGCGCTTTTTCCGCGTTTCTTGGATATACCTATATTTTAATGTACGTGCTGAACGCCATTCAGGCCGGGGTCAACGTAAGAGAGATACTTATCACCGTCGCCGTTATCTTAGGTGTGCTTGTTCTTTCCGGATTTGTAAACCTCTTCTGGGAGATGTACTTTGAATCGGCGATCATAAAGGTGGAAAAGTATATCAACGGGCTGGTTTACAAAAAGGCTGCCGAGATAGACCTTGCCTGTTATGAATCGCCGGAGTTTCTTGACACTTATCTAAAGGCCTCTTCCGAAGGCATCAGCCGGGCACGGTCGCTTATCATGAGCGTGCAGTACAGCGTTTACGATATCGTGAACGGCGTATCAAATATTGCGCTCATGGCCGCAATTGCGCCGGTGTTTCTGCTTTTGGCCGGTGTGCCCTTTTTGTGCACGGTCCTGGTGGGCAGAAAGCGCAACCGCTTCCGCCACGATTATCAGATGCGTACCCGTGAGGTGGAACGCCGACGTGACTACGTGCGCCGTACCTTTTACCTTGGGGATTTTGCAAAGGAAATGCGCCTTACTTCCATGTGGAAGGTCATGTTCCGCCGCATGAGCACTGCCGTGGACGAGCTTTTTGCTATTCAGAAGAAATACGGCGTTGGGCTGATGTTCTTTGCCTATCTCTACGACCAGCTTTTCGACGTTATCGTCAGCACAGGCTCAAAGCTTCTTGCGCTGTACAAAACTCTGATAGCAAAGGACATGCTTGTGGGAGACTGCTTTGTTGCGGTGAACTCCGCGGAAAACATTGCCTACGGCCTCAACGGCATCGGGGAATCACTTCTTGAGTTTGACGAGCACAGCATGTATATCGAAGATTTCAGACGCTTCATTGAGACCGAAGTGAAAATAGCCGAGAACGAAGAAGCTCCCGATCCGGGACCGTTCGAAAGCCTTACACTTCGAAACGTCGGCTATACTTATCCGTCGTCTGATAAGTCCGCTCTTTCCGATGTCAGCTTTACGGTCAAAAAGGGTGAAAGAATAGCAATCGTTGGTCATAACGGCGCGGGAAAGTCCACACTCGTCAAGCTTCTGCTCAGGCTTTACGACCCGGGTGAGGGTGAAATTCTTTGGAACGGCAAAGATATAAAGGAGCTCCGCCTGGGCTCCTATCGGGCCGGATTTGCAACGGTCTTTCAGGATCCGAAGCTTTTTTCCGTATCCGTTGCCGAAAACGTTATGCAAAAGGGTGATCTGACAGCCGAAGAAAAAGTAACCGCCCAAAAGGCCCTGGAAAACGCAGGCATAGCCGGTAAGATCGACGAGCTTTCCAAGGGGGCGGATACCACCGTCACACGTGAATTTGATTCCGATGGCGCCGTATTCTCCGGCGGTGAGGCTCAGAAGGTCGCCGTCGCCCGGGTCTTTGCAAGCCCGGCTGACGTGGTTATTATGGACGAGCCCACAAGTGCTCTTGACCCTATTGCAGAGCAGGAGATGTATTCAAATATGTTCCGCGCCTGCGAGGGTAAGACCGTTATCTATATCTCCCACAGGCTCTCAAGCGCCGTTTTTGCAGACAGGGTATACATGTTTGAACACGGGAAGATCATTGAGCAGGGCAGTCACGCCCGGCTTCTTGAGCTTGATGGCAAATACGCCGATATGTGGCACAAGCAGGCAGATGCCTACGCGCCCGCCGGGGAAGGAGGGACTGAGAGATGAAGGGAAACAAGACCGGAACCAAAAGGGTCATAAGCAATATCTTTTTCGGGATCAGGTACACTCTGAAATTCTCACCGGGATTTATCGCCGTCGCACTCACCGAGGGAATTGGCAGAGCTCTCTGGCACATCGTTCAGATACTCTTTCTGCGCTATTTCTTCGACGCTGTTGAAAGCGGAGTTGATTTCCGGCAGATACTCTTTGTATTGCTTGCTTATACGGCCTACAACGCCGTTTTCGAGCTGTTTAACAAATGGAGGCTGAACGTTTACGTTCCCCGGGCGAGAATCAAGCTTCACAAATGCGTTCAGAGCGAGCTTTACAAAAAGGCGCGCAGTCTTGACCTTGGGTCTTACGACGATCCGGAGTTTTACAACGACTTTATCTGGGCCATCCGTGAATCCGACACGCGCTTTATCGACATTATGGATCACGTCGGCATGATCGTGAACCGGGTCATATGCTCTGCGGTGGTGCTGGGTGTGCTTGCGGTCATCGACCCCGTTGTGGCCGCAGTTCTGTTTGCAACGGTTGCGGCTGGGTTTTTTATCAAGAAGAAGATCACAAAAGTGTGGTATGACTGTAACGAAGAGATGAACCCCGTCCGGCGGAAGATAAGCTATATCAACCGTCTCTTCACTCTCCCGGAATATGCCGCTGAGCTGAGGCAGGGCGGTATCTCCGCACACATGCGCGGGCAAAACAACAAGGCATTGGACGAATACGCCGGAATTTTGAAAAAGACCAGAGCAAAACGGTACTCCTGGGGGTTTCTCTCCCGTTTTCTTATGGACACCTTTCCCCAGGCAGGCATAACCGGATATATCATAATCCGGTTCGTGCTTGACCCAATGTTTACCCTTGGCGATCTTTCTGCGGGCATTTCCTCCTGCTTTAAGCTGTTCTGGACTCTGGACGATATTTCAAACTACGTAAACAAATTCAACGAGCACGGACTCTATATTGAAAAGGTCCGGCGGTTTATGGAGACCGAGCCGAAGATACGGGGAGAGGAAAAGGACGTTCCCGGCTTTGAGTCCTTTGAGCTTCGCAACGTCTCCTTTGGCTACAATTTCGGCGGAGAGGAAAAAGCTGTTTTGTCCGATATCTCCCTGAAGCTCCGCCGGGGTGAAAAGATCGCCTTCGTCGGCTACAACGGTGCGGGCAAGACCACGCTCACAAAGCTTATAATGCGGCTCTACGACGTTGAAAATGGCGAGATACTCTACAACGGCAGAAATATCAAAGACTTTGACCCCGAAAGCTACAGAAGGCATATCGGCGCTGTGTTTCAGGATTACAGGATCTTTGCCGCAAGCCTTGCAGAAAACGTCCTTGGAAGAGAGTTTACTCCCGGGGACGAGGAAAAGGTTCTCTCCGCCCTTGGAGCCGCAAGCTTTGAAGATAAGCTCTCTGAGCTTCCCGAGGGCATCCACACCCAGCTCACCACCGAGTTTTCGGACAAGGGCATTGGTCTTTCCGGCGGCGAGGCACAGAAGGTTGCCATCGCCCGGGTGTTTGCAGGGGAGCATGAGCTTATGATCCTGGACGAGCCCTCAAGCGCACTTGACCCCGTTGCGGAATTTGAGCTGAACCGTTCCATTGCCGAAAACGCGGGAGATAAGACCCTTATCTTCATCTCCCACAGGCTTTCCACCACCCGGATGGCAGACAGGATCTACATGTTTGAGCAGGGGAGGATCATCGAAAGCGGCACCCACGACGAGCTTATGACCCAAAACGGCAAATACGCCCATATGTACACTGTCCAGGCAAAAAAATACCTGGCAGATCAGTTGGAAAAAGGCTGAAAACCCGTTGACAAAAATCATATTGCATGGTATAATCACTTGAGATAATCATAAACGCTATGATGGAGACAAGGGTCTTCCGAAGCTTACCCGATAAAGAGAGCCGCCGTTTGGTGAAAGGCGGCCGGGGGTCGGATCACTTATCACTCCTGAGCGGTTTTGCCGAAACCCGGAAAACCAAATTCGGGGACTAAGCAAAAACGGAATTCCTCCGTTATCATGGGAGCTTTTTTGAGATGGCGGAAGGCTTTTCCGCCGAAAAAGGGTGGTACCGCGCAGCTGATAATTTAGCTTCGCCCCTTTATTTTGGGGGCGGAGCTTTTTATTTTATTAATTATTCCGGAGAGAGGATCATAATAATGAGCGTTTACAAAAAAGTGCAGGGCGACCTGAACTTCCTTGCCCGTGAAAAGGAAGTTACGGAGTTCTGGAAACAAAACGACATTTTCGCAAAGAGCATCTCCAGCCGCCGCGGCGGAGACAGCTTTACTTTCTACGACGGGCCTCCTACGGCCAACGGCAAGCCCCACATCGGCCATATTCTCACCCGCGTTATGAAGGACGTTATTCCCCGTTACAAGACCATGAAGGGCTACGTCGTCGACCGTAAGGCCGGTTGGGACACCCAGGGTCTTCCCGTTGAGATCGAGGTCGAAAAGCTTCTCAAGCTGGACGGCAAGCAGGATATCGAACGCTACGGCATTGAGCCCTTCTGCGAAAAGTGCAAGGAGAGCGTTTGGAAATACACCGACGAATGGCGCCGCATGAGCGATGCCGTTGGTTACTGGTGCGACATGGATAACCCCTACGTCACCTACCACAACAGCTATATCGAAAGCGAATGGTGGGCCATCAAGCAGATCGCAGACAAGGGTCTTATCTACAAGGGTCACAAGATCGTTCCCTATTGCCCCCGTTGCGGAACCAGCCTTTCCAGCCATGAGGTCGCTCAGGGCTATAAGGACGTTAAGGAGACCTCCATCTTCGTCCGCTTCCACGTGAAGGGCTTTGAGAACCGCTATCTCGTCGCATGGACCACCACCCCCTGGACCCTTCCTTCCAACGTCGCTCTGGCCGTTAACAAGGCCGAGGAGTATTCCGAGGTAAAGGTCGGGGAAGATACCATGATCATGGCCTCTGCCCTTGTACAGAGCGTCGTGGGCGAGGAGTATGAGGTCGTTGCCACCTACAGGGGCGAAGAGCTTCTGGGCATGGAATACGAGCCTCTCTATAACTTCGTTTCTCCCAAGGAAAAGGCCTGGTACGTTATCGCCGGCGACTTCGTCACCCTTACCGACGGTTCCGGTATCGTCCATATCGCCCCCGCCTTCGGCGAAGACGACGCCAGAGTGGGCCGTCAGAACGGTCTGCCCTTCGTTCAGCTTGTTGACGCCCGCGGCTGTTTCACTCCCGAGGTAACTCCCTGGGCAGGCACCTTCTGCAAGGACGGCGACAAGGCCATCATCAGCGAGCTTGCCTCCCGCGGTCTGCTGCTGAAGGCTCTCAAGTTTGAGCACAGCTATCCCTTCTGCTGGAGATGCGACACGCCCCTTCTTTACTACGCCATGGAGTCCTGGTTCATCGAGACCACAAAGATCCGTGACCGTCTCATCGCCAACAACCGCACCATCAACTGGTATCCCGACAACATCAAGGAAGGCCGTATGGGCAACTTCCTTGAGAACAATATCGACTGGTGTCTCACCCGTTCCCGTTACTGGGGCACGCCCCTTCCCGTTTGGGTCTGCTCCTGCGGTCATATCCACACCGTTGGCAGCATTGCCGAGCTTCGGGAGCTTGGCCGCTACGAGGACGGAAGCGAGGTTCCCGAGGACATCGAGCTCCACAAGGCCTACGTTGACAAGGTCGTTCTCACCTGTCCCGAATGCGGCGGACAGATGCGCCGCACTCCCGAGGTCATCGACTGCTGGTTTGACTCCGGCTCAATGCCCTTTGCCCAGTACCACTATCCCTTTGAAAACAAAGAGCTCTTCGAGAGCCATTTCCCCGCCGACTTTATCAGCGAAGCCATCGACCAGACCCGTGGCTGGTTCTACACTCTGCTGACCATCTCCACCCTCCTGTTCGACAAGGCGCCTTTCAGAAACTGCATCGTTCTTGGTCACGTCTGCGACAAGGACGGTCTTAAGATGTCCAAGCACAAGGGCAACGTTGTTGACCCCTGGAGCATCCTTGACAAGCAGGGTGCCGACGCTGTGCGCTGGTATTTCTGCTCCGGCAGTGCTCCCTGGCTTCCCAGCCGCTTCTACGAGGACGCTGTAAACGAGAGCCAGAGAAAGTTCATGGGCACCCTGTGGAACACCTATTCCTTCTTCGTGCTCTACGCCAATATCGACGGCTTTGATCCCAAAAAGCACGCCTGCGATCCCGCGGCCTACACCGTTATGGATAAATGGCTGCTTTCAAAGCTCAGCGCCCTTACCGCTGAGGTAGACGCCGATCTCGATGCCTACCGGATCACCGAGGCCTCCCGCGCTATCTCCGAGTTCACCGACGAGCTCTCCAACTGGTACGTCCGTCTGAACCGTGAGAGATACTGGGGCACCGAGCTCACCGAGGACAAGAAGTGCGCCTATAACGTGCTCTACAACGTTCTCGTCACCCTTGCAAAGCTCTCTGCTCCCTTCGTTCCCTTCATCTCCGAAGAGATCTACCAGAACCTTGTCCGCAGTGTTGACGAAAGCGCTCCCGAAAGCGTCCACCTCTGCGATTTCCCCGTGCCCGTTGAGGCCGATATCGACAAGGCTCTTGAAAAGAGCATGGGCTTCGTGCGCCGTGTTGTTGAGCTTGGCCGCGCCTGCCGCGCCGCATCCGGCATTAAGAACAGCCAGCCCCTTAACGCCGTTTACATCCGTACCACCGGCGACGATTCCGCCGAGGGCTTTGAAGACCTTATCGAAGGCGAGCTGAACGTGAAGAACGTTGTCTCCACGGATAACACCGCAAGCTTCGTCTCCTACAGCTTCAAGCCCCAGCTGAAGACCGTTGGCAGAAAGTACGGCAAGCTCGTTCCCGCCATCAAAGCAACTCTTGAGGCCTCCGACGGTTCCGCCCTCATGGCTGAACTTACCGAAAAGGGCTCCATTGCTCTTACCGTTAACGGCGAAGCCATTAACATGACCGAGGATGAGCTTCTTATCGAGACCAGGAAGGCCGAGGGCTTCGTTTCCGAGAACGACCGCGAGCTCACCGTTGCCATCGATACCACCATCACAGCCGAGCTTGAGGAAGAGGGTCTTGTTCGCGAGCTGAAGCGTAAGCTCCAGACCATGCGTAAGGCCGCCGGCTTTGACGTTACCGACCGCATCCGTGTCAGCTACAAGGCCTCCGGCAAGGTCAAGGCACTCTTTGAGAAGTTTGCCGAGGATATCGCCTCCGCCATTCTCGCAGACGCCATTGAAGAGCGCGAGCCCTCCGGCTACGTTGACAGCAAGAGCATTCAGGGCGAAGATGCCGTTATCGGCGTTGAAAAAATCTGAATATAACTGCCTGCAGGCAGTTTGAAATGTAAAAGAGCATCCGTTTTACACGTCATATGGGTTTTACCGGGCGTGTGGGCGGATGCTCTTTACTGTTATAAAATTGATACTTATTATGCCCTTGCAGCAAAACAGGCAGAGGTGCCGACGAAAAAAAGCACACCCCTCAGTTGAAGTGTGCTTTAATCTTTTTGTTTGTTCCAAACACGATCAGTATTGCGGCGGATATAACGCTGATCACGGTGCCGGCCTTCAGCCCCGGGGTGGAGTATTCAAGGCAGATGCTGTGGTCTCCCCCGGAGATATCTGCGGCCAGAAAATAGCCCCAGGCGGTTTTTGTTTCCACCCTTTTACCGTCAATGCTCAGCTTCCAGCCGGAGCTTTGGGGGATGGAAAAGAGGAGCACGCCGTTTTTGTCAGACTTAAGCTCTCCTTTGATTTTCGTTGGTGTAAAGCTTGTTATATTTACACTGTTTTCAAAGAGCGCTTCAAAGGCAGAATCGAACCCGACGGTGTCAAGCACGTTCCTTTCCGCCATTCTTGAATACAGTTTTTTGTCCGTTGCTCCGGTGCTTATCAAAAGACCGTTCAGCGCATCCGTTCGGGAGGCCGCGGCTGAGGGGTCGTAGGTCAGAACTTCTTCACAGCAGACGAAGCCGAGGGGCAGAGCCCATTTGTTTTCGTAGACCGTAATATTCCCAATACTCTCTGCCTCCCGGAGGCCGTAAAGGCTGAGGGAGTCTATCTTTTCTTTGGAAGAGTCCAGGTCGAAAACGTATCTCACGCCAAAAAGCGCGTTGCACACAGGATCCGGAACGTATTCAAAGGACACGTTTTTGGCGTACACCGGCATTTTGACTGAACGGAAGAATCTGTAGGTGTTTTGAGTCATTGTAGAGGAGTAATAGGTCACGCCGTTAAAGCTGTAGCGCTGACCCACGTTGTGGTTGCCGGGGGTGAGGGTCTCGCATCTGAAAAAGTCCCTGTAGCCCGGTGAATACTTGTCAAGGACTTTCTCCATTGCGCTGTCGAAGGCGCCGTAGTTTACAAGGTCACATCCCCACACCTGAGTGCCGACGGTCCAGAACGTGTTCACGGCAAGCTCTGCGGCAAGGACTATGCCCACAGAGGTGATCATTATTTTCTTCAGAGGGAGCTTAATGTCCTTAACTCTGTCAAAGAAAAGCCCGTTTTCAAGCTCCTTTGCACCGAGGTCTGCGGCGGTGACAAGCATAAAGCAGAAGATAAAGCTCTGTCTTCCCGGGAGCTGATTTGGATAGTGGAACCCGTGCCAGATATAGTCCAGAAGGTTAAGGTCGAAGGATAAAACCATGAAGACCAGGAGGGATGAGTAGATCAGCTTTTTTGAAAGGGGTATCTTCTTTGAAAACAGACATACAGCCCCCAGCGGCAGGCACAGAAGCCCGCAGTAGACATTCGGTGCCTCGTAGACAAGAGAAGTTTCGGAGACCGGGAGGAGCTTGGCAAGTATCGCTCCGATGCCGTTGTAAAGCTCAAGCTTTCCCTCAAAGCCGAGAGTAGATGCGACAGTCTGTTGCAGACCGATATAGGTGGGGATGAGCACCGCCGAGGCAAGCCCTCCCGCAAGAAGCGAGCCAACAAGAAAACGGAGGAAAAGCTTTCCTTTGCCGATACGGTTTTCTCCGAAAAGATACAGCCCAAACCACATAGCGGAGAAGATGCACACCATAAAGCCAACGTAGAAGTTTGACCATAAGGTCAGCCCGAGACAAAGGGCGTACATAACCGGGCTTTTTCCCTTTGCAATACGCCTTATGCCCAGAGCCACAAGGGGCAGAAGCATATAGGCATCCGTCCACATGAACTGGTTCATAAAGGCAAGCGCCCATGCGCAAAGACCGTAGCACAGGCCGAAAAGCACACGCATAAGGTTGTTCTTTTCTTTCTCCCGGGTGAGCCACAGGGTGCAAAAAGCGCTTGCAAGGGACATACGGAATGCAACGGTGAGATCAACGACCGATACCATCCAACTCTCCGGAACGAGATATACGGGGATCCAGAGGGGTGAATTGGTGTAATAGGCGTTTTGGACCCAAAGGTCAAAGCCGCAGGCCCCAAAAAAGCTGTATTCAAAGCCCGAGCCGGAATGAAGCGCCTCCCGCATTGTTTTCAGCATGGGGAAATACTGGCTGTAGGCATCCATTGCGATAAGGCCTTTATTACCGAAGGGGGCAAACTGTCTTGCGGCGAAGGCGATCATCAGCACGCCGAAGGTCAGACAAAAAGAGACCGCAACGAGAAACTTTCTGCTGTGTTCTGCGGTTAAAAAACCTATGAACTTCTGAAATGCTTTTCTCATTGCGGCTCCTGCAGGTTTTATGATCGATCTTTTGGATTCAAGTATATTACCCCTTATGCGGGGATTTGGTTGCAATTTGTCGAAGGGATTTTCAGCTCTGCTTTTTGGGGACGAGTCTGCAGGCCGGAAGGCTGACGGTGGCCTTGAAGAGGTCGGCCTCTGTAGACAGCGAAAGCTTGCCGCCCATGAGCGTGCAGAGGTTTTCGGAGATCGAAAGCCCAAGACCGCTTCCCTCGGTGTTGCGGGATGCATCGCCCCGGACGAAACGCTCGGTAAGCTCCGCCGGGTCACCGGGAAGCTCAAACTCGGAAATATTGCGGAAGGTGACGTAGGCAATGCCGTTTGCCTTGAACACGTCAAGATAGACTCTTGTTCCGGGGAGAGCGTATTTGATTATGTTGGAGAACAGATTGTCAAACACCCTCCAGAGAAGCCTTCCGTCTGCGTAGGCGAGAATGTTTTCCTGGGAAATGTTTATGACCGGCTTAAGGTTTTTCTCTTCAAGCTTGTCGCTGTATTCGCCCATTGCCTGGGTGAGAAGCGTTTCCATGTCCACGGCGCCAAGCTCAACGGCAATATTGCCCGTGGAAGCCTTTGAGGCCTCAAGAACGTCTTCGGTGAGTTTTTTAAGCCGTTTGGACTGACGGTCGAGAATGTCGAGGTATTCTGCTGTCTGGGCTGAATACTCTTCGCCGCTGTTTTTCAAAAGGTCAACGCAGTTTACGATGGAGGTGAGGGGGGTTTTGATGTCGTGGGAGACGTTTGTGATAAGCTCGGTCTTCAGCCTTTCGCTCTTCATGCGCTCCTCAACGGCTTTGGTCATGCCCTCGCCGGCGCGGTTAATGTTCTGCGCGGCGCGGCGGAAGTCAAAGAACATTCCAGCCGTGCTGACCTTTGTGGTATAGTCGCCGTCCGCAAGGCGCTGGATGGCTTTTTTCAGCTTCGAGAAATTGGCGCAGGCCACGGAAAAGGCGGCAGTCAGCCCAAACCAAAGGCAGAACATTAAGAACGGGGCAATATCCACCCTTTCGCCCACACCGATTACCAGAATCAGGAAAACAAAGGATACAACGCATATTGCAATGGCGGAACGCCAGAGAAAGCCTGCCTTGTGGTATATGCGGCCTATCCAGCGGAACAGCCGTCCCAGAGCTTTGATGATTATCCAGGTAAGGCAGTACTTGAAAAAGGTGTTCGAACGGAAACGGGAAGCAAGGCTCATGAGAAGCCACAGGGCGAGAATAAACGTGAACAGCAGAAAGAAACCCAGCGCGCCGATGAAAGTGTCCGCAGATTCGTTTAAAAACACCGTAACGCCTACAACACCCGTTTCAAGCAGGGAGATTATGACCGCAAATACCTCAATTGGGACTTTGCCCAGAAAGCCCGGTGTGGGCGTTCCGTCGGCAGAAAGTCCTGCGGACTGCATAAGGAAAATAAAAAGGGCGATCCCGGCGATGAGCAGTATAACGGCCAGGGCGATCATGGGGTATTTAAACTCCGTGAGAATGCCGGAAAGCTTAAGCTGAACCGTGCACCAGTCCTGGTGGGGGAGCTCATGGGGGAAGTAAACGGTGACGGAAAGTTCTCTTGAAAGCTCTTCGGGGCTATCGTCTGTCATATATCTGATGGCGATGTCGTTGGTGTATTCCTCAAGGTAAGGCGTGTCGGGGGAATAGCTTGTAAAGAGGATCTTGCCGGTCTCTATGTCTTTTACGGAGTAGTCCACGTTTTCAAGCTCAAGATACCGGGAGGTATCGTAATAGTAAGAGGCCGCCCACACAACGCTTTCGTCAATGGCGTAAAATGTCTCGCTTGCACCTAAAATTGCGTAGTACAGCGACGATCTCGCCCGGATGCTCTCCCGGTCGTTTTCGCCGTTGTCGTAATAATAGCCGTTTCCGGCCATGTAGACAACGCTCACTGTGCTTGCGGCAAGTCCGATGAAGAGAAATATCATCAGAAAAAACGCGCCGAAGCGTATCCAGAAGTTTCTGCGAAGTACCTGCTTTTTCATTACCCTTTATCCTTTCTTATCTGCGCCGGGATCCAGCTTATAGCCCTGACCCCAAACCACCTTTATAAAACGCGGCTCGGCAGGGTTTATCTCTATCTTCTCCCGGAGGTGGCGAATGTGTACGGGAACGGAGGTCTCGAGGCCGGAATATCCCGCTCCGCGCCATACGCGGTCGTAGATCTCCCGGTTTGAGAACACTCTGCCGGGATTTTCCAGTAAAAGGGCAAGAATGCCAAACTCCGTTGGAGTGAGTGATATCTGCTCTCCGTAGAGCAGAACGGTTTTCTGATCTCTGTCCAGTTCGATGCCGGCTAAAGAAATAACTCCCTCCCGGGCGGGACTTCCCCCGAGGCTTTTATATCTGCGCAGCTGGGCACGTACACGGGCGAGAAGCTCTGTGGGGCTGAAGGGTTTTGTAACGTAATCGTCCGCGCCAACGTCAAGACCGACGATCTTGTCCGCATCTTCGCCCTTGGCGGTGAGCAGGATGACGGGGATATTGCTTGTCTCCCGAATGCGGCGCAGAGTTGCAATTCCGTCCATGCCGGGCATCATGATGTCCAGCAGTACAAGGTCGGCATTTTCGTTGCTGAGTATATTGAGTGCCTCGGTTCCGCTGTTTGCCGTGAGGACCCGGTATTCTCTTAAATAAACGCAAAGTGCTGTGACGATATCTTTTTCGTCGTCGCATACCAAAATTGTATTCATATGTTTTTCTTCCCCTTTCACGGTAATATTATCTCTTATTATCTTTTAATAAACAACTCAATAAGTAATTAAGAATCCATTAAGAAAGAAAAAGCCGGAGAGAACCCCGTTTTGGTCCCTCCGGCATATGTGGCAAATTAAGTAAAGAAAATAATTGCTGCTCTTTATTTCTTTTCTTTAAGCAGGTCGCGGATCTCGGTGAGGAGCTTTTCCTCGGCAGAGGGTTCGGGTGCGGGAGCTTCGGCGGCAGCCTTTGCGGCGGCGGCTTCTTCCTCGGCACGCTTCTTGGCTTCGGCTTTTGCACGGGCGGCGTTAAATGCCTTTACGATGCAGAAGACGATGAATGCGATGATGATAAAGTCGATGATAGCGGAAACAAAGGTACCAAAGCCGATAACAACTGCTTCCTGGGTGACGGTTTCGACGCCGTCGATGATCTCTTTGATCTCGGGGACAACGGTGATGTTGAGAACGTCGGTCATGTCGCTTCCGCCGAAGATCCAGCCGATGAAGGGCATGAGAACGTTGTTGACCAGGGCGGTGGTGATCTTGCCGAATGCGGTGGCAACGATAACACCTACTGCCATGTCCAGAACATTGCCTCTGGTGATAAAGTCTTTAAACTCACCGAAGAAGCCCTTCTTGCCGTTTTTGTTTGCCATATTCTTTTCTTTCTCCTTATGTGTTTTGCGATTTCTCGCTGCTACGTATATTGTATAACGATTGACAAGAAAAAGCAAGTGTGTTAAACTAAAAAAGAGAAATACTTTCGGAGGCTTTTTTCAGATGAACTGGTCAGCGGATACGATTTCGGCCATGACCCGTTGCGAGGTCTGTCCCAGAAAATGCGGTGCAGACCGCGCAAACGGAATGATCGGCGCTTGCGGCGGCGGACTTGACGTCAGCGTTGCCAGAGCCGCTCCAATGTTCTGGGAAGAGCCATGCATCAGCGGTGAACGCGGCAGCGGTGCCGTGTTTTTTTGCGGATGTCCCGTGAAATGTGTTTTCTGCCAGAACTCTGAGATATCCGGCGGAAAGGGCGGAAAAGATCTTGATGCCGACGGGCTTTGCGAGGTCATCGAAAAGCTTGCAGATTCCGGCGTTCATAACATCAATCTCGTCACTCCCACCCATTATTCCCTTCAGCTCAGAGACGTGCTTTCCCGGCTTTCCCTTAAGATTCCCGTTGTCTGGAACTGCGGGGGATACGAGCGTGTTGAAACTTTGAAAAAGCTTTCCGGCCTTGTGGACGTTTACCTTGCGGATTTCAAGTTCGACTCTTCGGGCGCTTCGCTTTGCGCCTGCGGGGATTATGAGGATATTGCCGAAAAGGCCATTGGAGAAATGCTCTCTCAGGTGGGTGTGGGATCAGAGGGGGCAGACGGTATGATGTCCCGGGGACTTCTGGTGCGGCATCTGGTGCTCCCGGGAAGAACCGCAATGTCAAAGCGGATCTTAGACAGGCTTTCGTCCCTTGTGCCGCCTGAAACGCCCATATCACTTATGAGTCAATATTTTCCCGCCGGCCGCGCCCGGGATATCCGGGGGCTTGACAGGCGCCTCACAGAGCGTGAATATGCCCGCGTTACGGATTATATGCTTGCGCTTGGGTTTACAAAGGGCTATTTCCAGGATATCGCCTCGGCGGATTCATCCTTCGTGCCGGATTTTGACGGAACCGGTGTTTGACAGGTAATTACAGAATGAGGATCAAATACAGATGAACAGTTTACAGCAAAACGAATTCGTACAGCTTCGAAAAAAAGCCATGGAAAAGGAGTTTTCATACCTGAACTCCGAACAGCAGGCCTGTATTTTTGCCGCCAACGGGCCGGTGCTCGTCCTTGCCGGTGCAGGCTCGGGAAAGACCACAGCGCTCATCAACCGCATTGCCTGTCTTGTGCGCTACGGCTGTGCCTACGAGAGCGACTGGGTTGAGCCGAATCTCACGGATGACGACCTTTCTGCCCTTCGGGACCACGTTTCCGGCAAACAGACCATGGACAGAGACGAGCTTGCGGATATGCTCTCGGTGGACCCTGTACGCCCCTGGAACATACTTGCCATAACCTTCACAAACAAGGCCGCCGGAGAGCTTAAAGAGCGCCTTGAGAAGTTCCTTGGTGAGAGCGGAACGGATATTTGGGCTTCTACCTTCCACTCCTGCTGTGTGCGCATTCTGCGCCGGGAAGGGGAGCGTCTTGGGTATAAGTCCGGCTTTACGATCTACGATGCGGACGATTCCCAGCGGGTCATAAAGGACGTTATGGAGTCCATGCACCTTGACACAAAAGAAATGCCGCCCCGCTCCGTTGCTCAGATAATCAGCAACGCCAAGGACAAGCTTATGCTTCCCTCCGACCTTATGAATTCCTCCAAGGGCGATGCAAGGGTTGTCCTCGCCGCAAGAATATATAACGAATATCAGCGCAAGCTCATGGAAGCAAACGCCATGGACTTTGACGATCTTATAATGCAGACCGTAAATCTCTTCCAGAACTGCGACGACGTGCTTTTCAAATACGGCAACCGCTTTTCCCATATTCTGGTTGACGAGTATCAGGATACAAACCACGCACAGTATATGCTGGTAAAGCTTCTTGCCTCCGTCCACGGAAACGTCTGTGTCGTGGGTGACGACGACCAGAGTATCTACAGCTTCCGCGGCGCAAAGGTGGAGAACATATTAAACTTCAAAAACGAGTACAAGGGCACGAGACTCTACCGCCTTGAGCGGAACTACCGCTCGACCTCAAACATCCTCAACGCCGCCAACGCCGTTATCCGCAACAACTCAAAGCGCATGGGCAAGGAGCTGTGGACGGAAAAGGGCAACGGCGAGACCGTCACGGTTTACGAAGCTGAGGACGAGCGCGCCGAGGCCGCATACGTGACCGACGTTATCATGAAGGCAAGGGAAGAAGGCGGCTCATGGTCGGACAATACCGTTCTCTACCGCATGAACGCCCAATCCAACGCCATAGAGCAAAGCCTGCGTTACCGGGCCATTCCCTACCGCATTATCGGCGGCACAAGGTTCTACGACCGGGCTGAGGTCAAGGATATGATGAGCTATCTTCAGGTCATCGCAAACCCCTTTGACTCTCTGCGCCTCACCCGGATAGTAAACGCTCCTGCCAGAGGCATCGGCGCCACATCTCTTGCCCGTGTCACCCAGGCCGCAGATGCCGCGGGAATCAGCCTGCTTGAGGCCATGCGCCGTTCGGACGAGATAGGCGGACTCACTCCCAAGGCTGTGGGCGCAATGAAGCGCTTTACCGAGCTTATCGCATCACTTGCCGCCCTTCGCCGCACCCTTCCCCTTGATGAGTTCTACGAAGAGGTGATGGAGCGCAGCGGCTACCGTGACAGTCTTATTGCCAATATGGTAAAGGATCCGGACAACCGCACCCGCCTCGAGAACATCTCCGAGCTTAAGACCAACATAGTCTACTATATGGAGGCTGCAGAGGAGCCCAGCCTTGAGGGCTTCCTTGAAGAGACCAGCCTTCTTACGGATATCGACCGCTACGACGAAGGCGCGGACGCCGTCACGCTTATGACGGTCCACTCTTCAAAGGGGCTTGAGTTCCCAAGAGTCTTTATCGTCGGCTGTGAAGAAGCGCTTTTCCCTTCTTCCCGAAGTGTGGACACACGGGAGGGCATTGAAGAAGAGCGCCGTCTTGCCTACGTTGCAATAACCAGAGCCCGGGAAAAGCTCTACATGACTTACGCCTCCCAGCGAATGCTCTTTGGCCGGACGGAGAGAAACCTTGTGTCCCGCTTTGTTGAGGAGCTTCCCGAACAGTGCATCGACCGCCACCAGCGAAAGAAGACCTACGTTTCGGAATATCTGGACTCCGAGGGCTTCTCCGGCATTCCCGGAGGCGCAAAGAGAACTGCATCTTCCTCTTCCTACGGTTCAGCCCCCTCAAAGCCGTTTGGGCGCACCGCCATACCCAAGCCCGTCATACCCCGTCCCTCTGTTCCTGTGAGCAGGGGAGCCGCTCCCGCGGCTTCGGCGGGGAAGACGGACTACAAGGTCGGGGACGTTATTGTCCACAACGCCTTTGGCAGGGGAGTTATCATGTCCCGCAAGGAGACCGCAGGCGACAGTCTTCTTGAGATCGCCTTTGACAGCTGCGGAACGAAAAAGATGATGCTGACCTACGCCGCAAAATTCATGAAGCCCGAAGCAAAATAAAAAAGAGCTCCGCAGGATATATCTTCTGCGGAGCTTTGGTTTTATTCTCAGAGAGTTTTCAGATGATCGGCAAGGACGTTCCAGCTGTTTACGGTCATGTATTCTCCCTTTGCACAGTCGAAGCGCATTTCACAGGGGGAGTCCATTTTAACGTCGATGAGCACGGGCGTAAGACCGGCAGAGCTTCCGCCGTCCACGTCCGGCACTTTACCGTCGCCGCAGTACCAGCAGTCTTCGGGGGCGAGATGTGCCTTGCCCACGGCGGCTGTGAAGATCCTGGGGAAGGGCTTTGTGAAGAGAAGGTCTGCGCTGGTAAGGCAGAATTCCATTTTTGAATCCGGCAGCCAGTGCTTTACTGCAAGCTCAAGGCTTTCGCCGCTCATCATGTTGTTGGAGATAACCGCCGCGCGAATGCCGAGGTTTTCCAGAGTGGAAAGAAGCTCGCGTATTCCGGGAACGAATTCCCGGGTGGAGTTGTAGCGG
Source organism: Oscillospiraceae bacterium (assembly GCA_015067715.1). Taxonomy (GTDB): domain Bacteria; phylum Bacillota; class Clostridia; order Oscillospirales; family QAMX01; genus SIG499. The sequence goes on along the minus strand of SVLY01000004.1, from coordinate 25,359 downwards.
TCGAATAGCTCTTCCAGCTCGTAAGTGGAGAGGTCAAACTCCAGACCGGAGTGCATAATGGCGTATTTCAGCGGAGCGCAAAGGGGAATGTCAAGACCGACGCCGCTTTTTGATTTTCTGGGCACGTCGATCTCGTCCATATATTCTTCCCAAAGCTGAAAAAGCCTTTCATCGGTGGTTGCTTCGGGATTTTTAGCAAGGAGTCTTAGCTTGGCAAGGCCTTCGAGGGGATAACATTTTCCGTCCTCGAAAAGAGTTCCTCCAACGTCGAAGAGGACCATTTTGGGTTTGCTTCCGTAGTTCATGTGGGTTTTGCCTCCTGTGCGGTGTTTTTTTAGTATTATAGATTAACCTGCGCCGTTCGTCAAGTGGGTTTGGCTCTTGATTTATAAAACTTTGGTGATATAATATATAGGTGAGAGTTTATCATCCTTTGTAAACAGGGGGTTAACCATATGCCTGAAGAACTCAAGAAGAAAAAATCCAAGCTGAAAACTAAGCGCGTTTTAAGATACGTGCTGTTTTCCGTGGGCTCTGCTCTGTCTGCCCTCGTGGTGTCTTTTCTCATATTGCTCTACGGCCCCTTCACCCAGCTCCGGGACCTTTACGCCATTACCATGCTTGAGACCTCTGCGGCCAAGTTTATGGCAACGGCCTTCCTCAGCGAAAAGACCATCGCCGAGATCTACGAGAGAAACCAGACTCTCGCCTCCGACGACAAGACCGACCCCTCCCTTATTCAGATAACCGTTACAACTGCCGCAAGCGATAACCAGGGCACGGTTAATATGCCCGGTCAGCTTCTTCCCGAAAACCAGGGTACCGGTGATGCGGTTTCCTCCACAGTTCCCGGAACCGATACTGTGACCGAAGTCACAAAGCCTCCTCTCACAGCAGACCAGATGTTTGCCGACCACCCGGACGCCATGCCCCAGACCGACGGGCTTGAGGGTATTCAGCTTGTGGGAGTAAGCGGTCCTACCTATTCGGGCTATATGCTTGTCATCTCCGACCCCTCGCGGGTCTCTCTCTGCGTTTCCGAAAGTATTCTCTCCAACGCCGCTTCCGGCGGAAGCTGGTGGAACTATTCCCGGGGACAGCAGCTCTCTGCAATGGTTGAGGCAACCGGCGCAATTGCCGCCATCAACGGCGGTGCGTTCTACGACCCGGACGGCGAGGGCAACGGCGGCTGTCCCGACGGTGTTCTCTGTTACAACGGAGAGCTTATGTACTGGGGACCCGAGGCCAACGGTGTTTACGATTGGGCCAACACCAAGGTCAACGTTATCGGCATAACCCACGGCAATATTCTCGTCCTCGGGCAGTATACAAAATCCGAATTCCTTGAGCTTGACATCCGCGATGCGGTCAGCTTCGACAACCCCGACCCGCCCTTCCTTGTTGTGAACGGAAAACAGTCTGAGATAGTTGGCACCGGCGGCAGCGGAATCCAGCCCCGAACCTGTATCGGCCAGAGAGCGGACGGTGCGTTCCTCTTCCTGGTCATTGACGGACGCGGGGCCGGCGGCAGCCTGGGTGCAACTCAGAAGGAAGCCACCCAGATACTTCTTGACTTCGGCGCAGTTAACGCCGCAAACCTTGACGGCGGCTCTTCCAGCGAGATGATAATCAACGGCGAGACCGTTTCCAAGCCCTGTTCCCTCATCGGCGCGCGCTTTATGCCCGACGGCTTTATCGTGTCATGAAAAAATATTTCATATTAGTTTTGCTTTTGGCTTTCTGCCTCTGTTCTGCCTGCGGAACTGTGCCAGTCCAAACGGAAAGCACGACAGGGACGTCTTCGGATACGACCCCTGTGACGACTTTTTCTCCCTTGCCCGAAACTCTTCCTCCCGAGACCACAACGGAAACCACCGCGGTGACGACCACCGAAACAACCTCCACCGCAGAGACCACCACCGAGGCCACCACCACGACTACCGTGGATATCTTTTCCCTTGAGATCGAGCCTCCCGTTTACGCCAACGCGGCAGAGCCTCTGGATATTGCTACCTTCGACGGCTACGATCAGAGCTGTCACCCAAAGGTGCTCTATATACCGGAAGGGTGGAATGGCTGGGAATACTGGATGGCCTACACGCCCTATCCTTACTGTGACGACGACTACGAAAACCCCTGTATTGCCGTCTCACACGACGGTATAGCCTGGACTGAGCCCGAGGGGATATCCAACCCCGTCACCGGTTATCCACCCTCTCTTGAGGGGGGAGCCCACTATTCCGACCCCCATATTCTCCTTAACGGCAACGTCATGGAGCTTTGGTTCCGCTGGAATCCCTATTACGGCAACGGGATCAACGCCGACTCCAACGGGGGTGTTGTTCTCCGCATGACCTCGTCCGACGGTGTGAACTGGAGCGAAGAGGAGATCATGCTTGCCGGAAGCGAATGGAATTTCGATCCCGTGCTAAGTCCGGTGGTAATGCTGAACCCCGAGGGTGGATATACCATGTGGTATTCCATGCGCGACGGAAAGATATGGCGTACCCAATCGGCGGACGGGTATAACTGGGGTGAGCTTGAGGCAACGGATCTGGAGGTATGGGGCTATAATATCTGGCATCAGGATATTATTTTTGAAAACGGTGTTTACGAGACCGTCTTCTGCGCCAGACCTCAGAACAGCTCAAACAACCTCGTGGGGCTGGATGCCTATTACGCCATGTCCTACGACGGGCTTCACTGGACGGATCCCGTTCAGATCCTTTCTCCTGACGACAGCGTTTCGGGTTACGACAATTGCTCGATCTACAGGCTTTCAATTGTAAAGACCGACGGGCTTTACCGGATCTATTACTCTTCCATGAGCGACTGGTACGTATGGAAGATAAACCTTGCGGTGGGCGAGAATATTTCTTCGCTCGTTGGCATGGGGCGCGACGGTTTTGATGAGCTTATAAAATGACCCTATTTCAGCAATAAAGAGGATTTTTATCTATGAAGAAAACAAAACTCCTTATTTCACTTTTGCTTGTGTTCTCACTTTTCCTTCCCCTTGCCGCATGCGGCGGAGAAGAGATCGAACCCATTGGCGATTTAGATGCCCAGGTTACGGGTTCGGGCTCTGTGGAGGGCTTTGAGTATAACGTCTACAGCGACGGGACTGTTGGCATAACGAAATACACCGGCGGCTACACCCGTCACACCATCCCCTCCGAGATCGACGGAATGCAGGTTTCCCGTATCGAAGAAAAAGCCTATTTCGACTGCGGACTTGTTAAGGTCACTATTCCCGACAGCGTTATTTACATAGGGGAGTCTGCCTTTGAGCAGAACCAGGAGCTTATCAAGGTCGACATGTCCGATAACTGCCTTTATATCGGAGCAAAGGCCTTCTATAACTGCCTGAAGCTCAAAAAAGTTGACGTTCCCGATTGTCTTGAGTCCATTGGACCTTACGCTTTCACTTTAACGGAATGGCTCAATTCCGCAAAGGAAGACTTCGTTATCGTTGGCCAGGGCATTTTGATCCGCTATCTCGGACATGAGAGAGAGGTCACCATCCCCGAGGAGGTCAGATTTATCTCCACGGCCTTTACTGCCCTTAACGGCAGAATGGACGGAATACGAAGCCGCCTCGAAAAGGTCAATATCGGCGAAAACGTTGAGATCATCGGCGATTGCGCCTTTAATCTCTGCACGCATTTATCCGATATCAAGATTCCCGAGACTGTCACCTATATAGGTGAGCGGGCCTTTGCGGACTGTGTGAGCATAACCGAGCTTGAGATACCCACCTCCATCACAAGGATCGAGGATTACACCTTCTTTTCATGCGAGGGTCTCGTTGAATACACGGTTCCCGACCACATTCAGTACGTTGGTTACAAAGCCTTCGGAAAATGTCTTAACCTTGAGGTGCTTAACATCGGCAGCGGAGCCGAGTATATCGACCCCACGGTGGTAGACGAGAGCGACCTCCTTGCTGAGCTCAATGTAAGCGCTGACAATCAGTTTTACTCTGCCAGTGACCTTACCCTTTACAACAAGGACATGAGCGTTCTTTACTATTACCATCGGTATAAGCCCGACACAGAGCTTCATATTCCGGACAGTGTTGTTGAGATCGGCAGAAAAGCCTTCTACGGGGCAACAAACCTCACTGAGGTATATTTTTCCGATTCTCTCGAGGTCATTGGCCTTGGTGCTTTTGACGGCTGTGAGGGAATTGAATATCTCCACTTCAGCGACAAGCTTAAGGTCATCGACAACAGCGCGTTTTTGAACTGTCCGTCATTTAGCGAGATATTCTATGCCGGAACGAGAGAGCAGTGGGAAGCTATCGAGGTGGGGGCAAACAACATCGCCTTTAACGAGACCTTCGTAAACTACGAATGGGTAGAGTAACAGAAAAATATTTTTAAAATACTATTGCAATCTGTATTGCGTTGTGGTATAATATCAAAGTTATTGTGCGGTTGAATGTAGTTTTTACGTTCACTGCCAGCGCATTCCTCTGCCGGGGGCGGTAACGCAGCCTTAAAGAAACCGGGAATGAATGTTACGAATCGGCGTTATTTTTGGCCGATACAAAGGAGAAGGTACAGATGAACCTGGTAGAAAAGCTTGAAAGCATGTACAAGCGCTCCGACGAGCTTCAGTTTGCAGTCGGTGACACTGTTAAGGTGTACGTGAAGGTCAAGGAAGGCAGCCGCGAAAGAGTTCAGATTTTCGAGGGTACCGTCATTGCCAAGAAGCACGGCGGTCTTAACGAGAGCTTTACTGTTCGCCGTGTTTCCTACGGTGTTGGTGTTGAAAGGGTTTTCCCCGTTCATTGCCCGAGCGTTCAGAAGGTCGAAGTCGTCCGCAAGGCAAAGGTCCGCAGAGCAAAGCTCTACTACCTGCGCAACAGAGTCGGCAAGGCTGCCAAAGTCAAGGAAAGAATCTGACATTTCCGAATCAAACGGGGCATATGTATATATGCCCCGTTTTTTCTCTGAAAAACGACCCTTACGAAGGAGGCTTACAATATGCAGACCGGTCCCGAGCTTGCTCCGCCCAAAAAAGACCGCGATATTGCCCTTGCAATTTACGAATGGTGCGACGCCGTTGTTTACGCGCTTATTGCCATCGTTTTGCTTTTTACTCTGTTTTTCAAGGTGACTACGGTCGTGGGCACTTCAATGGTAAACACCCTTCACGAGAGGGACACGCTTATCATCTCAAAGCTTGGCTATGAGCCGGAAAACGGAGATATCGTCGTTATCGCAATGGACAATCTCTATTTTCAGGAGCCCATCGTCAAGCGCATTATTGCCTCCGGCGGAGAGACTGTCAACATCAATTTTGCCACCCATGAGGTCAGTGTTACCGACGTAAACGGTGTGACGCGGGTACTTCAGGAGGACTATATTCTCTCTCCCACAGCCACAGCCGCAGACGTTGCTTTTCCCCTGACAGTCCCCGAGGGTATGCTTTTCGTCATGGGGGATAACCGAAACGGCTCAACGGACAGCCGGGACAGCCGTGTCGGCCTTATCGACGAGCGGCAGGTTTTGGGGCACGTGGTGCTCAGAGTATTACCCATCAAGGATTTCGGAGTTGTGAAATAAAATGGCAGGAATTAACTGGTATCCCGGGCATATGGCCCGTACTATGAGAGAACTGGGCGACAGGATCGGCAAGGTCGACGTTGTCGCCGAGATAACCGATGCCCGAATTCCCATCTCCGGCAGAAACCGGGAGCTTGACAGGCTTTGCCAGAACAAGCCCCGGCTTATCATTCTCAACCGCTCCGACCTTGCCGACCGCACCGAGACAGACCGCTGGCTTTCTTATTACCGCTCAAAGGGCTACGCCGCTCTTGCCTGCGATGCAAAAAGCGGAAACGGAGTTCAGGCCTTCGTTCCTGCGGCCCAGGGACTTCTTGCTGAAAAGCTTGCCAGACGGGAGAGCAAGGGTGTCGGCGGCCTTTCCATAAAGGTCATGGTCGTGGGCATTCCCAACGTGGGCAAGTCCAGCTTTATCAACCGCCTCACCGGCAGAAAGCCTGCAAAGACCGAGGACCGTCCCGGTGTTACCCGTCAGCTCTCCTGGATCCGCCTCAGGGGCGGACTTGATCTTCTCGACACTCCGGGTCTGCTTGCCCCGAGACTTGAGCCCGCAATTGCCGCCCGTCACCTTGCGATGACCGGCGCCGTTAAGGACGACGTTTACGACACCGAGGAGCTTGCCGCCGAGCTTTTGGCTGAGCTGGGCTGTAAGTTCCCGGAGGCCATCGGAAAGATCGTCGGCGCAGAAGCGCTGGTTGCGATACTCGAAGCTAAAGACGGCGAGAGAAGTCAGCTCGTTATGCGTGGCGGCGACGCTTTGGAGGCCTTCTGCGCAAAGCGGGGCTTTTTGATGCGCGGCGGTGTTGGGGATACCGAGCGTGGCTCGCGCATTCTTCTCGACGAGTACCGGGCAGGAAAGCTTGGCAGATTCAGTCTTGAGACCGTCATGCTGGACACGGCAGAGGAGAAATAATGGCCGGAAGAACTAAGGACAATTCCCATCTTTTTTTCCACGACGAGGAGCTTTTTGAGAAGCATGGCTACGTTTGCGGCGCCGACGAGGCCGGGCGCGGACCTTTGGCAGGTCCGGTTTTCGCCGCTGCTGTGATTTTTGCCCCGGGAACAAGGATCGAGGGTCTTAACGACTCCAAAAAGCTCAGCGAGAAAAAGCGCGAGGAGCTTTTTGATATCATAAAAGAAACAGCCCTGTGCTGGCACGTCGAGCCCGCATGGGTGCCGGAGATAGAAGAAAAAAACATTCTCAACGCAAGTCTTTCCGCCATGCGCCGCTCAGTTGACGCGCTTTCCCAAAAGCCGGGGATAGTGCTCATCGACGGCAGCGTTTGCCGGGGCTTTGAAGGGTACAACGCCGCGTCCCTTGTAAAGGGCGATGCCAAAAGCGCCGCAGTTGCGGCGGCGTCCGTCCTTGCAAAGGTTTCCCGTGACCGTTACATGGTGGAGCTGGACGGTATCTGCCCGGGCTACGGCTTTGCCGCCCACAAGGGCTATCCCACGGCGGCCCATTACGAGGCGATCAAGCGCCTCGGTGTTACCCAGTATCACCGTCCGTCGTTTTTAAAGAACCTTCACACCAAGTAATTATGGGAAAGATACTGTTCAAAAATTCCGGTGAGCGCGGCAGATGGGGAGAGCAGGAGGCCGCAAAATTTCTTCGCAAAAAGGGATGGACCCTGCTTGCCGCAGGTTACCGTACCCGACACGGGGAGCTTGATCTCATCTGCGAGCACCGGGGGACTGTGATAATAGTTGAGGTCAAGACCCGCTCGGCCTATGATTTTGCCCGGGGTATCGACGCAGTGTCCCCCCACAAGATCAACCGCATGAAGGCCGCGGCTCTGGCTTATCTTGCTTCCCGGTCGGACGACAGACCGGTGCGTTTCGACGTTATCGAAGTGCTTGCCGGGGATTACCGGGATGAGCCCCCAAAGGAGATCACACATCATGAAAACGTCTACACCGATTTCGGCGCTTGAGGATCTGCCCTATTTCGATGGCCATTGCGACACTCTGACCGCCCTTGACGGGCGCTACGGCAGGCTTTGTCTTGAGCTTGACGCAGAAAGCTTTTCTGCCCGGGGACAGGTCTTTGCCATATGCGGCGACGTTTCGCCCCGACCCATGGATGAGCTTTTCGGTACCTGCATTTCCCGGTACTTTAGCTTTCCCGGCGTTGCGCCATGCTCGAGCGCCAAGGAGTTTATCGCCGCGGAAAAAGCCGGTCTTTGTGCCGGTGTTCTGGGGATAGAAGGGGCAGAGGTGATCGACTGTTCTCTGTCGTTGCTTGAAAAAGCCGCGGAGATCGGGGTAAAGATCATTGCGCCCACCTGGAATATCTATAACGGTCTTTGCGGAACGGCCTCAGAGATGACCGGAAGGGGACTTACCTCAGCCGGTATCGGGTTCTGCAGAAAGGCGGTTGCTCTCGGGATGAAGCTGGACGTCTCCCATGCTTCCGACTGTGCAATAGCCGACATGGCCGAGCTTTTTCCGGGAAGCGTGTTTGCAAGTCATTCAAATTCCCGGGCGGTTTGCGGCCACCGGAGAAATATTCCGGATGAGTTATTTTCAAAGATCGCATCAGTCGGCGGATGCGTTGGCATAAACCTGTATTCTCCCTTTGTGGACGAAAACTGCGCCGATATTTCCCGTGTGGCAGACCATATCTGCCATTTTGTCTCCCTTGTTCCGGGCGGTGAAAAGCACGTGAGCCTTGGCTGTGATCTTGACGGGTGCGATTCCCTTCCTGCGGGTATATCGGGTTCCGGAGACGTTGCGCTCATCGCAGAAGAGCTTTTCTCCCGGGGATTTGACAGGGAGAGTATAATAGATATATTCCACAACAACTTATTTCGCTTTATCTTTTGAAAGGCAGGAAGTATAAATGCAGTTTATCAGCACAAGAGGTTCCTCTCCGGCGGTTTCCGCTTCCGAGGCGATACTGAACGGACTTGCACCCGACGGAGGACTTTACGTCCCCGAATATATCCCCTCGGTGGACAGGGCTTTTGTAGAGTCCCTCTGCCCCCTTACTTATGCCGAAAGAGCCGCAAAGGTCCTTTCCCTTTACCTTTCGGACTATACCCATTCCGAGCTTCTGGAGTACGCCCACGCAGCATATTCGCGGTTTGAAACCCCGGATACCGCGGCGCCCACCGTCAGACTTACCCACAACACCTACGTTCTTGAGCTCTACCACGGCCCCACCTGCGCCTTTAAGGATATGGCGCTCACCATTCTTCCTCATCTGCTCACCGCCGCAATGCGCAAGAACGGTATTTCGGACAAGGTTATGATCCTTGTAGCCACCTCCGGCGATACCGGTAAGGCCGCTTTGGCAGGTTTTGCAGACGTTCCCGGCACGGCCATCACCGTTTTCTATCCCGAGGACGGCGTTAGCGCGGTACAAAAGCTTCAGATGATCACCCAGTCCGGTGAAAACGTTTCCGTTTTTGCCGTGAAGGGCAATTTCGACGATGCCCAGAACGGCGTAAAGCGTATCTTCTCTGATCGGGCCTGCGCCGAAAGACTTGCTGCCAGAGGCATCCGGCTTTCAAGCGCCAACTCCATCAACTGGGGCAGACTTGTTCCCCAGATCGTCTACTATATCTCCGCCTACTGCGACCTGCTTAACCAAAACGCCGTTGCCTACGGCGATACCGTTGATATCTGCGTTCCCACGGGCAATTTCGGCAATATCCTTGCGGCGTTTTACGCCAAAAAGATGGGCGTTCCCCTGGGCAGGCTCATCTGCGCCTCCAACGAAAACAACGTTCTCACGGAGTTCCTCCAGACCGGCAGATACGACCGTCTGAGAGACTTCAGGAAGACCTCGTCCCCTTCAATGGACATTCTTATCTCCAGCAACGTTGAACGCCTTCTCGCTGAGCTCAGCGGCCATAACGGAAGTGAGGTCGCAGGTATGATGAGCGCTCTTGTGAGCGAGGGAAGCTATACCGTAAGCGAAGAACTTCTCCGGAGCATCCGGGAGCTTTTTGCTGCAGGAAATACCGACGATGCCGGAACCTACGAGGCCATCAGAGCTACATATTCCGCCGGCTGGCTTTCCGACACCCACACGGCAGTTGCCCTTAAGGTTCTTGAGAACTACCGCGCCCGGACAGGGGAGGATCGTATCACCGTCGTTGCCTCCACAGCAAGCCCCTTTAAGTTCGCCATCGACGTTAACGCCGCCCTTGAGGGTTCTGAAGTCCGTCCCGACCTTGACGGCGGAACCGAGATCCTGGACACTCTCTCGGCCAAAACCGGAGTTTCCATTCCCGAACCCCTTTCCGGTCTTGACAGCCGCGAAAAGCGCTTTAAGGTCTCCGTTGAGCCTGCCGATATGCTTTCCGCCATGGAAGGCGCGTTCTGATCCGTGGCTATCTACGCTTTGGGGGATCTCCACCTTCCCTTTGGAAGGGAAAAGTCCATGGAGATCTTCGGAGAAGGCTGGAAAAACTACACCGCGCGCATCAAAGCAAACTGGGAAAAGCTGATCTCTCCGGAGGATACTGTCGTTGTGCCGGGAGACCTCTCCTGGGCAATAAGCCTTGAAGAGGCGTTGCCGGACTTTTTGTGGCTGGATAAGCTTCCGGGAAGGAAGCTTTTGATAAAAGGCAACCACGATTATTACTGGTGCAGTCTTACTAAAATGCGCCGGTTTCTCAAAGAAAACGGCATTATCTCCGTCGACTTTATCCATAACTCTTCCGTAAGCGTTGAGGGGCTCTCCCTTTGCGGAACACGGGGCTGGTTTTTAGACAGCGGGGACGACACGCATATTTTCCAGCGTGAGCTGGGAAGGTTGAAAGCCTCACTTTCTGCCGCCAGGCCAGGAGAGAAGATAGTCTGCTTTCTGCATTATCCCCCTCTGTGCCGGGAATTTGACTGTCCCGAGATCAGAAGCATAATGGAAGAAGCCGGAGTTTCAAGCTGTTATTACGGGCATCTTCACGGGGCATCCCACAGCGGAGCCTTCAACGGGATGCATAACGGTATTCGCTATGCCTGTGTATCTGCGGACGGCGTCGGCTTCATGCCTGTGCTTGTAAGAGTATAATAAATTGACCCGGACGGAAAACCGTCCGGGTCTTGTTCTTTACTTGTTTTTCCCTTTGATAATGGGCGACAGGGGCTTGTAGATGAAAAATACGATAGCCGCGTCGCAAATGAATTTCACGAAGGTGAAGGGGAGGTTGAATATCAGCAGGCACTGGAAAATGGATTTCACTCCCGGGAGAAGCAGCTGATATGCTCCGAGGATGAGCTCCTCGCTCATAAAGTTCATGTAGAAGGGGTAGGTTATGTAGTAGTTGATGGGCAGGGTAACGGTTGCGCCAACGGCGGCTCCGATAAGGCTTCCAAGCAGCGCTCCGGTGCGCCCCTTGATCTTTTTATAGACAATGCCTGCCGGAAGAACGAAGCATATGCCCAGCAGACAGTTTGCAAGCTCGCCGACGCCTGCCGTGGTGGTGACGAAGAGGTGGAGCAGGTTTTTCACAATACAAACAGCCGCGCCCCAAACGGGACCCACTGCAAAGGCGCAGAGCAGAGCCGGCAGCTCGGAAAAGTCGAACTTTATAAAGTCCGGGATAACAAAGGGAACGGGGAATTCCAAAAGCATAAGAACGAAGGCCAGTGCAGACATTATAGCGGTGATGGTAAGCTTTCTTGTGTTTTTCATGTTATGATCCTTCCTCCGGGAAAAAATAAACGCTTCCCCAATATATATATTCGGGAAGCGCAGAAAAAACCTATGAGCTTTCTCTCATCCGGACTGTAACCGTCGGTAACGGGATCCCACCGTTTCATGCCCTGAATTTTAGGCTCGCGGACTTGTCCAAAGAGAATTGGCATCACCGCCGGTCGGGGAATTGCGCCCCGCCCCGAAATCTAATTTTTACAGAGCATATTATACTCCCGTGACCCGCCCCTGTCAATACAGGAATTGTGCGCGTACAGAAAATTTTTACATTTTGTTTATTTGTGGTCAACGATTCTGTGGTATATTATTGTGCGGACAGATACATGAAGCTTAAGGAAAGGGCGGTGAGATAAAAACTATGGATCCGTACAAGGTTTTGGGGGTCAGTCCAAATGCCACCGAGGAAGAAGTTACAAAGGCTTACCGGGCTCTTGCAAAGAAATATCATCCCGACCTTAACCCCGGGGATGAAAACGCCGCAAGAAAAATGCGGGAGATAAACGCCGCCTATGACGCTATAAAAAACGGGACGGCCAATGCTCAGAGCCAACAGAGAGCCTACGGCGCCGGTTCTGCCGGAACTTACCGCCCCTACGGCACATATACCAACGCCGATCCGCTGGATGCCGCAGAGCAGTTTATCAGCATGGGCTTTTACGCTCAGGCGGCACAGCTTCTGAATTCAACGAATATCCGCTCGGCAAGATGGTATTATTTAAGCTCCATCGTTTACGCTGCGTCGGGCAATATGAACGCCGCCGTTACCTTTGCGGAAAACGCCTGCAGGCTTGAGCCGGGCAACAGTGCCTACGCTCAGTATTACCGCGACCTTAAGGCCGGAAATTCCGGTTACACCCAACCCAAAAGACGTCGCATGTCTCTGTTTGGTATACTCTGGCGCGGCGCGCTGATCTTCTTTATCATTCAGCTTGTACTTAGCTTTTTCAGATTTGGATTTTTCTTCTTTTAGAGGTGTGATATAATATGGCAAAATTCAAGGATAAGCTTATCCGCTTTGCAAGCGGAAGATACGGCACGGACGCTTTGTATTACGTTATCTCCGGTGCGGCGCTCATCGTAATGATAGTTTATATCTTCGTGCAGAAATGGTGGCTCTATCCCATAATACTGCTCCTGCTTGGGTGGGGACTTTTCCGTTGCTTTTCCCGGAATATCTACAGGCGCAGAAAAGAAAACGCCGTTCTTCTTAAGGTCTGGAGGGCAGTTAAGGGCTTTTTTAAGCTGAATTTCGACAGAGTCCGTTTCTGCCGGTCGAAGGTCTTCAGAAAATGCCCCCACTGCAAGGCGGTTCTGCGCTTACCCCGTGCAAGGGGCAGGCACGGTGTCCGCTGTCCCCGGTGCGGCCAAAGCTTCGAGGTCAGGGTCGCATTGGGAAAAAAGAAGTAAAAAAATCCACCGCAGAGAACGGAGAGAAAGCTGTCTCTGCGGTGCTTGGTTTTTAACCCTCGTGTCTGGCGAGAAGCGTGGTCTCTTTGTAAAAGCGGGAGGACTGGTTCATTGCCTTGTAAAAGGCTCTGTCCATCTTCTTAACGTCCACGTCTGCAAGGGAGCTTATGGCGTGCTGAACCAGCAGGCGCAGGTCAGCGTTTGCGTTTACTGTGTCGTCGAAGAGGAGCTTCATTGCCCCTTGGGAATAGCTTCCGTCGGCAAGGGCGTCGGCATATTCGTAAAGGGCTTTTGCAAGAGCAAGCCTTGCCTTGTCGATCTCCGGGTGGAGCATTCCGGCGTCGGAGAGCGCCTCAATGCGGGCGGCGGTGTGGACGAGGGTCTTGTAATCTCCCTGGTTCATAGTGTCTTCAAGGGTTGCGGTTATCTCGTTTGTCTCGTAGATCGCCTTGCGAATGTCGGTTCCGTACATGGATTTTACGTTAAGCGCCTGAAGGTAAAACGTAAGGCAGAGAATACAGGCGGTGACCGCAAGCAAAACCGCGGCTACAAAGACGGGACTCAATGCTTTTCTTTTCATTTTAATATCTTCCTTTTGTTAATTTTCTTCCTGGGCAGCGGTTTTCTTCTTACGCTTTACCCGGGAAAGCGGATTTGCCTCTGCGGCAAGCTGAAGCTCGCTTGGGGCAAGGTGGGTGTATATCTGGGTGGTGTTGAGCTGCTCGTGGCCGAGTATCTCCTTTAGGGTGAGCACGTCGACACCGTTTTGGTACATAAGGGTTGCCGCGGTGTGGCGAAGCTTGTGGGCAGAATATTTATTACTGTCCAGCCCTGCGGCTTCGATGTGTTTTTTGATGAGCTTTTTTACGGTTATGGGCGCAATTCGCTGTTTTCGCTCGGAGAGGATAAGGGCCTTTTCTCCCGGTGAGGCAAATTTGGCTCTCACAGGCAGATATTCCTCAAGGGCAACAATACACGCCCGGTTTAAGTAGACCACCCGCTGTTTGTTACCCTTGCCGGTGACGGTGAGAGTATTTTCTTTTATGTCCCCAAGGTCAATTCCAACAAGCTCCGAAACACGGAGACCGCAGTTTAAAAAAAGCGTAATGATAAGATAATCCCTTTCCGGAGACCTGCCGGAAACGTTTTCAAGAAGATCCATGCTCTCGTCTGCGGAGAGATAGCGGGGGAGCTTCTTTGCAAGCTTGGGATATTCAAGCTCAGCCGCAGGATTTTCGTCCAGAAGCATGGCCTTTGAGGTGAGGTATTTGAAAAAGCTCTTTAATGACGAGACCTTTCTTGCCCTTGCGGCGTCACCAAGTCCCACGGTTTTTCCCGGTTTTTCACCGGGGCGGATATATTCACGCTCGCGGCTTAGGAAAAAACTGAACTCGTAAAGGTCAGACAGGGTCACCGAGCGGATGAGTTCAATATCAACGTCGGAAATATCAATTGAGTCAAAGGGCGTATCCTTGGAAACAAGACCCCGGTGTCGCTTTAAAAAGCGCATGAACATGCGCAGGTCAAGGTAGTATTCATCCGTTGTGGAGTCGGATTTTCCCCGGACGGTCTCGGTATAGATAAGGAATTTTTTCAGAATATCCGGAGTATCTTCGGCGATGGTCAAGGCACTCAACTCCTTTGCACTGAAAATTATATCATAAGCTGAAACAAAAATAAAGAACGATTTGAAAATTGCTATTGCAATCAAGGGAAAAAAGTGTTATCATAATCTTACAAACCAAACTTGGTAAAGGAGATATAATTCTATGTCCGACAGCGTTCTTAACCAGTTCACTCAGACTGTAGCAGAAGAAGTCAAGTCCTCCGGCCGCCGTTTCAAGGTTGGTATCATCGGCACCGGCTGGATCGCAGAATCCCATATCGAAACTTACAAGCAGATGGAAGACGTTGACGTCGTCGCCATGGCTGACCTTATCCCCGGAAAGGCAGAGGCTTTTGCCGCCCGTTACGGCATTGAAGGCTGCCGTTTCTACCCCAGCCACAAGGAAATGCTGGCCGCCGAGGAGCTCGACGCAGTCAGCGTTTGCACCTACAATATGACCCATGCAGAATGCACTATCGACTCTCTCAACGCCGGCGTTAACGTCCTCCTTGAGAAGCCCATGTGTGTCACCACCGAAGAAGCCGTCGCCATCTGCCGCGCCGAAAAGGCCAGCGGAAAGGTCCTTTCCATCGGCTTCCAGCCCCGTTTTGACGCCAATATGCAGATGATCAGAAAGATCGTCCAGAGCGGCGCTCTCGGCGAGGTCTACTACATCCAGACCGGCGGCGGCCGCCGTCGCGGTATTCCCAACAGCACCTTCATTGAAAAGAAGACCGGCGGTATCGGCGCTCTTGGCGATATCGGCTGCTATTCCCTTGACGTTGTTCTCAACGCCATCGACTATCCCAAGCCTCTGACCGTTTCCGGCTACACCTCCGGTTTCTTCGGCTGCAACCCCGAGTACAACAACCCCGCCGACGCCGCCCGCTTCAACGTTGACGACTTCGCCGCAGGTTTTGTCAGACTCGAAGGCGGAATCATTCTTGACTTCCGTATTGCATGGGCAATGCACCTCGACACTCCGGGTGACACCATCATCCTCGGCAAGAAGGCCGGCCTCCGTATTCCCTCCACCGACTGCTGGAACGGCTCCTTCTATCAGCCCCTCACCATCTACAGCGATATCGGCGGCCGTCAGGTCGAAACCAAGATCCCCCTCATCGATACCAGAAATCAGAAGGGTCTCTTCTGGCAGAAGATCCGCTCCTTCCTGGATACCATCGACACCGGCAAGCCCGCTCCCGTTCCCACCAGCCAGATCCTCTACAACCAGGCCATCATCGACGGCATCTGCAAGTCTGCTGAGCTTGGCCACGAGATCGAGATCGACATCCCCGAGATCTAAGTCTTATCCGCTTATATCAAAAAACCGGCGGGCCCGAATTGCGGGCTCGCCGGTTTTAAAAGAAAGGGTATTATTCCTTGAACAGATTTAAAAACGTTCTTATCGTTACCGACCTGGACGGAACACTTCTGAACTCCCAAAAAAACATAGACGTCCGCACCCGCGAGGCAATGGACTATTTCATGGCCGAGGGGGGAAGCTTTACCTTTGCAACGGGAAGACTTGTTGCAAGCTTTGAGGGCGTGAGAAAAAAACTGAAATGGAATGCCCCCGTGGTTTTTGCAAACGGAAGTCAGATCTACGACTATTCTACAGAAAAGCTCCTCTGGGAGTGTGATCTTCCGGACAGTGAAAGAGCATATCTTCAGACCCTGCTCAACGAAAACCCCGGGACCTGTCTTGAGGTATACAGGCATATGCATTGCTCAATGGTCAACCTCAATGATATCAGCCGACGCCACGCCCGGGGCTTTGGTTTTGGCTTCGAAGAAAAGGCTTCCCTTGAGGAGGTCGAGGGTAATATTGCAAAGGTGCTGTTCACCAATGAACACTCCGTTCTTGAAGGCATCCGCGACAGGATCGAGGCTGAAAAGAAAAACCTTAACGTCCGTTTTTCAAACGACGTTTTTCTCGAGGTCTTCAGCGCAGACACTGACAAGGGCAGGGGTACGCTCATGCTTGCAGAGCTCCTGGGCATAGACAAAAAGGATATCTACACCGCCGGAGATCAGGAAAACGACCTTGACCTTCTGGGTGCCGCAGAAATTGCCTTTGCGCCGGAAAACGCGGTTAACAGCGTTAAAGCCGCGGCAGATATTATCCTTCCCGATAACGACAGCGATACTATTGCCGCGCTGATCGAACATCTCTGCACCCGTTATCCCCTTTAAGCTCCGTATCCGGCTTCTGCCGGATCGTGAAATAGGCGCAGGAAGATAACTTATTACCGTCTCCCGGAGCAACGGCGGATGTCAGTGTACATTCGCCGTTTTTCTGATAAAGGCAGTTTTCAACACAGGCTATAAAACTCAAGGCAATCACTCTCCCCGAAAATTGACCGTCATCCGGTAAATAAAACCCGGCCATGCTGCAAATCATAAGCTTATCATTGGGCTTTATGGGGGAGTTTTATACATGAAAAAGCTGTTATGGGGCGTCGGCGCATTTTGCCTGATCTGTGCCGGGCTTGTGGGAGTCAAGGTTCTGGCGGAAAACGCTCCGACTACATCGGTTTCACTTTACGAGATAAAGCTGAAAACCGTCAACGAGACCGCATCTGCCTCAGGCTATATCCGCTACGGCCGGGAAGAAAAGCTGTCTGCCGGAGTGCCCGGTGAGATCGTTGAGGTGGCAGTGGCTCCGGGGGATACGGTGCGTGCCGGTGACGTTGTGTTTTGCTATCGCCCGCTGGAAAAAGAGGAGCTCTACTCGCTGATATCCGGGCTTTCGGGTGAGCTTGAAGTCCTTGATACTCAACCGGAGGATATCCTTGCCGCCGCTGAGTTTTACGGAGCAAACGGAAAGCTTCCTTCCTGGTTTTCCGGGTTTTATCTGCCGGGTGATAATCGCTCCGGTCAAAACGGTCTGTTTGCCGTCAGGGCCGGCATGGACGGAGTCGTGGAGAGCGTGACCGTTTCTCCCGGGGATACCGTTACGGGTCTCGTCCCCGGCGTTTACGTTGTGGGTGGGGACGAGCTTCTGGCTGAGGTGGACATTCCCCAGGAATACCTGGGGAATGTCAGCCCGGGACAGCACGTAAATCTGTCCTGTTCGGCATTTCCCGGAGAGGTGTTTTCCGCCACGGTTTCTGCCGTCGGGGACAGAGCAAGAACAGTCGGGGGTCTCATTTCCTCTGCAAGGACCGTTGTTGACGGGGAGCTTACTGTTGACGGGGCGGACGGGCGACTTATTCCCGGTCTTGCCGTTCGTGCGGATATTTTCGTAAACGTGTGGCACGGCGCCGCTGTGATCCCCTATTCTGCGGTTTGTAACGGGGAAGGGGGAGTAAAATACGTATGGGTCTGGAAGGACGGAGTTATCTCAAGACAGGATATCGACCCGGTCTACAGTTATTCCCGGGGCTACGTTACCGTTGCCGCGTTTTACGACGGTCAGCTGATCGTCGCTGAGCCAACGGACGGTATGTATGAGGGAATGGAGCTCTCCGGGGAGATCGAAGAT
Source organism: Oscillospiraceae bacterium (assembly GCA_015067715.1). Lineage (GTDB taxonomy): Bacteria > Bacillota > Clostridia > Oscillospirales > QAMX01 > SIG499. Next base: position 7,621 of record SVLY01000004.1, on the reverse strand, counting down.
TGAGGCCTTATGATATAATTAAGCTGGCATATAAAAATGTCTCAAGGGGCAGGACGGGCGCCTGCTTAAGCGCAGTATCCGTTGCCGTGGGTATTGGGGCGGTGATAGCCCTGCTTGCCATTGGAAACAGCGCCAAAGCCACCGTGAGCGAAAAGTTGGGCGGCTTTGGAATGGACGGTATAGTCATTTTCGCCGGTGACGGTGCCGAGCTTACCCCTGAGGACGGAGAGAGCATTACACAAAGCGTTTCGGGCATTGAGTCTGCAATGCCATTTGAGTTCTGGTTTTCATACTACCGTCTTCCTCACAGCCAGCAATATCCGACGCTCATCATCGGCGCGGACGAGACCATGGGGGATTATCTTGACGTGGACGTTTTGGCCGGCAGGAGCTTCACAGAGGGGGAATGCAAAAGCGCGGGAAGAGTATGTATCGTTGACAGCGAGCTCGCAAGATCAAAATTCGGACATATCGACGTTGGCGGTGAAAGCATCATCCTTATAGTTGATGGCAGAGAGCTTGAATACGAGATAATCGGAGTGTGTACCTCGGCAATGGAGGCGACCGCAGGGCTGATGGGTATGGATATTCCGCCTTTTATCTACGTTCCCTGGACTTCGGTCTGCGGCTCGGAGGATGAAGTGAGCCAGCTGGTTTTCAAAACCTCGGACAGCGATACAGATGCGGCACAGGACGTAAAGGACTATCTCAGTGCTGTGAAGACAAGCAAAAACTACGACGTTGAGGATATGTCTGCCTACAGGGAGGAATTTTCCTCCGTCATAGATTCGGTAACTTCGGTTCTTGGTGCAACGGCTGCAATTTCACTGTTTGTGGCGGCAATGGGAGTGACCGGGACCATGCTTTCCTCGGTGAGCGAGCGGCAGCGTGAGATCGGCATATGCAAGGCCATCGGCGCCACTTCGCTGGATATCTGCGCAATATTCATGGCCGAGGCGGTCATGATAACCTCCGCCGGATGCGCGGCAGGTACTCTGTGCGGTGTGTGCCTTGTGTACGCGTTATTCTACTCGTTTTTTTCCGCCCTTCCGGATATCACTGTCTATTCGGTTGCGGCTCCCTGCGCTGTGACGGTATTGTCCGGTCTTGTTTCCGGAGTTATTCCGGCTTTAAAGGCCGCAAGACTCTCCCCTGTAAACGCTATCAGAAAGGACAGGTGAGTTATACCCTGTGAGGTTTTTGAACCTTCCCTTTTTGCCCGAGAGTGACGTGAAATGCGTTTTGCTCTCGGCGGAATATTTTGATATTTTTATGCCGAAGCTTGACAGACTGGGAATAAAGGCAGTTCCATCGCCTTACAGCCCGTCTCTTCCCCGCCCGGTGAGATTTCATCCGGACATGAACTGCCGCCATCTCGGGGGAAATCGGTTTGCGGTGTACGCCGATGCTCTTGGGCTTGAGGACCTGACCGGGCTTGGCGCTGAGCTTATTTTCGTCGATCCGCCCAAAGCTCCGGAATATCCCCATGATGCGGCGCTGAACGCTCTGCCTTTTGGAAAGTACTTTGTAAACAATCCGACATCCGTTAGCAAGACCCTTGCCCGTGAATTCTCCGGTCTTGAGCAGATACGGGTCAGACAGGGCTATTGCGCCTGTTCTGTGGCGGTTGCCGGGGAAAACACGGTGATAACCGGTGATAACGGGATCGGAAATGCTCTTGAAAACAGGGGAGTCACCGTAGTCCGTGCAGACAACCAAGGTATAGTGCTTCCCGGTTATTCAAACGGCTTTATCGGTGGAGCTGCAGGACTGATCGCTCCGGGAAAGCTCTGCATCTCAGGTTCGCCGGAGGGAATCGTGGACACCGCATTGCTGGAAGAGCTTGGCATTTCGTTTATCTGCCTGAGTGATGATAAAATGCTGGACATCGGAGGTATCGTTCCGGTGTGCCTGTGACACTTGCTTTCGACGGCGCATAGTATAAGTCAAAGTAATGTTCATGGGGGAATGCGGCAATGGAGATAATCACCATAAAACCCGGAAAGTTTGTAAGCGGAGTTTTGAAGCTGATTTTCGGCATAGGCAAAAAATAAATCGCATAACCTCAGCCGGGTGCGAACAGGGGAGTTTCCTCTGCCGCATCCGGCAGTTTTTTGTGCAAAAGGCAAAGAGACGGATAAACAAAAGAAAAAATATCGTCAGAATGTTGGCATAAAGGTATGGTATTTTGTTTTTGGATATGATATAATACATTAGTTGCAATTTACCTAAGTATTGTTGTTACATTATCAGATACCGGAGGAAAACACAAATGATCCTGAAGAGTTCCGAAAACACCGCAGTCAACCAGACCACGCTGACCATAAACGTGGAAAAGGCCGAGTTCGAAGCCGCCATCGAGAAGAGCTACCGCAAGAACGCCGGTAAGTTCAGAATCCAGGGCTTCCGTCCCGGCAAGGCCCCCAGAAAGATCATCGAGCGTATGTACGGCCCCGCCGCCTTCTACGAGGATGCCGTTAACATGGCTTTCCCCGATGCTTACAAGGCCGCTGTCGAAGAAGCCGGCATCACCCCTGTTGATCAGGCCGAGGTCGAGCTCGTCGACATCAGCGAAGACGGCTTCACCTTCACCGCAAAAGTCACCACCAAGCCCGAAGCCAAGGTTGGCGAATACAAGGGTCTTTCCGCTGAGTACGAGCTTCTTCCCGTCACCGAAGAGGATATCGAGCGCGAGCTGAAGGTCCGTCAGAACCGTCAGACCCAGGTCGAGACCGTTGAGCGTGCCGCCGAAAACGGCGATACTGTTGTTCTCGACTTTGAAGGCTTTGTTGACGGCGTCGCCTTCGAAGGCGGCAAGGGCGAGAAGCACGAGCTTAAGCTTGGCTCCGGCCAGTTCATCCCCGGCTTTGAGGATCAGCTCGTTGGCCTTTCCGCTGGCGAAGCCAAGGACGTTGTCGTCACCTTCCCCGAGAACTACGGCGCCGCCGATCTCGCCGGCAAGGAAGCAACCTTCAAGTGCCTTGTCCACGAGGTCAAGGAGAGTGTTGTTCCCGAGCTTGACGACGAGTTCGCCAAGGACGTTTCCGAATTTGACACTCTTGATGAATTAAAGAACGATATTAAGGGCAAACTTGAAAAGGCAAAGGAAAACAATGCCAACGCCGAGTTCGAGAACCGCCTTATCGACGCTCTTATCGACATCACCGAGGTCGAGGTTCCCCAGTGCATGGTGGAGCAGCAGATCGACCGCCTCGTTGAGGACTTTGACTACCGCTTCCGCGCTCAGGGCGCCACTATCGACACTTACCTCAAGATGACCGGTTCCTCCATGGAAGAGTTCCGCGCCAACTTTGCCGACAGAGCTATGCGTCAGGTCAAGACCACTCTTGCTCTTGAAGCAGTTGTCAAGGCTGAGAACATTGAAGTCACCGAAGAGGAGATCGAAGCCGAGTACACTAAGATCACCGCTTCTGCCGGTGTTGACGCCGAACAGGTCAGAGCCTACATGCCCGCCGAAGCCGTCAAGGAAGACATCGCCAAGGAAAAGGCCATCAACGTTATCAAGGAGAACGCCGTCAAGACCGAGCCCGTCAAGGACGAGGAGCCCGCTGACGCCGCCCCCGAAGCCGACGCTGAGTAATTTTGCTCCCGGTTCCCTCCGGACTTACCCAGAATTTTAAGGAGGAACATATCAATGAGTTTGGTTCCCTACGTTCTTGAACAGACCAGCCGCGGCGAACGCAGCTACGATATCTTTTCAAGACTTTTAAAAGACAGAATTATCTTCCTCAACGATGAAGTTAACGACATCACCGCAAGCCTCGTTGTTGCCCAGCTTCTCTACCTTGAAGCAGAGGACAGCGACAAGGACATTTGTCTGTACATCAACAGCCCCGGCGGTTCCATCACCTCCGGCATGGCGATCTACGACACCATGAACTACATCAAGCCCGACGTTTCAACCATTTGCATCGGCATGGCCGCCAGCATGGGCGCATTCCTGCTGGCCGCCGGCGCAAAGGGCAAGCGTATGGCTCTTCCCAACAGCGAGATCATGATCCATCAGCCTCTTGGCGGTTTCCAGGGTCAGGCTACGGATATCAAGATCCACGCAGACCGCATCCTTCAGATCAAGGAGAATCTCAACTCCATTCTTGCCGAAAGAACCGGCAAGCCCATTGAGCAGATCCGCCTTGATACCGAGCGCGACAATTTCATGACAGCCCAGGCTGCCGCCGAATACGGAATTATCGACAAGGTCATTTCCCACAGATAAAGGGCCTTATCCCCGATTTCGCCGCATCAGGCAGAAAGGTACGGTCACATAAGTAAATGCCAAACGATACTCAGGACTCCATCAGATGCTCGTTTTGCGGTAAGCCCAGAAGCCACGTTAAAAGACTTATCAGCGGAAACGGCGCGTTCATATGCGACGAGTGTGTCCGCGTCTGTAACGACGTTATCTTAGAGGAGTATTCCAGCGGAAAACGCAAGAATTCCGCCGTGCCCCCCATTGAGGCTCTTCCCAAGCCCATGGAGATCAAGGCCGCTCTCGACGAATACGTTATCGGACAGGACGAGGCAAAAATTGCCCTCTCCGTTGCAACCTACAACCACTACCTGCGGGTCTTCTACGGTCAGAACAGCGACGTTGAGATCCAGAAGAGCAATATTCTTCTGCTTGGCCCCACCGGCTGCGGCAAGACCTATCTTGCCCAGACTTTGGCGCGGCTCATGCAGGTTCCCTTTGCCATTGCCGATGCAACCACCCTCACCGAGGCCGGTTACGTTGGTGAGGACGTTGAAAACATTCTGCTCCGCCTTATCCAGGCGGCAGATATGGACGTTGAAAAGGCTCAGCGCGGCATAATCTATATCGACGAGATAGATAAGATCTCCCGTAAGAGCGAAAACCAGTCCATAACCCGCGACGTCAGCGGCGAAGGCGTTCAGCAGGCTCTGCTCAAGATCCTTGAAGGCACGGTTGCAAACGTTCCGCCCGGAGGCGGACGCAAGCACCCCCAGCAGGAATTCATTCAGATCGACACGAGAAACATTCTCTTTATCTGCGGCGGCGCGTTCGACGGCATTGATAAGCTCATTGAAAAGCGCATCTCCGATAAAGTCATCGGCTTCAACTCCACGATCATGTCCAAAAAGGAGAGGGACGATTCCTTCCTTCTCAAGCAGATCGAAAGCCACGATATCATCAAGTACGGCATCATCCCCGAGCTTGTTGGTCGTATGCCTCTTATCGTCGGTCTTAAACCCCTCGGTGAGGACGAGATGGTCTCAATTCTCACCAAACCCAAGAACTCCCTTGTTCGCCAGTACAAGGCCATTTTCGCCATGGAAGGCGTTGACCTCATCTTCGACGACGAGGCCATCCGCGAGATCGCCGCAGTTGCAATGAAGCGCAACATCGGCGCGCGAGGACTTAGAAGCGTCGTTGAAAAGGCCATGGTCGACCTTATGTACCAGGTGCCCTCCGACGAGTCCATTATCTCCGTTCGCATCACCAAAGAATGCATAACCGGAGAAGGGGAGCCGGAGCTCACCAGAATTCCCGGCAAACGGGCTCTGCCCCAGCTTTCACAGGCAAAGGCAAAGAAAGCCACAAGGGCGTAAAAAACGCAATTTCCTATCCTTGCTCCTCCGGAGGGTAATTCTTCCGGGGGAGTTGGTTTTTATATTTCGCCGTTCACAAAAAAGCCTTGCTATTTTTCTTCCGACGGGATATAATATCCTTATCACCCCTTTTCAGAAAGGTTAGAACACACAAAATGGATGATATGAAATTCCGGGATTCCGTTGCAATGCCTCTGCTTGCGCTGAGAGGCGTAACGGTATTCCCCTCGATGATGCTCCACTTCGACGTGGGCAGAGATAAATCAAAACGCGCTCTTGAGGCCGCAATGAACCGCGACCAGACCATTTTCCTTCTCACACAAAAGGATATGCGCGTTGACGATCCCAGAGAAAACGATCTTTACCGCATCGGTACCGTATCCCGGGTAAAGCAGATGCTCAAGCTTCCCGGCGGAGGTGTTCGCGTGCTTGTTGAGGGTATCGCCCGGGGCATTGCCTCCCGCTTTACCTCTTACGATCCATATATCGAAGCTTACATCTCCCAGCAGGACGCTCCCGAGGAAGAGCCCGGCTACGAGGCGCTTATCCGCTTTGCCCGCAGGCTCTACGAGGAGTATGCCGAGCTCAACCCCTATATGGGCATGGAGACTGTGCTTGAGGTGATCTCTTCCGACCGCCCCGGTTATCTTGCAGACTATATCGCCCAGAACTCCCAGATGGAATATGCCGTTAAACAGCAGGTGCTTGAAGAGCTTGACCCTGTAAGACGGCTTAACCGTGTCTGCACTCTGCTCAGCGAAGAGATGGAAATACTCCGCGCCGAGAACAAGATACAGGAAAAGGTCAAGGAACAGCTTGACCGCAACCAGAAGGACTACGTTCTCCGGGAACAGCTCAAGGCCATCAAAAACGAGCTTGGAGAGGGTGACGAAGCCCCCGACGGCGAGAGCTACGAGGCAAAGATCGAAAAGCTCATCACCGACCCCGACTCAAAGAAAAAGCTGCTGAAAGACGTCTCTAACCTGAAAAAATACGGTCAGAACATCTCCGAAGCTGCGCTTATGCGCACCTATCTGGACACCGTTCTGGAGCTTCCCTGGAACAAAAAAACCAGGGAACGCCTTGACGTTGCCCGTGCATCTAAAATTCTGGATGCCGATCATTACGGACTTGAAAAGGTCAAGGACAGAATACTTGAGTATATCGCCGTCCGCGCCCTTTCTCCGGAGCTTAAAAACCAGATAATCTGTCTTGTGGGCCCTCCGGGTGTGGGCAAGACCTCCGTTGCCATGTCCGTCGCCCGTGCCATGGACAGAAAACTCGCCCGTGTCTCCCTTGGCGGCGTGCGTGACGAGGCTGAGATTCGCGGCCACAGAAAGACCTATATCGGCGCAATGCCCGGCCGTATCATCAACGGCATCCGTCAGGCCGGTTCCTCCAACCCCGTTCTTCTGCTGGACGAGATAGACAAGCTTGGCGCAGACTACAAGGGCGACCCCTCAAGCGCGCTTCTTGAGGTTCTGGACTCCGAACAGAACCATTCCTTCCGGGATCACTATCTTGAGATCCCCTTTGACCTTTCGGACGTCATGTTCATCATGACTGCCAACGATGCCCACGCCATTCCTCCCGCACTGCTTGACAGAATGGAGCTTATCGAGCTTGCAAGCTACACCGACGAGGAAAAGCTGAACATCGCCCGGGAGCACCTTATCCCCAAACAGCTTAAGCGCCACGGCCTTAACCGCCGTATGTTCCGCATGGGAGACGATGCGATCCGCTTCCTTATCGACGGCTACACCCGTGAGTCCGGTGTTCGTACCCTTGAACGCACCATTGCCTCCTGCTGCCGCAAGGCCGCCCGTGAGTTTGCGGAAAATCCCGAGCTGAAATCCGTTGCCGTCACTGAGGCAAAGCTTGGCGCATGGCTCGGGCCGAGAAAGTTTAAGCGTGACGCTCACGTCCGCGAAAACAGAGTCGGCTCTGTTAACGGCCTTGCATGGACAAGCGTTGGCGGTGAGCTTTTAGAGGCAGAGGTCAATATTCTCCAGGGCAGCGGCAAGGTCGAGCT